>DYLD01000187.1 GCA_020722315.1 Syntrophus aciditrophicus
ACCACATCCGGGCCGCAGCTTTCATCCACCCCGGCGGATGCAGATCCTCTATAGCCACAACAGGAGGATCGGGAGCCATTTCAACGATCTACACGATAGCTGGTGCCGCAAAGCTCCTGCACTTGGACGCCCAGACAGTGCGCCGTCTGGTGCTGGGGCAGTAGCTGGAGGCCTTCAAAGTCGGGCCTCAACCAGATCACGGAAGAGGCGATTAAGAAATATATCAAGGAAAATTCAACGATGAAGGTGGTGAAATGAAAGCGATTGCAAAAGCGATTGCATTGGCGTTGTTCGCGACGGGTGTGCTGTGTAGCCCGTGGCTGATCCAGGCATTGAGGGTGTTGCTTGAGTGATTTTGCCAAAATGTCATATATTTTGGCAACCATTTTAGCAACCATCCGGCACGCCTTTATATTTCACCGCGCCGTCCTCAATCTTGACAGTGCGCGTAACCTCAAGCTTGCAATTGCCTTGGTGGACAAGAGGTGGCGGGCCGTTGTGCCGTCATATGTTTCGGCCAAAACTAAAAAATCAGGAGAAAACAAATGAAAGAAGCGTTGGTTGTTGTGCAGGGCGGCATAGCCCGCCCATATGTGCTGGACGGCGAAATCGATATTCGCGTTGTTGATATCGACAGCATAAAAGCTGGAGACGATTTGGTGGAGCTGCCGGCGTCGTTCGACGGGCTGGTCAAGCTGGCTGGAGTGGAGGAATACACCCGGCGGAGGAAAGAGGCCGAAGATGAAGCTTAAGCCTATGAGCTTTTTCTTTTTGACGAATTGTGTAACCGGCTTTTCAACCAATCACAGGATTAATATGAAAAAGGTGATAATAGGCTGTAATGTGCCTAAAAATATTGTTCCCGATATGACGGACGCGGACATTCTAGCGGATCCGCGGACCATCAAGGCGATTGTGGCGGATTTCGCCGACAGCGGGACACTGAAAGTGCTGTAGACGCGGAACTCTCTGGTTTGGAACTATTTCGAGGACAAGGACGCGCTGGAATGGTTTTATATAAGCCACGACGGCAGGCTGGTGAAGTTTTTCAACGAAAAAAGAAAAGAGATGCTACCGTTCATGGGGGCGGGCGCGGTCGTATGCGCAAGCCGGGAAATAGAGCTGTAGAGCAGAACTAGCAGCCGGAGGTAAAAAAAAATGAACGAAAAAAAAAGAGAAAAGAAAGGAATAAGGAAAAGAGCGCAACTCCGCGCCTACAAAAAGGTGCAGGCTCCGACCATCGAAGAGCTGAAGAGCAGCGCAGTCAGGCGCATAAGGGCTGTGGACGAAGCCCGCGACAGCGCCGCCAAAAGCACGATGCACTTTCCGTAGATCTAAAGCCGAAAGGCGGGGAGAGGGCAATAAGCAGGAGCTTCGATAAGCAGACCGTACGGGGTAAAACCCGGGCCGGTGTGTTCAAGGTGGCCGAAAACATGGACAGCGAAATAGCGATAGTTCTGAAGACCAGAGAGCAGCTTGCCGTCGTCAAGGAGGCCGCCGCTCTGATGGTCCGTATACAGCAGGGCGAGCTGGAGGCGGTTCCAGCCACGCTGCGCAGACACTACCCCGGACTGGCCAGGAAATGGGCGGTTCTACAGAAAGGATACTATGTGTTCGACTACATGGTCAGGCTGCTGCGGGTGGCCTATGCCGGCGGCTGCGGCGACCTGGGCACTGGAACCGGCATCAGGCAGGCCGAGGCTTTGGCGGAAAAGCTGGCCGGACCCAGAGGGCTAAGAATAGCATGCACGGTGCGTGAGGCGCTGTTCATGGTGCGCGCCCTCAACCTGTTCAGCAGGCTGCTGATGGGGCAGCTGCGGGAAGTCGACTGGGTCCTGCGGGAAACATTCTGGGACAGGATAAAGAACCACGACCCGCACATAGTGGACCATATCTATGCGCTGATGGCGGCCGACGCCTTCGGGTTCATCCCCAACGAGTCGTACGGCATAGCCAGCAAAAAGCTGGCGAAGGCGGCCAAGACTGCCTACGAGATCCTGCGCTGGGTGGAGCATGATCTCCATAAGGACAACCCGGAAATCCAGAAAGGATATACGGTGCTCAAATACGAGCCTCTGCGGGTCACTAAACAGCCGAGGATAGAGGTGAAAAAATGAAAAAAAGGTACGACATAAGCTGGGTCGACAGCGAGACAGCCCAGATTTTCGACACGACTACCGGCAAGGAGATATGCGTGGTGGGCGCGTTCGAGAACAGCGGCCTGGGCGTGGCGGCCCGGGCCAGACTGGTCAAGAAGGCGCTGAACGATATGGACAGCAGGCGGCGCTGCCACCTGCTGGACATGGAGGCCATGAAGAGGCTGGCGCCGATACATTTCGAGAGCTGCCCTGACAGGCGCACGACGGCCAGGCTCAGGCCCGGCGCCATTGTGAGGCTGCTGTTCGTGGCCGGCGGCGCGCAGGAGCGGCTGTGGGTGCAGGTGCGGTCGCGCACCAGGACGGGATACAGGGGCGAGCTGATGGACGCGCCGCGCCAGGTGCCGCTGAGGCAGCATGACGTTGTTTCGTTCCGGCCCGAGCACGTGATGACAGCACTGTGAAAGCTATCCAATGATGTAATCGAGGTGTAAAAAGGCGCCGGCGGGCTGTTCCCATTAAGCCTGTTCCTCATCAAGAGGATGGCGCGCTGCATCGGCGCGCAGAGTAAAACTGTGGAATTAAAAAGAAATATCCTGCGCAAGATTTTCCGCTTGCGCAGGCTATAAGTTAATGGACGCAGCCGCCGGAAGCTCATAAGAGATAAATCAAAAACTGGAGGACTGAAATGCCGATGTGGGGAGATCCAGACCATGACTGGAAGGGCATAGACGATGCCTGTAGTATAATAGAGCGCAGGCTCCGCTTCTGGCGGGTGCCCGTCTATCAGGTGAAGGAAAAGTTCGGCAGCGTGCGGGTGTACTGCAGCCTAGGCTGGTCGTCGCTGCATGATATCTGTTACCCGGGGCATGCCTGCAGCCGTTTTCCGGGATGGTTGTGGAGGCTGGACTGCTCCTGGACGGGCAATAGCAACACGGTGACCGGCTGGCTATGGCGCCAGACCATTCTACGCCTTTCGGTATGGCTTCATAAGAAGGCATACCGTTCAGCCTATAAAAAAGCTGTTCGCAGGCATCCGGACCTCGCGCAGTATATACTGGAGGACGCCGACTTCAGCGATCTGCTCGTGGGCATAGTGCCTGTGGATAAATGCAAGCACGAGTCCGAGTGGCTAGTGCATAACGCCGACAGCGGCGTAACCGTCAAGTGCGCAATATGTGGACGGGAGAGAAACAACAGCCGATAGAGGTGCGAATGAAAAAGTTTAAGAAAGGCCTGTGCTACCGCTGCGAGCACAGGGCACGTGCGATGGAAGGGCAGCCGCCTGCAAAAAAGCAGTGCGCCAGGGACGGCAGCGCGGTCATGGAATGCGGCCGCTATATGCCTGTGGTGCCTGTGGCCACCGGCAGGCTTGTGCCCCCGCGAAAAGACCCGAGACCCCGGTTCGCCGGAATCATGAGCTGCAGAGAGCAGGCTGTCGGCCTGCCGGCCATAAGACCCGCGGGCGACATTAGGCGCATGGTGGGCAGATACGGCGACGTAGAACCGGCCCCAGGCGATACGTTCCACGACTTCAACGGTCTTTGCATAGGAGTGCGGGACGGACATCTTATGATCAGGGACGTCGACGACGATGTTTTTGAAGTTGAGGTGTCCCAGTTCACTCCGACGTCGGAGGAGCCGGACAGTGATTGAAATCTGCAACCAAATAACAAAAAGGACGATCACATGAACGCGGCGGATATGGACAAAAAAAAAAACAGGACCCCCGGTCGCGTTCAAGCGAAAGGGCTGCAGAAAAAAGTTTGATTTTATCGTGGTAATAAAAACGGTTTCAAGCCAATGGGCAGTGTTTCTAATGATAGTTCAAAACGGCAATCTAGCCATGTTGAAAAACA
>DYLD01000188.1 GCA_020722315.1 Syntrophus aciditrophicus
CCAGGCCTTTACAAGGCACAATGAAGGATGAAAATACGCCTTAAGAAAGCCTTCCAGAACCGTGTTGAACGGCCCTGCAACATTCCCATTAAGCATGCCCAATAATATGGAACTCTTCTGTACAATGTCCGATAAACCAGCATACCCGAAATTGCTCAAAACACAACGGCCATTCCGACACACATGGTGTTTAACCTCATTTTCGTAGAGAAGCCGTTCAGAGTTTTCTGCCGACGTCATTGTTTCACGTGAAACAAATCGAGACCTTCGCAAAACGCCGTTTTTCGCGCTGATCGGATTTTTTTTCGACCCCGCAGAGTCTCGCTACGGCGGCAAAGCCTAAAAGCTCTCTAATGTTCGTGTTTTTAACGGCTTCGCCGCCTTGCTACGACGGGGGGTACCTAAGAAAAACCTTCAAATCGCGCCTCATAAGACGATATCCGGGTGTTCTGCAAGCTTCTCGCCGTTGAGCAGGGCCCTGAGAGGGTCAGTGTATTTGAGAACCGATCACACAGTCGGTGTGATCCAAACGCATTTATTCAAAAGGCGCCAGTCCTTGTCCGCGTTTTTTTCGGCTGTTCGGTGTGCGAGATCGAACGGGCAGGCTGCCGAGCGGGCAGATGTCGCAAGCCGGTTTTTTCCGGCAGAAAAACTTTGCGGTGTTGACTAAGAGCGCGTGGTATTGATTGAAAAGCGTTATCTCGTGGGGAAGGTTTCGCATAAAAAGGTCCTGTATGCCTTCGTATCGCATATCTTCGTCGATCAGATGATGGCGGAAGAGGATGCGTTTTGTGTAGGCATCGATAACAAAGACCGGTTTTTCACAGGCATAAAGGAGAATACTATCCGCGGTCTCTTGTCCGATCCCCCATACACCCAAAAGCTTTTCTCTAAGGACGATGAGGTTCTCCTTCCGCATTTCTTCGACACTTCCGTGATAGGTTTCGGTGAAAAACCGGACGTAGGACCTTAATCTCGCCGCCTTCAGGCGGTAGTACCCTGAGGGGCGGATAAGGTCGGCAAGTTCTCCCTCAGGAATGCGCAAAATCTCCGTGGGGTTGAGAAGAGCCCTCTTCTTTAATGCGCTGATCGCCTTTTCGACATTGCTCCACGCGGTGTTCTGGGTAAGAATGGCGCCGACCATGATCTCGAACGGCTCGTCCGCCGGCCACCACTTCAGATCACCGAAGTGGTCGTTCATTCTGTCAAAGATTTCTAAAAGCTCGTTGCGGATAGTCATCCGTTTTGAATCAGGGGGGGGTTGTTTTCCTGTTTGTACTGCGAGACCTTCGCAAAACGCCGCCTTCGCGCTGATAAATATTTTTCGACCCCGCAGGTGTCTCGCTACGGCGGCGCGGTACCTAAGAAAAATCTTTGAAATCGCGCTTCAGGCAGCATTTTTCAAAGGTCTCACTGCCCGGCGGAAACACTCCGGGGGCGTTGATTTTTCTATTTTACAAGGGGCACAAAAAAGGTCGCCTTTCCTCTTCGAATCAGCAAAAGGACGGTTCCTTTTGCCGCTGCCTGGGCAATTTCATTTTTGTACTGCTTCATAGTGACGACCCTTTTTTTGTTGACCTGAAGAATAATATCCTGCGGTTCAATACCGACTTCGTCGGCAGGGCTCCCCTGTTGAACATCCACGACGATGATTCCTTTTTTTACAGGGAGTCCAAGTTGGTCGGCTATCGACGGGGTTATTTCCTGTACGGTCATCCCAAATGCCTCGCCGGATATTTTAGCCGATGCCAATTCCTTTTTTTCCGACCGTTCGACAATCCTCACCTGAAATGTCTTTTTGAGACCGTCCCGGATGACGGTGACGTTGATGCTTTCGCCCACGCGGAATCCGGCGATCATGAGCAGAAGTTCATGGGTGTTTGCGACAGGCCTTTCATTAATCTCCGTGATGACATCCCCTGCTCGAAGACCGGCCTTTTCCGCCGGATCCCCCTCCACCACATCAGAAATAAGAGCACCTTTTTGGCTTTTGAGGCCTATGCTTTTGGCTATGTCTTCAGTGATATCTTGTACCGATACCCCTATCCATCCTCTTGTTACCTTCCCGCTGGATTTCAAGTCGGGGAGGATCGTTTTTGCCATGCTGATCGGAATGGCAAATCCTATCCCCTGTCCCTGCGCGATAATTGCCGTGTTAATTCCGATGACCCGGCCTCCCATATCAAACAGCGGGCCTCCGCTGTTGCCCGGGTTTATCGAGGCATCCGTCTGGATAAAATTGTCGTAAGGTCCCGCCCCTATGACCCTGCCTTTGGCGCTGACAATTCCAACCGTCACGGTTTGTTCAAGACCGAACGGGTTCCCGATCGCCATGACCCATTCGCCCACCCTGAGGTTGTCCGAATCACCGATGTCCGCCACGGGCAGCTTGTCCACAGGCTTGATTTTAATGAGCGCAATATCCGTTTTTGCGTCTTTACCGGTGACTTTTGCGTCGTATTCCTTGCCGTTGGACAGCTTTACGACGATTTTGTCTGCCTGTTCGACGACGTGATTGTTCGTGAAGATATAACCGTCCTCACTGATAATAAATCCGGAACCGAGGCTTCTCTGTTTGAATTCGCGTTGGGGAATGTCTCCAAAGAAACGTTCGAAAAAGTCGTCACCGCCGAAGTCCCGGCCAAACGGCATCCCTTCGAACGGCGAAAAGAAGCCTCTGCTGCGAATAACTTTGGTTGTACTTATATTAACGACACAGGGCTTGACCCTTTCCGCCAGATCGGCGAACGAGGAAGGGGTGAATGACGGGGTATTTTGTGACACCGCCGAGGCGACGCGCACGTCCGGCACCGTCCGTGACGTGAAAAAGGATGAACGTAACACCTCAAAAAGAGAGATGATGAAAAAACCTGCCAGACAGGCGATAAGAAACATTACGAAAGTTCTGCGTTTCCTGTTTTGCGTTTGCATTTTCAGCCTCCAAAAAATTCGGGCCATGCGCGGCGGCACAACCCGAGACCTTCTTTGATCTCCAGTATATACGTTGCTTACGATTTGTCAATAAATGGGTTTCTCGCGTTCGACGGTGTTCACAAGACGGCCGATATTTTCAATTTCTATAATGATCTCGTCGCCGTCCTGGAGAAAAACCGGCGGCTTCCTTGTGAATCCAACCCCCTCCGGGGTGCCCGTCAAAATCACGGTTCCGGGAAGCAGCGTCATGGAACGACTGAGATCGCTTATAAGCGTCTGAACCGAAAAAATCATATCCGCGGTATTGGAGTCCTGCATAATCTGTCTATTTAAAATAGAGCGGAGACGAAGCTTGTTCGGGTCGGAAATTTCATCCTTTGTGACGAGACACGGTCCGAGAGGGCAAAAGGTGTCGAAACTTTTACCACGGGCCCACTGTCTGTTTTGTTTTTCGATCTGCCAGTCCCTGGCGCTGACATCATTTGCACAGCTGTAGCCCAAGACGAAATCGAGCGCGTCTTCCGGAGTGACGTTTTTTGCGCTTTTTCCTATAATAACGGCAAGTTCTGCTTCATAGTCGACCTTATCAGGGCCAACCGCCGGCAGAAAAATTGTTCCATATGGATCGGCAATACTCGTGGTTGCCTTGATGAATAGTACCGGTAATTCAGGCCGCTTGGCCCCGGTTTCATCTGCATGTTTTCGATAATTGAGCCCGATTGCGAGGATATTCGGGGGAACGATAGGTGAAAGCAGTTTCTTTATCAAAACGGTCTTTTTCGTAACTTCCAGTTTTCCGAACAGGTCTCCTTCTATAAGCCGGGCTTCGCGCATCTCGTCATCATTTGTTGTGCCCAGACAAATACCACCGGTTTCTGTTAAAAAACGAACGATTTTCATGGTCTTTCCCTCTATAGGTTGTTCTTATTAACGAGATCTTTGAAAAGTGCTCCCCTCACGCTTATGAAATCTTTCGGTG
>DYLD01000189.1 GCA_020722315.1 Syntrophus aciditrophicus
CGTAAGTCGTTGATAATAAACAATCTTATTTTTTAGGGCGCGAAATTTGGGCTAGCACTCCGTGCGTCAAACACAATGTACAATGCGCTTTTTGCGTTATCCTGCCTCGGCGTGTATATTTTCAGCTAAAGCGGAGCCAATTGCAAAATTGCCGAAGGTAGGGCGGTTTCCGAAACCGCCGTAAAAAGGTAGGGCGCGCTCCCTCCGGCTCTCCTGCGGAGAGTGGCGGGCAGGCGCCGTATCGCGCCGCCGGACGGCTTCCCGACGCCTTTCAGGATCGGGATAAACTTGAGCCGTCCCTACCTTAAATTCGCCAATTTTGCTATTACCTCAAGGCGAAAACGGAAACAGCCCCGGTCTTATTTCATCGCTGGCGGAAAAACATGGCGCGATCAACTGTCAACAATACGTTTATCGGACAAACTGCAAGAACTCTTGCAATTGTCTCGATCGTCCTGGCCACAGCCACTATCTTCCTCTCCACCGCTCTCCCCGCACAGGAAGGCGCACCAAAGGCCGAAGTCGAAAGAAGCAAGACATCGGAGCCCCAGCAGGGATACTGGTTCTCCAAGGAAGGAGGCGAGCTCCAGCGCAGGCTCGATACTTTGGACAACGGAGGTGCCTCGGCGGACTTCTCCGACGCATCCTCCGCAGCCATTTATTTCGAGCGGAACCGCAAAAACTTCCGGCCAGACAAGGGCGAGTTCGACAAGAGTGAACTTTCCTTCAATCTCAGAGTGGAATGCAAAGGCGACGAAGCAGTCCCGTGCTGCATATTCCTCAAAAACAAGGACGGCCTATGGTATCAGAGCCGGAAAATATTCCAGATCCAGCCGCACGCGGACAAGATCATCTCGGTCA
The DNA here is from genome assembly GCA_020722315.1 of Syntrophus aciditrophicus. Classification (GTDB taxonomy): domain Bacteria; phylum Desulfobacterota; class Syntrophia; order Syntrophales; family UBA5619; genus DYLD01. The sequence goes on from DYLD01000189.1 coordinate 862, forward strand.
AGCTCGCCTCGGCGGCCATGGAGATGCAGCCCGAAGGACACGAGTCGGCATGGAACTGTCTCGACAGGACTACGACACTGACAAGAGGCATCTGCATATTCGACCCCTTGAAAAGGCCTCTGAAGGCCACGATCGGCCCTCCGCTGCTCTCAGGCAAAAGAAGCATCCCAGAACTTTTTCTCTCGTGTCTGGAATTCCCGCAGAGCGTCAAACAGAACTGCGTCGCAGAGGGAAGCTTCGAGATCTCGCGCGAATACTTCAACCCATTCGATCCGGACGAGATAAAAGCCGACGTCCAGATCGTCCATCCCGACTTCAAGGAGACCATCAGGCCGGCTTTCTTCACCAGAGACTACCGGAGCACACTGCGCATCAACAGGTAGATCCGCATCCCCCTGGGTGCTCCAAGATGGGCCTTCAGGTTCACGCCAAGGATCCCGGGAACCTACAAGTTCAGGATATTGCTGAAGGACAGCAGCGACTCGGTCGAGACTGCATGGAGAAAATTCGACGCGCTCCCCTCGGACAAACCCGGATTTGCCAGGGTCTCCACGAACGACAGCAGATATTTCGAGTTCGACAACGGAGACTTCTTCTATCCGACCGGATTCAACATCCATTCTGTGAAGGATCTCCGCAGCGAGGACAAGCTCAAGCTCGGATACAGGCCGGACCGCGGAAACTATTCCTACGAGGAGTATTTCGACGCCATGGCCGCGAACGGAGTCAACGCAGTCGAAATCTGGATGGCCGCATGGTCCTTCGCAATCGAATGGACCAGCGCAAGAACCGACTACCACGGACTCGGCAGATACAACCTCTACAACGCGTGGCGCCTCGACCGACTCCTCGAATACGCATCGAAGAAAGGAATATTCGTGCACCTTGTCCTCGACAACCATGGAAAACTATCCAGCAGCAGCTACGACCCGGAATGGAACGATTCCCCGCACAACAGGAAGAGAGACTTCGCCACGGCGGATGGAGCCATGCTGGAGCAACCAGGCGACTTCTTCAGCAACAAGGACGCATGGAAATTCTACCAGCGCAGGAACCGATACATCGCCGCAAGATGGGGGGCAGACCCTGCAATATTCGGAATCGAACTCTGGAGCGAGATAGACCTCGTAACCGATATCAAAAAGACCTACGACGACGGAAGCAGCGTGGAATGGCACAGGAATGCCACGGCACAGCTCGAAAGCCTGGGACTGGCGCAGATCATGACAACACATACCTGCGGAGACTACAACCACCCGATCACATACAGAAAATACTACGAGGACATACCCCTCATCTCATACGTCGTGGGCGATGCCTACAGAGACAAGACACCCATCGTCGAGCACCTCAAGGAGCACACCGAAACCCTCGCCCCCTTCAAAAAGCCACTCCTCATCACCGAATATGGCGGAACCGCACAGGGAGCCGCCTTCAACCGCATCGAGGCCGACCTGCACGCCGGAATCTGGGCCTCCTTCTTCCTGCAGCAGGCCGGAACCCCCTTCCTCTGGTGGCACGACTTCGTCCACGACAAAGACAAGTACAAGCACTACCTCGGCTTCTCCAAGTTCATCCGCGGAGTCGATCCAAGAGCAAAAAAATTCCGCTTCCGCAGCATAATACCGACAACAGCGGACGCAAGCCCCCCCACCGGCATCTCATGCCTGGCAAGCGGCGACCAGAACGAACACTACGCATGGATATACAAGGACGATTTCATGTTCAACTATCCGGACGATCCGGACTCCACAAACCCGGTCGAAGGAATCTCGCTCTCCTTCGAGGCCATGCTCCCGGAGACCAGATACAGGGCTGAATTCCTCGACACGGTATCCGGCCAGACCATCATATCGCAGGTCTTCACCAGCGACCTATCAGGCAATCTCACAATCAACGCACCTCCATTCAAGGTGGACACCGCGGTAAAGATAAAAACGGCGGAGGAATGAAATGAAGACCATCGCATCCGCCATCATCCTCGCAACCGCCATCCCATGTCTCTGCGAATGGCACGAGCAGGACGCAAAATACAGAATCGAGGCCGATGTCCCGGAAACAGCTTCCGCATTCGGATTGGATATCTCGGACATAGTTTTCCCGGACAACATCGAAAACGGTGTCGCCGTCCGCTCCGCCGACGGGGAGAAGCTCCCCCACCATCTCGACAAGGACGGAGGAATGCTCTTCTGCGGAAGCCCGGGCGACGGACCGGCATTCATCTACTTCGGATTCCCGTCAAAACATCAGGACTCGGACTGGGACGAGAAGAAACACGGCCCCATCCCGGAAAACCAAAGGCTCCAGCTACGGAGCACCCGGGCATGGTTCGACAAGACCACCGAATCGGAGATGATGAAGAATCCACAATTCCTCAAATACATGGAGATTCGCAAGATCGAAAACGAAATCGCCGTCAAGGAGATGATGCTGGCACGCGCAATGGCCGCAACGCGCACTGCGCTCAGCGACGGGATGCCAGACCACGAAGAAGCCCCCGACCCCGGACTGGAAATCCTGCGCGCGGAAATCGCAGAGACAAAAAAAATCCTAAAGGAAAAGACAAAGGAGCTCGGCCTACAGGACCAGGACATCAGAAATTTCAAAAACAAGGAACAGCGCCTCGAACGCAACTTCTCCCCGAAACAGTCCAGGAGGGAATTCGAAACCAGGGAAATGGCCGAAACACGACTGCGCAGGGAGACTCTCTCCGATAAGAAAAAGGAGCACGCATGCAGACTGCAGGGCATGCTCATGCTGGAGAAAGAAGGCGAATACCAGTTCGCCGTCAACTCCGAAGGCCTCTCGATGATCACTATAGACGATGCCACAATCGTCTCATGGCCATTCATCCACACAAAAAGCGACGGATGGACCCATGCCGGAACCATCCATCTCCCCCCCGGAAAATATACATTCAGATTCTACGCACAGATCGGGGAAAAATCAGATTTCGCCGAGGCCGCATGGAAAAAACCGGGAGACCACGAATTTTCCATCCTCAAAGATACGGACTTCATCGTCCCGCCAAAGGCATCAATAAAATCAT
>DYLD01000190.1 GCA_020722315.1 Syntrophus aciditrophicus
CTTTGAAAAATGCTGCCTGAAGCGCAAATTTATTGATTTTTCTTAGGTACCCCGCTGTGAAGCCCAAGACTCTAAAGACGTTAAAAACGCGAAGCGTAAGAGAGCGTTTAGCCTGTAGAGTCTTTTTTAGAAACGCCGCGGGGCCGAAAAAGATTTATCTTAATCCTTGATGTTCAATGTTCTCTTTACAAGCCACTTCTCATGGTCGTAGTTGATGACCCTCTGGAGCATGATCTTCTGGGCCATCAGAGGACCGGCGCCTTGCCAGGTGGCGACGCCGTGTAGACCCGCCGCCCAGTTCTGCAGAAGCTTGGTGACCTTCATGATATTTTCCGCCGACGTGTCGGAGCCGAATTTCAGATACTCGTTGACGTAGTCTTTGACCTCGGGATTTTTGAGCTCCTTGAGAGACGGCAGCGTGACAATCAACCCGCCGCCTATATCGCCGGCAAGGGCCATAACTCTCCAGAACGCAGGGGCAACCGTCAGCTTCGATACGTTGCCCATCAGCTCATCCGGAAGAAATACGCCCGATCCCTTCGGCTCCTCGGCGCCCTTCTGGGCCGCCGCGAGGCCACAGGCCCTGCAGGTCTCCCTCAAAACCACCATCTCCATCAGCTCTTCGTTGATGTGCGTGGCCTTCTGGAGGCCCTTGTACTCCTGGATCAGCCTGCAGGCCCCGATGATCTGGTTCATGAACCCGACCTTGCAGGTGCCGCCGCAGGTCATGCGGTGGGTCTTTGCGAAGCGGGTGACAAATTTTCCCGAATACTGAACCTCACCGCAGTGGAAAACATACTGCCACGGGACAAAGACATTATCGAAGATGACCATCGACGTCTCCCGCTGCCCGTAAAGGGGATTGCCGAGCTCCTCCATGTCGGCGGCCTGGTCGCGCTCCGCGGAGTTGGGCGTGTACTGGCAGATATACGTGATCCCCTTCGCGTCAACCGGCGTCGCAAACGCAACGGCGTAATCCTCCTCGCCCTTGACGTGAGCGGCCTGCGGCAGAACATTGAGCCAGTGACTCCCGAAGGCGCCGCTGATGTTGATTTTTGCCCCTTTGACGACGATCCCGTCCTTGTTTTTGTCGACAATCTTCAACGACAGATACGGGTCGTCCCAATCAACGGTCTTCTTACCCCTGTCCCCCCTCGGCTCGGTCAACGCCCCGGCGACGGAAAGGTCTTTTGTCTGCACCATCTTGAGGTATTCGAGAAACCGGGGATGGTAGTCGGTGCCGAGCTCCCTGTCCATTTCCCAGGTCGTTGCATAAAGGGAATGAAACGAGTCGTAGCCGACGCACCGGTAGATGCAGGTTCCCAGCATCTCTGCGGTAAACGTCCCCGCCTCGGCCTTCGCGACGAGGTCGGCAACGCTCGTGCTGACGTGGGTGTAACGGTTTACCGTGTCGTTTATCAGCGGCGAGTAACACGTCATAATATCCTTGTATTTTGGGTCAAGGGCCCACTCGTAGCTGGCCTTGTTGGCCTCGACAACCGTCCTGGTATTGCGGTTTTCCAGGATATTCTCGACCCTCTGGCCGTTCATGAAAACCCGTGGTTTTACATTCTTCAAGCTCTCTTCAAATTGCTGCGGTGTCATCAGTGCCATTTGTTTTTCCCCTCCTTAGGATTTATTTAGTCAAACACCTGTTACTTTCCTTTGTAAACCGGCGCGCGGCGGTTCATGAAAGCCGTTATTCCCTCGCTGATATCATCGCTCGGACAGACATCCCCCGCGGAGATGCCCTCCAGGAACAGACCTGTCCGCTGGTCGGCCTGGGAACCGTAGTACATGACCTTCTTTGCCATCTTGATGCCGAGCGGACTGGCCTTTGCGATCGTCTCGGCGATGCCCTGCACAAATGCATCGAAGCCTTCGGCATCGGCGATGAAATTGACGAGACCGTAAGCAAGCGCCTTTTCGGCATCGATCTTCTCCGCCATGAATATCACCTGCTTCGCCCTGCCCATCCCGATCAGTCTGGGAAGACGCTGTGTGCCTCCCCATCCGGGGAAGAGGCCGAGATTGACCTCCGATAGCTGGGCAAACGCCTTCTTGCTCATGATCCGCATATCGCAGGCCAGGGCCAGTTCGAGACCGCCGCCCATAGCCGGACCGTTTATCGCCGCAATGACCGGCTTCGACAGCGTCTCTATTTTCGTGAATACTTCATGGCCGCGGTCACAAAAGGCCATCAAATCACCGGGGATCCCCGACGCAAAACCGACCATGTCGGCGCCCGCGCAGAAGTTTCTGCCGGCGCCGGTAATAATCAGGCACCTGATGCCGGGGTCTCTTTCGACGATGTTGAGCACTTCGGTGATTTCCTCAAGGAAAGCGATGTTCAGTGCATTCGCGCGCTGGGGCCTGTTAAGGGTGAGCTTCGCGACCATATTTTCCTGGATCGCAAAGTTGATATTTTCATATTCTCGGAATGTATAGAATCCCTCTCGCGCCTTCCTGCCTGTTTTTCCCTCCTTGACAAGTTCTACCAGCAACGATGAGGCCTTGTACCGGTCTTCCTTATATTTCGCATAGAGCCTGTCGAGCTCGCCGACGACGACATCCAGACCGATATCATCGGCGATCCGCAGGATGCCGCGGGGAAAGCCGAGGCCGAGCAATGTCCCGGTGTCGATGTCCTGCTTCGTCGCGACACCGTCAACCAAGAGATTTGCGGCCTCGTTGATCGCGATCACAATGACCCTGAGCGGATCGAGGCTTCTGCCGTCCTTAAGGGAAATCTCGTTCTTTTTTGTTTTATCCGACCAGTCATAAAAACCCTTACCGGTCTTTCTGCCCAGAGAACCTGCCTTGAAAAGCTCCTCAAGATTCGGCGGGGGACCCCATGATGCCCCTATCGTATCCTTGAAGTAGTTGCTGACATGGTATTGAACGTCGATTGCCCCCTCTCCAAGCGTATCGAGAAGCTCGAGCATCCCCATCGGTAAGCCCAGCCTGTATTTGACCGCCCCATCAACCTCGAACGGGCTTGCCACTTCCTTGTAGTGCACAACCCACGCGGCCTCGTTCGCAAACGGAACAAAAATCCTGTTCACGACGAAACCGGGGACGTCTTTTTTGACGTAAATGGGCGTCTTCTTCAATTTCTTTGCGAAGTCCTCGATAACCTTCACCGATTCTTCACTTGTCTTTCCACCATAGATGATCTCGACGAGTTGCATCCTGGTAGGCGGATTGAAAAAATGCAGTCCTACCATTCTGCCGGGATCGTCAAGAACCTTCGCGATTTCGGTAATGCTCAGCGATGACGTGTTGGTTGCAAAGACGGTCTTTTTCGGACAGAGTTTCGCGGCTTCAGTGAAAATATCCTGTTTTAATTTCATGATTTCCGGCGCCGCTTCGACAACAATATCGGCATCCTTCAGGGCCTCTTTCGGATCGACGACAGGGGTTATTGCACCCAGAATGTCGTTCTTCTGATCCTCCGACATCGTCCCCTTCTTGACCCTTTTCTCCAGGTCGGCTTTGATCCTCTGATAACCCCTCTGAACAAATTCGTCATTGATATCCCGCAAGAAGACCTTGTAACCGGCCATTGCGGAAACCTGCGCTATGCCGTGACCCATAGCGCCCGCTCCGAGAACCGTAACTGTTTTAACGCTCATAAACAAACCTCCTTATTTTTTTGGCAAATTTCCTGCGTTGGTTTTTTTCGTTGATCTTGTTTCGAAAAAAGGTCGAACTGCTTTTTGACGGGAATGGTATAGCATAGGTTTTGGATCATCGACTTGGAAAATTCCCTTTCGATTTGACTGGACAGCCCCTTATAAACCCGGTTTCTCGTATACTGAACAGCTTGGATGTGTCAAGCTTTTTCGTTGAAACCT
>DYLD01000026.1:0-14353 GCA_020722315.1 Syntrophus aciditrophicus
CTGCCTGAAGCGCGATTTCAAAGATTTTTCTTAGGTACCCCGCCGTCGCAGCAAGGCTCTAAAGGCGTTAAAAACGCGAACGATAGAGAGCGTTTAGCCTTTGAAGCCGATGCGAGACGCTGCGGGGTCGAAAAAGATTTATGAGCGCGAAAGGCGGCGTTTTGCAAAGGTCTCGCCATATCTATCCATACCGTCGCGGTATAGATCAGCGATCTTACCGGACTCACGCCATATTTGCTTAACCTGTCCGAGACTGCTGATCCGCGCATAGGTATCCCCTGATTGGAAAACAAATCTTGAATCCTTCGCTTTTTTTCGTGTAGTTTCACGTCCAGCTTATCCGTGCTGGATTGTTCTGATGGTTTGTTTGGGAGTTACCATGACGATCGGACAGGTGCTTTTGCTGCGTCAGCTACGGCGAGGCTATTCCGTGGATAGGGGTCGCATTATGACCTATTGTATAGTTGATCCGAGAAACTTTTACACAACTCGGGGTATTGAAAAATAAAAAAAGAAAGGTAGAATGATGGACCCTGACGGACGAAACCGAGCAGAAAGGTTTTTTCAGAGCCTTGGAAAAAAAGCAAATGGAAAATCGCACGCATGTCAGGGCGCTGCATCTCGACAGCGCCGGGAGCTGGTTCAGAACGGAGAAAACAGCCTGTGAGTTTGCTCTCAAGGTCGTCGTTAACGGGGAGCATCTCGTGACGATCCTCTGCTCGCCGAAAGACCCGGAGGAACTGGCCGTCGGGTTTCTCGTTTCGGAAGGACTTATCCGGACAAAAAAAGAAATCAGAGAAATCAAATTTGACAGGCGGTCGGGGAGCGTTTCGCTCGGCACAACCGAAAGTAAAAGCCCTGACGGTTCGACGTTCAAAAGACGTTTTCTGACAACCGGATGCGGCCGGGGTATCCGTTTTACCGGTCACGATCGGATGGAAATCAAGAAAAAAAACTCCTCCGGTATCCGCCTGTCGCGCGAAGATGTGCTGTCGCTCTATCGCCGGTTTCAAAAGTCCTCCGATCTGTACGAGCAGACACACGCGGTGCACAGCGCGGCCTTGTGCGATACAAAGAAACTCCTCGTCTTTGCGGAAGATATCGGAAGACATAACGCCGTTGACAGGATCATAGGCCGTTGTATTCTAAAAGAAATTCCGTTTATCGACAGGATTCTTGTTATCAGCGGACGGATTTCCGCCGAAATTATCGTCAAAGCAGCCGGCCTTGGTATCCCCGTTCTGATCTCCAAATCAGCGCCGACCGACAGGGCGGTTGCGCTCGCCCGCAAAGGCGGGATAACGCTGATCGGGTTCGTATACGGCTACGGCATGAATGTCTATGCGGGAGAGGAACGAATAGAAGATAAGAAGCTGCTGACCTCAGGAAAGATTGCGTGATTTCAAATCGATTTGTACAGTGAAAAAGGAGAAAAACCATGCCGTTTGTAAACATTAAAATCACAAAGGAAGGGGTGACAAAGGAGCAAAAAGAGAGGTTGATCAGAGGAGTGACCGATCTTCTTGTCGATGTCCTCAACAAAAACCCTGCGACGACGGTTGTCGTAATCGAGGAGGTCGAAACGGACAACTGGGGGATCGGGGGCGAATCGGTTACGACGCGGCGTCAGAGTGGCCGATAAAGACGGGGAGGCATGAATATGAAAGCAATACAGGCGGACATAACGACATTAAACGTTGACGCGATCGTCAATGCGGCAAACAGCTCGCTGCTCGGTGGCGGCGGGGTCGACGGGGCGATCCACCGCGCCGCCGGCCCGGAACTGTTGAAGGAATGCGAAACGCTGCATGGATGCCGGACAGGGGATGCGAAGATGACAAAGGGCTACCGCCTCCCCGCCAGGTACGTGATCCATACCGTAGGGCCGATCTGGCGCGGCGGAAAAAACGGTGAAGACGCGAAACTTGCCTCGTGCTACCGCAGGAGCCTTGAAATCGCCCATCAACACAATCTCCTCTCGATAGCGTTTCCGGCGATAAGCACGGGGGTTTACGGTTTCCCGGCGGAACGGGCGGCGGCGATCGCGGTAAAAACCGTGACCGAAACACTGAAGAATCTCAACGCGGCGATCGACGTGATCTTCTGCTGCTTTTCGAGCCGTGATCTTTCGCTCTACGAAAAGTTGCTGGCGGAAAATAGATAGCGCAGGCCATTTTTCGGCCGGCCTTCATTTGACCGGCAGCGCTCAGGCAAGCCCTCCCGCAATCAGAGACGCGACGAGCAACAATCCGAAGGCCGTGTCCAGTTTGGCTGTCTCGACGTCGGCATCAAGCGGAATATCACGGGCCGTCTGGCGCATAAGCTTTGCGGCAAGAGGGGCGGATAAAAGCACGATAAGAGACCAGGCTTTCAGCGGCCCGAGCACCGACATCGCAACAACAAAGGCATAGGCCGCGACGATAATCGCCAGATAGAGCCAGACCGCCCTTCGCCTGCCCAGAACAACCGCAATGGTCTGGATGCCCTTGCTGTGATCATAGGCCATATCGCGGATGTTGTTGGCTAGCAGCACCAGCGCGACCAGGGCTCCAAACGGTATCGAGACGAGCAGCGCATCGATACTGACAGCCTGACGCTGGACATAATACGCGCCGGCCACCATCAACGGCCCCCACATCAGAAACGTCGAGATTTCTCCCAGCGCCTTGTATTTGTAGTTCAACGGCGGGGTCGTGTACGTGATTCCCGCAAGTATTCCGACGATCCCCAACCACAGCACAAACTGGCCCCTCGTCACGGTCAGATAAATTCCAATGACGGCTGCGATCCCGTAACACAGATAGGCTGCGTTGCGAACATGGAGCCCTTTGAGCCGGTCTTCCATCAGCGGGTGCGGTCTGTAGAGCGCCGTCGGGACATGCGGATCATCCACTCCCGAGCGTACGTCTTCGTAATCATTGATCAGGTTGCTCGCCGCATGCATCAGGATCGTCCCGGCCAACGCCAGTAGATACAGCGGCCACGAAATACCCCCGTCCAGGGCCGCTACAGCACTTCCGACGCTGACGGAAATAAACGTCATCGTAAAAGACCATGGCCTGGTCGCGATAAACCAATCTCGGAAAACATGACTCATAAGATTTTCCTCCTGCCTCTGATTTACATCTGATGCACCCATCCTTCCATTCTGAAACATACACCGCTAAAATGCCGCTGCTGCCCGTTTTCTGAGATCATCCAACAGATCGTAGCGGGTCAAGTCGCAGTGCATCGGCGTTATCGTTATCATGCCTTTCTTCAACAGTCCGGCATCTGTCTCATCGAGCTCCTCCGACGGCAGAATTGTCTCCCCGGTCAGCCAGTAGTAGACATTATCGCGGGGATCCGTTCTTTTTTCAAATTTCGCGATCATCCGCGCCGTGCTCTGCCTAGCGACAACGACGCCCTTTATCTCATCTTCAGGAAGCGGTGGAACGTTGACGTTGAAAACAACATCAGGCATCGGCTTTTCCAGAATGAACGCCGCCATCCTTCTGGCAAAGCGGGCAGCAACGGAATAATCTACTTCCTGGTGGGTATCCACGGAAATCGCGAGTGACGGAACCCCCAGGGTTACCGCCTCCGTAGCAGCTGACACCGTTCCCGAATAGATTACGTTGATGCCGACATTTCCCCCGTGGTTGACGCCTGAAACAACAAGATCAATCGGTCCCCCCGCAAGCTCGCAGATGCCTATCTTGACGCAGTCGGCCGGCGTGCCGCTGACAGCGTAACCAAAAAAATTTCCTCCTTTTCTGGCCTTCCTTACCATTAAAGGACGGAAGACCGTTATCGCGTGACCGACGGCACTCTGCTCGATTTCGGGCGCGACGATAATGCATTCGGCGTCCTGGGAAAGTTCATGATAAAGAGCGTCAATCCCACGCGCATAGATACCGTCATCGTTGGTAAGAAGAAACCGTTTTTTCATTATCTTTTTGAGCCTCCCGAAATCAGTTTAAACAAACCAAGTGCGATTCCTCGAGACCTTGGAAAAATGCTGCCTGAAGCGCAAATTTATTGATTTTTCGGGGTACCCCGCCGTCAAAGCCAAGGCTCTAAAGGCGTTAAAAACGCGAACGATAGAGAGCGCCTATCCTTTGAAGCCGCCGCGAGACGCTGCGGGGTCGAAAAAGATTTATGAGCGCGAAAGGCGGCGTTTTGCAAAGGTCTCTCCTCTATTTCAGACTCTTTTTGTTGTCTTTGTCGCAGAAACGACATATCGAATCGACATAGCCTAAGGCTTCCCGGGCGATAAACGGTGAATCTATCCAGACGGATGCCTCATGATTGTACTTGAGGGCGGCCTGCGTGAGGTTATGGCTGCCGATAAAAAGATACCGGCGGTCGATGACAACAAGCTTCATATGGGAAACGATATCGACCGGATCGGGGCAAACCGTTATCCCGGCCTTTTTCAGCCTTTCAGCCGTCACTGCATTGCTACGGATCAGATCACCGCTTTCCTGGTTCAGCTCCATCAGCGCGAAGACGCGCACCCCTCTTTTTGCCGCAGAAGAAAGGGACTTCATAACCCTTTCCGGATAGCCGTCCGCATTTTCGATGGTTTTGAAAAGATAGGCGCAAAGGACAATCTCAAAGCGGGCGGTATCTATTCCCTCGATCAACATATGGATATAATCACGATCCGTCAGAAGCCTTACGCTCACCTGAGGATGAACGCATGAATCAGCCCCGTCCGCCCCGGCCGGAAATGCCGGAGCAACAGAAAAAGACACCAAGACAATCAGCAAAAAAACAACCCTAGCAATTCTGCGCATGAAGAGTATCAACTTTTATCTTCTCTTTTTCGCTCACCCTTTGGTTTTTGCGACAACGGTTACCGGTTGTTTCTTGAAGCGAGACCTTTGAAAAATGCTGCCTGAAGCACGCATTTATTGATTTTTCTTAGGTACCCCGCCGTCAAAGCCAAGGCTTTTAAAGGCGTTAAAAACGCGAATGATACAGAGCGTTTAGCCTTTGAAGCCGATGCGAGACGCCGCGGGGTCGAAAAAGATTTATGAGCGCGAAAGGCGGCGTTTTGCAAGGGTCTCGAAGCGCGATTCCAGGATCCTTTTAGCATATTTGAGCCCGATGATAAAACAAAAAACCCGGGCGTTCTTTAAAAAAAGATGCCCGGGTTTTTCCACCTCCAAAAGAGTTTATTTCTTCACATCTTCGAAATCGGCATCGACGACATCGTCGTCCTTGCCGCCGGTCGCTGCCTGCGCGCCTCCTGCGGCCTGCCCGGCGCTGTAACCGGGTTGCGGCCCCGTTCCCGCTGTCTGCTGACTGGCCTTTGCGTACATCGCCTCCGCCAGCTTGTGGGAAGCCTCGCTCAACTGCTCCTGAGACGCCTTTATCTCCTCGATGTCATCCGTAGTGATGGCCTTCTTGACCCTTGCTATCGCATCCTCGATCTTCCTCTTTTCGGATGCATCAATCTTGTCCCCGAATTCCTTCACGTTCTTCTCAACACTGTAGACCAGTGCATCCGCCTGGTTCCTCGCGTCAATCAACTCCTTCTTCTTCTTGTCCTCTTCCGCATGCGCCTCGGCGTCCTTAACCAGCTTGTTGATCTCTTCTTCGGACAGGCCGCTTGACGCGGTGATCTTGATGCTCTGCTCTTTCCCGGTACCAAGATCCTTCGCGGTGACATGAACGATGCCGTTCGCATCTATATCGAACGTCACTTCGATCTGCGGAACCCCGCGCGGCGCCGGCGGGATACCTACCAGCTCGAAACGGCCCAGCGTCCGGTTGTCGGCGGCCATCGAACGTTCCCCCTGAAGGACATGGATGCTGACCGCCGGCTGGTTGTCCGCCGCCGTTGAGAAGATCTGGCTTTTACGGGTCGGAATCGTCGTATTCTTCTCAATCAGTTTTGTCATGACGCCGCCCAGCGTCTCTATGCCCAGCGAGAGAGGCGTCACATCGAGCAGAAGGACATCCTTCACGTCACCGGTCAAAACACCCCCCTGGATCGCAGCGCCGACCGCGACGACCTCGTCTGGATTGACCCCCTTGTTCGGTTCCTTTCCAAAAATCTCCTTCACCTTCTGCTGGACACGGGGCATCCTGGTCATGCCACCGACAAGGATCACCTCGTTGATATCGGATGCCGAGATCTTCGCGTCTGCTAAGGCTGTCCTGCAGGGTGCAACAGTCTTTTCGATCAGGTCCTCGACAAGGGCTTCCAGCTTGGCCCTCGTCACTTTGATATTCAGATGTTTCGGACCGGAGGCATCGGCGGTGATAAACGGCAGATTGACATCCGTTTCCATCGAGCTCGATAGCTCCATCTTCGCCTTTTCCGCGGCCTCCTTGAGCCTCTGCAGCGCCATTTTGTCTTTTCTGATGTCTATTCCCTGATCCTTCTTGAATTCATCCGCCAGGTACTCAATGAGCCGCTGGTCGAAATCCTCGCCGCCGAGATGGGTATCTCCGTTGGTCGCCTTGACCTCGAAGACGCCATCGCCCAGCTCCAGGATCGAGATATCAAACGTCCCGCCGCCGAGATCAAACACCGCTATCTTTTCATCCTTCTTCTTGTCCAGACCGTAAGCAAGCGCCGCCGCGGTCGGTTCATTGATAATCCGAAGCACATTAAGCCCGGCGATCCTGCCGGCGTCCTTTGTGGCCTGCCGTTGAGAATCGTTGAAGTAAGCCGGCACCGTGATGACCGCATCGGTCACCTTTTCTCCCAGATAATCCTCCGCAGTTTGTTTCATCTTGGTCAGGATCATCGCCGAAATCTCTGCCGGATTGTAATCCTTTCCCTTGATCGTAACCTGGGCGTCGCCGTTTGGGGCCTCGGTTATCTTGAACGGGGTTATCGATTTGTCGTACTGAACCTCCCGGGAATTGTACTTTCTCCCGATCAGCCTCTTTACAGCATAGACGGTGTTTTCCGAATTCGTGATGGCCTGTCGTTTTGCGACCTGCCCTACAAGACGCTCACCGCTGTCCGTGAAAGCAACGATCGATGGGGTCGTCCTGTTGCCCTCCTGATTGGCGATAACGGTCGGATTCCCTCCTTCCATGACCGCCACGCACGAGTTGGTTGTCCCCAGATCTATTCCAATAATCTTCGACATGATGTCTCATCCTCCTTAATCAGTTCTATACCTCGTTAATTAATGCGCATTAAGTTTCGCTTTCCTTTTTATCTTCACAACCTGACGATGACTTTTTGCAAACAGAAACCTTCGCCGGCCTCAGCAACCTTCCGTTGAGCATATATCCCTTTTCGAACTCATCCACGATTTTGTTGTCGTCAAATTGATCACTGTCCACTTGCATCACAGCCTCGTGCAGGTTAGGGTCAAAGTCTTTTTCCAGGGAGTCGATTTGCTCGACGCCGTATTTTTTCAGGCATCCAAAAAACTGCCCCCGGAGCATCTGGAGCCCGTCTTTAAATGCATCAAAATCACGTGAGTTGTCAGCATGTTGCAACGCCCTGTCGATACCATCGAGAAGAGGAAGGATATCCCGGAGCAAATTTTCGTTGCCGTATTTAATCGCCTCGGCCTTCTCGCGGACAGACCGTTTTCGGAAATTATCCAATTCGGCAACGGCCCGCAGATACCTGTCATAATTCTCGTCCGCCTGTTTCTTGACCTCTTCAAGCCTGGCTTCCAATTCAGCAACCCTTTTATCATCTTCCGACCGTACGACAGTCAGATCCGGCGTCTCTTCAACGGCCTCCCCGCCAGCGCTTTTGAAACCTACATCGCCTTCTTTAGGTTCATCTTCTTGACCTTCCATACTTGCATGCTTTTCTTTCTTGATCATTGTTAAAACCGCTAACCCACCTTTTTTGGTAGTATATTCAAAAAACCCGTGCGCCTCATCAATAAGAGCTTACGATTTCATTTCAGGTTTTTGAAACAACTTAAAATCGACCATCTCACAAACCACATGGCCGACTGTTATATGAACCTCCTGGATTCTGGGGGTGCTGTTCGACGAAACATTCAGGTGAAAATCCACTATCTTGCCGATATCACCTCCATCCCGTCCTGTAAGACCGATCGTCACCATTCCCACCTTCCTGGCCATCTCAAGACCCTTGACGACGTTTCGGGACGTTCCACTCGTGCTTATACCCCAGGCAATATCACCCTTACTTCCTATGGCCCGGATCTGCTTGCTGAATACCTCCGAGAAATCATAGTCGTTTCCAATACTTGTAATAATAGAGGTGTCCGTCGTCAATGCAATCGCAGGCAGGGGCGGTCTCTCAATAAGGAATCTGTTCACGAATTCGGCGGCCAGATGCTGTGCGTCCGCCGCTGACCCTCCGTTACCGAACAACAGAATCTTGTTGCCGGCCGTCAGCGCCAGCGTGATCGCATCCACAACGGCAACAATCTGCTTCAGATTCTCATTCAGGAAAGCCTCCTTCGTCTGCTCGGACTCCCTGAATATCTTAACAATGTAATCTTCCATCATTTTTCCCGTTTTTTAAACGCCTACCAAAGCTTTCGTAATATAAGAATCGACACAAACGCTGTCAAGGGAGCAGAGAAATTAAAAAATCGGCCACAACCAGAAAAGCTATAACAACCATTGCGATCGCATCGGGATATCTGAATTTAAACTCACGCAAAGAGGTTCGGGCGGCGCGACGATAGCCCCGGGCTTCTATCGCCGAGGTCAGTTCATCTCCACGGCGAAGAGCCCCGAGCAACAGAGGCATCGTCAAGGCTGCCGCCGCCCGTAATCGGCGCCTCAGCCCGCCAGAGCTGAAATCGGCGCCGCGGGAAAGATGGGCTTCCCGGATCTGTTCATACTCCTCGAGTACCAGAGGGAAAAAACGAAGCGCGATAGATATCATCAGTGCAATCTCGGACGGTCGGATGCCGATCCGGTGAAAGGGGCCAAGGAGCCGTTCGATCCCCCCGACGAGCTCCGACGGCGATGTCGTCATCGTCAGAAGCATTGCGGCAGTAACGAGGCACGCGAATTGCCAGATCACATAGGCCCCTGCCTCGGCGCCCTGTTGCGTCAAACCCATCCACCGCGGAAGAAAAGGAAAAAGCGGTGTTCCGTCCGTAAAGAAGAGATGAACCCCGAAGAGCAAAAGCATGAATGGCATAACAGGACGAAGCGACATGGCGACTTGATGAAGCGATATGCGGGAAGCAACAATCAAAACCGCAAAAAATGAAGTCAGCAAAAGGATCCTGAGTCCAGTCGCATCGAAGATGATCAGGCTAAGCACAAGCATGCCGATGATCTTGACGCGCGGATCAAGACGGTGCAATGGCGTATCTCCAGGAAGATACCCCCCCAGCGCAGGTATAATCATCGGGACCTCCCCGGAAAATCCATCCCTATCGCCTCCAGCATATCGGCCTGGTTGAAAACCTCGGCCGGCGTCCCCTCCGCAAGAACCGTTCCCCGATTCAACACGACGATCCGATCCGCCTCGGCGATATCACGCAGACTGTGGGCAATATGGATAATGCCGATGCCCTGATCCCGGAGCCGCCGGATGATTTCGAGAATCCTTCTTCTTCCCGGCGGGTCCAGATAGGCTGTCGGTTCGTCGAAGGCAATATAACGCGGGTCCATCGCCAGCACGCCGGCGATGGAAAGGAGGCGTTTCTCCCCGCCGGAGAGTGTGTGGGGAGCCCTCTTTTCCAGGCCGGTCATGCCCACCCTTCCCAGTGAATCGACGACGCGGCGCCGGATTTCCGCCGGCGGAAGCGCAAGGTTTCCGGGACCGAAGGCCACATCCTCTTCAACGGTCATGCCGACGATCTGGTTATCGGGGTTCTGAAAGACCATTCCGACCCGGCGGCGGATCTCACGAAGAGAGGTCGTGTCTGTTGTCAGCATCCCATCTACGCTTACGCTGCCCGACGTCGGGATGAGAAGACCATTGACTTGTTTGATCAGGGTTGTTTTTCCGCAGCCGTTCGGGCCGATCAGCGCCGTATAGACGCCCTCGGCGAAGATCAGATTGATTTCCGACAAAACAGGAGGAGCTTGGGGATCATAAAAGTAAGAAACATTTTCGAGGCGGATCATGGAAAGTTTTCACCAAGATGTCGGCGCAGCTTGAGACCAATCCATGCCGTCAGGATAATCTTCAGGAAATCGCCGAGCAAAAAAGGCAATACGCCGACCGCAAAGGCCTTAGAAAGTGTCAGGCGGGCCGCGAGCGTCAACTGGATGACTCCGAGTGTATAGACGACAACCTCACCAACAACAAGAGAAAGGCAGAGCCGAATAAAACCCGCACGCCTTTTTCCTCCTGCCAGGAGCCCGATGATGTAGGCCGCCCCGACGAAGCCGATCAGGTAACCCCCGGTCGGGCCGAGCAAAACGCCGAGCCCTCCCTTGCCGCCGGCGAACACCGGCAAACCAACAATCCCGAGAAGCAGATAAACCACCTGGCTCAGCGCACCGAGACGGCCGCCGAGGAGAATCGCCGCCAGACCCATAAACAGGGTCTGAAGGGTTATCGGAACCAGCGGCAGCGGGATGATTATGTATGCCCCGGCGGCGGTCAGCGCCCCGAAGAGTGACGCATAAACCATGCCGCGCAGCGAGTTCTGCGGCGCCGGCAGGCGGCTCCGGGGTTTGTCCGTGACAGAATCACTCCCGGATAAAGGGCCTGCAGGAAAACTGTCTTTCGTTGGCATAGGGATCTTCCCCCTTTCTAGAAAGTCATTCGGCGGCGATCATGCAGTTCGGCGCGCCGTCCCCTGTTCCATCCCGAGACAAAGCTGTAGTAGTTCGTTATCCGCGCCAGAATATCAACCTCTTTGGAACCGCAATGGGTGCATTCTTTATGAAGCCCCCTCATCGTGGCTCCACAGCTCATGCAGGATGTAAATTCAGGGGAAAAAACGATCTGGTTGTTACGTGTTTCTCTGAAAGCCCGGGTGATCAAGCCGACCAGCTCCGCCGCCGGGGGCTCCTCTTCTCCGAGCTCAATAAAGGTTACGGCCCCGGCCTGCAGGAGCGGGTGGAAATGTCCTTCTGCCTTGCTGCGGATGAGCGGATCAACCGGCGCGGAGGGGCTCAGAAGGGTTGAATTATAGTACATTTCGCCCCTGGCGATGTTTCCCCGCACATAGCGACCGGCCAGCGGAGAGAAGCTCTTGAGGTCGAGCCGGGCAAATCGATAAGCGGTCGTTTCAGCAGGGGTCTGCTCCAAAGATAGGCTGATCCCGTGAAGTTCGGATAACTCGGCAATCTTTTCATGCATATGGCCGACGACGCGAAGGCCGTAATCCAAAGCCTTTTTTGACTCGTGCAGCTGTTTTCCTGTTCTGATCTGCACCAGTTCGTTGAGCCCGACAATCCCTATCGTATAGACAGCCTGCTTAAGCCTGAGGTACGGCTCGCCGTCATTTTCCATCGTCAACATCGCCAGCGGGCCCATGTCCCCTAAAAGCATAAGCCTTTCAATAAAATCCCTCTTCTGCAGATGCGCCTGAAGGGCCTTTACGATGAGCTCGTCAAGCAGCGAAAACAGCATTTCGTCATCGCCCTGAAAGGCGCGGTATCCGAGGCGGGGCAGATTGATCGAGACATTCTGTATAGACGCGCACCGTCTTTTCCACGGCTTGTCGGAATCCATTTTTGTAAATGCGAACTTGGGGCCTGTTGCGAAAAGACCGCCGGAATCCCTCTCGAGAACAAAGTAGGGATTGCCCCGTGCCACAGCAGCTCGGCAGGCCTCTTCCAGAAAGGCCTTACCTCCGGGCGTTTTGAACAAATCCTCTGTGACATGGACGATCGGCCTCGGAAAAATAAACGGCTTGCCGGTCGCATCCCCTTTCCGGTAAACCTTCAAAAGCGCGATCGCAAACCTCCTCGCCTCGTTGGAATACTCGGCGAAGGTTTTTCCGGTCTCGTTTCCTCCCGGACCGACAGCGGCAATGTTAGAAAGAAAATCGGGAACCTCCCCGTAGAGGTGGATATCGGTGAATATCGCCTGACCGCCCCGCGACGAGGTAAGCTGGGAGAACTCGTAAACAAGCATCTGGGCCAGCTGTTCGATTTCTCTATCCGGCATGCCTACCAGATACGGGGCGAATGAAACGTTCACGGCATCCCATCCGATAACGCCGGAGATATGTCCCTGAAGAGACGCACCGAAACGGACCATGTGGGCGAGCAAGACTTCGGGCTGGCGGGCGGGGCCCGCGACATTCACCGTATGCGGAAGCTTCAGACCGAAACGCTTCAAATATTCGAGAGACTGGAAGGAGCCGTAGGGACGGTCGATGTAGCCCAGGCTGTGCAGATGAATATCGCCGGAGATATGCGCGTCGGAAACATCCTGTGAAAAGACGTCGTGAAGCGCATACTCTCGTTTGATACCCTCGACAAGGACAAGGCTCGTCCCCTCCGGAGCATGCGGAACGTTCGCGTTTTCCTTGTTTTTGTTCAGGATGAGCTGACGGACGTCGTAAAGCGGAAACCCCAGGCGGGCATGGAGGCGTCGCGCCTGTTCCATCCCTCTCTCAATTAGCTTCGCATCAACGAGTTCCCTGATCAGCGCCGTCGTCAGAAGGCTGATCCCCGACGAAACGATCTGTCTTTCCACCTCCATGCTAATCTGATCGGCGGTCTTTTCGTCGATCCGGGCCTCGCGGATCAACGCCTCAACGATCATGCGGCGATTCCAGAGTGCGATCTCCTCGCCGGATGTCCGGACAAAAAGGGTGATATCCGTCGTTTCGGCATCGCGAAACATATCACCCGGATCATTCGTATTCATACGTGTCTCGCAAAATAGTATCGATGAAAGGTTTGCAGAGAAGCGTCATTCACGCCCCTGAAGTCGTTTTTCTCGTGTGTTCGAAATTACATCCGTATCAAATATTCGTCCTTGAGGTTCCATCAACCTCTTGAAGGGCCTGCTCCGTCGCACGGGCGATCACGTCATCATGATCATGATTCAGACAAAAAACCCTGAGATGGACGATTCTCGCGGGAATAAACCGGTATATCTCGCGAAGAGGCTCCAGCGATACGGTGCCGGTCGCAGGCTCAAAAATGCTGACGCCCTTTTGTGTTTCCACCATCGGATTGATCGGCCTCGGGTCCTGCATTGCCAGATCAACCCGGAAAATTAACTTTTGCAAAGGGGCAGGTAAAAACCTGCGGATCTTATGCTCGTAATCAGCGGCACCGGCGAATCCCACGCCTTTTTGAAGTTCGTACGCCGAAAGTTCCGCTGCATAGGACGTCTTCCACTTAACTTCCCTGTTATAAAGCCTCTCCCACTCGCGGGCGAGCCTGCGACGCCGGGTGTCGGGACTCTTTGACCATGAGCGCACCTCGTTGAAGAGGCGCCACTCGTCGCAGGCAAGATAAGCCTCCAGTTTAGAGACCGGATTAAACGGCATAATGAGCGAAACCGTGTCGCGAAATATTTCCTGGAGGTGCAAATCGAGTGCCCTCGTCGTCCGGTGAAAGTAAACATTGGCGTAGAGATTCAACCGTGCGTTGAGGAAACGTGTAAAGGCCGAAACTCCCGCCTTATGGAGCGTCAACCCGTCCTTTGTAAAAAAAGTGTAAAAGCGAAGCCGCTCTATATCCACGATATCCAGAGAAAATCCTGTCATAAACGCGTCGCGCTGCACGTAATCCATATTATCGACGGTATAGGCTCCGGAAAAAAGCTGGCGGAGCATCTGCAGCCATTTTGGAACATCTGTTTGATTTGTAAGGGGTTTCCGGATCAAAAACGCGGCCATTTCCGGCTCAAGCTTCTCCCCGGGCGCGAAACCGCCGGTAGGACTCCGCCTTATCAGGGCGATTGTTCGTCCCAGTTTCCGGCGGATGATCAACTGGCCGAGGTCCTCGTGGGTCAGATTGTAGGCGTCAAGAAAGTTGTCATCGAAGAAATGGCCGTAAGGACCATGGCCGACGTCGTGTAACAAGCCGGCAATCCTGAGAAGCTCCTCGACAAAGTGTTCCGATGGAACGTCGGGACATACCTCCTTGAGTGACGGATAGAGATGGCGTCCGAATTCACCGGCCATGTGCATTGTGCCGAGAGAATGCTGGAAACGGGTATGCTCCGCGGTCGGGTAAACCCAGCGCGCACTCTGAAGCTGGTGTATCCTGCGCAGACGCTGCACCCAGGGAGAATCGATCAGGTCCTTCTCGGTTTTTTCATTGTCATCGCCTCGCGGCACGGTAAAGGACGCATAACGGTAAATCGGATCGGCAATGAGCGCCGTCCCCTGATAGATGCCGGCATATTCTGACAAGTTTTTCTTCATATTTTTAATTTCTACATGATTTACCCCCAAATAGCAAACTGGAAGATTCGCACAGAGTGGCAAACAAACTTATTGCACCCACCAAAACAGGTATG
>DYLD01000026.1:14453-23835 GCA_020722315.1 Syntrophus aciditrophicus
CGTAGCCCTGATAGCCGCTTTGAGCTCATTTCTGACGCCGTTTACATCGTCTTCGGTCAACATCGCCTTGCCGGCCATTGACCGGGAGCTGTCGCTGGACGCGATTTCTTTGAGCTGGATCGCCACGTCCTATCTCCTGAGCGCGGCCATGTTTCTGGTGCCTTTCGGCCGCATGGGGGACATTTACGGAAGGAAGAGAATCTACGTTGCCGGAGTGATGATCGACGCCGTTGCATCCGTCATGTGCGCGCTTTTGTCCTCCGGGGCGGGAATTATTTTCTTCCGCGGGATGCAGGGGCTCGGCGGGGCGATGATCTTCGGGACGGGGATCGCGATTCTGACGTCGGTTTACCCCGTCCAGGAACGGGGAAAAGCCCTGGGAATAAACGTCGCCGCGGTTTACACAGGTCTGTCGGCAGGCCCGCTGATCGGCGGATTGCTGACGGAGCATCTGGGCTGGAGAAGCATCTTCTTTCTCAATGCTCTTCTGGGCGTCGTCATCGTTTCCCTCGTTTTCTGGAAAATGACCGGCGAATGGAAAGAGGCAAAGGGAGAAAGGTTCGATTCCGCCGGGGCCTTGATCTACAGCCTGTCGCTTGTTTCTCTCATGTACGGATTTACCATGTTGCCGAATCCGTTGGGGGGAGCGCTTATTCTGACCGGGATGTTCGGGCTCTACGGATTCGCCGCCTGGGAAAAACGGGCCAGGTACCCCCTTCTGGACATCATGCTGTTCAGCAAAAACAGGATCTTTGGCTTCTCCAATCTGGCCGCTTTTATCAACTACGGCGCAACGTTCGCCAACGTTTTTCTTTTGAGTCTCTATTTTCAACAGATCAAGGGGTTTTCTGCAGAATACGCCGGCATGATTCTGATTACGCAGCCACTGCTGCAGATCCTTTTCTCCCCCATCGCCGGCAGCCTTTCCGACAGAGTGGAACCGCGACTGCTCGCCTCGGCGGGAATGGGTGCGACGACGGCGGGGCTTGCCATGCTCTCCTTCCTGCAAAAGGAGACCCCTCTGGGATACGTCATTGCAAGCCTGGCCGTTATGGGAGTCGGGTTCGGGTTCTTTTCCTCGCCGAACACGAATGCGGCCATGTCCTCCGTCGAGAAGAAGTTCTATGGAATCGCGTCCGGAATGCTGGGCACGATGCGGCTCACCGGACAGATGTTCAGTATGGGAATCATCATGCTTCTCTTTTCGGTTTCTCTCGGCAAAGTCCGGATAACTCCCGAGTACTATGAAATTTTCCTGAAATGTGCGAGAATGGGATTCACTGTTTTCGCGGCTTTTTGTTTTGCGGGTATTTTCGCCTCGTCAGCCAGAGGGAATACCCATCGATAAGAAAACAGCTTTACAAACCGCGGATGGGGGGAAGTACCTTGTAAAAATTTCCGATTTTCCATCTTTTTCTTAATCTTGTGGCAACCGGATTTTGTGAATCCTTGCGGCTATTGTTGGAAAACCAGGATATAATCAGCGGAGGTCGATCATGGGAAAGGACAACGTATTTTTTTTGGAGGTCATAGAATGGTTTGATGAATCGGGAAAAGAGCTGGTTCACCGTATTCCCGAAGAGGGTTCGGGAGAGATCAAATGGGGGGCGCAGCTGACGGTACGCGAGAGCCAGGCCGCCGTCTTTTTTTACAACGGCAAGGCCTACGACGCCTTCGGGCCGGGGCGTCACACCCTCAAGACGGCGAATATCCCGCTGCTGACCAAAATTGCCAGCATCCCCTGGGGAATGACGAGCCCCTTGCGCGCGGAGGTCTACTTCGCCAACATGAAGGTTTTCCCCAACCTGAGATGGGGAACCCGCGACCCGGTAGCCTTCCGCGACAGGGAACTGGGCCTTATCCGCCTGCGCGCATTCGGCGTTTTCAATATCAGGATCCTCCAGCCCGTTCTCTTCGTCAACAGCCTGGTGGGGACGCAGGGGATATATTCGACCGAGGAAATATCAGACTATCTGAACCGCGTGATTGTCTCCCGCTTCAACGATTTCATGGGGGAAAACATAGACACCGTTTTTGATTTGCCGGCCCGTTACAACGAGCTGTCGGACGAACTGAAAAACCTGCTCGCGAACGATTTTACCAAATTCGGACTGGGGCTAAACGATCTCTATATCAATTCGATAACCCCTCCGCCGGATGTCCAGAAGGCGATTGACGATAAAAGCCGGCTGGGTGTCTTCGACGATATCAACAAACTGCTGAAAATGAAAGCCGCGATGGCGCTCGAGACCGCGTCGCAGACCCAGGGCGAAGCGGGGGCCGGCCTCGGCATGGGGATGGGCTTTATGATGCCCTCGATGCTTGCCGGCGCCTTCCAGGATAAAACCGCGCCGCCGTCCGCCTCCCGGGAAATCCTCTGCCCCTCATGCAAACAGCCCGTGCCGGGAGACGCCAGGTTTTGTCCCCATTGCGGCCAACAGCTCGTTATCATGAAAAAATGCCCTTACTGCGGCGAGGATCTCCCTCTGAATGCCAAATTCTGCCCTTCCTGCGGGCGGCCGGTCGACGAAAAGCCGGAGGAGAAAAAATGCCCGCACTGCGGGGCGATGAACCTGCCTAACGCCACGTTCTGCAACCGGTGCGGGGAAAAGTTGTGAAAGGCTCAAGCTGGCAAATCGAACAGAGCTGCCCGCAATGCGGCGCTCCGATAACGCTCGCGGAAACGGATCATATTTTAGAATGCCCGTTCTGTCGGACGCGCCTCTACCTTGTGCCGAACGGCCATTTCAGCTATTACCTGCCGCCCTCGCCTTCCATGGAATCGAAAGGAGAGCTGCTTTACATCCCCTACTGGCGCTTCCGGGGGTCCTCGTTTACAGCGACCCTATCCGGTCTGAGCAACCGCTTCGTTGATACCAACACCGTTGCGCTGAAAACCCCCGGCTTGCAGCATTCACTCGGTCTGCGTCCCCAGACGCTCAAGCTTCACTTCGTCGCCGCCGAGACAAAAGGGCGTTTTATAAAGCCGGAACTTTCACTGGAACAGGCCCTTCCCGGGCTTAACAACACCAACCGGGAGGTGTTTCACCATGCCTTCATCGGAGAAGCGGTAAGCCTGATATACTCACCGGTGGTTCTTCACGGCAAAAGTTTTTACGACGGCATACTTGGAAGACCCCTTTCAAGTCCCGGGGCGGATTTTGCCGAGACGCTGCCTTCGCTAAACGATGCACCCAAAACAGGAATAAAATTCGTTCCGACGCTCTGCCCTTACTGCGGCTGGGAAATGGAAGGGGATAAAAAATCGCTGGTCATGATATGCAAAAACTGCGATTCCGCATGGAAACCTGGGGGACAAACGTTCGAACAAGTCGAGACCGCGGCGATCATGCCTCCCCAAGCGGATGAAAACACGGCGTACCTTCCGTTCTGGAGGATGAAGCCCAAATTCGACGGCATGGATCTGACGTCCTACGCCGATTTGATCAGGATTGCCAATCTCCCCAAAGCGGCAACAGCAGACACAAAAAAAGCCCCTTTGCATTTCTGGTCGCCCGCCTTCAAGGTCAATCCCCCTTTGTACCTGCGCCTCTGCCGGCAAATGACCGTCTTTCGTCCTTACGAATACGAATCGGAGGCGCTGCCCAAAAACCTGTTTTACCAGGCAAACTTGCCCCTGGAGGAAGCGAGGGACGGCATCATCATGAACCTTGCCCAGATGATCGCGGATAAGAAACGCCTTTATCCAAGGCTCAGGGAACTTTCGGTTTCCGTTGAGGAGTATCGTCTGGAATACCACCCTTTTTTCAACGAAGGCAGAGAATTGATCCACCCGGGGATGGGCGTCGCCATCAACAAGACCGCCCTTTCAATGGGCGGCGAACTTTAACGGAAAGCTCCGCAGGAATTTCAGCTTGCCAAACATAATTGGGTATTGTAGTATAAGACCGGGTCTTCCACAGGGGCCTTTTCTGGCAGGAGGCTTTTTAACCAGAAGAGCTCATTCGGGCGTTTTTCCTCGGAATAAGGATGATAATCAGGAGGGAAGTTATGGCAATGCTTATCAGCGGTATTATCTCCATCATTCTCGGCATCATCGGTTTTTCCATCTGGTGGGAAGATTTTATCATCGCCGTAAAGGGTATTGTTCCGATCCTGCTCATCCTGGGCGGGATACTTGCGGTTTACATCGGTTTCGACGCCATCGAGGACCAGGCACGGGAAGAGAGAAAAAGGCAAGAAACAGAACTACAGAAAACCAGAGAGGAGATGGAACAGGTTAAGGCAAAGGCCGAGCAATACCGCGAGGAAATAGAAAGGCTAAAGGGAAACGTAAAAAATGACGGATAACACCATTACGCTCACCAGCATGGAATGCAATCCTGCAAAAGATTTTCCTTGACAACCCATCGATTTGTTATTAAACGTTTCACCAATTCTGAAAAATGCTTAAAAAGAAGAGAAAGTACCGGCTACAGTTTCATTTTTATCCGCATTTCTTTATCGAAATACAATCAAGAGAGGGGGTGGTCGAGGCAAAACCTGAGACGGCATCCGTTATTTAATCTGCAAAACTCTAAAAGGAGGGTTAAAATGAAACATTTGAAAATGACGTTGTTGTTCTTGGTTGCATCCGTTATTGGTTTATCCCTGATCATTCCACCCGTGTACGCGCAAAAAAAACCTATTGAGCTGACCTATTCGAACTTTTTCCCTGCCACGCACACGAATGCGGTTCTGTCAGTAGAGTGGGCCAAAGAGGTTGAAAAAAGGACAAACGGCAGGGTCAAGGTCACGGTCTTCCCCGGAGGAACCCTGACCCCGGCGGCCCAGTGTTACGACGGAGTCGTGAAGGGCATTTCCGATATCGGACTCTCCGTTCTGGGTTACACAAGGGGCAGATTCCCGTTGACCGAGGTGATCGATCTGCCTCTCGGCTACAGGAACGGCCTTGAAGCCACCAAGCTGATGAATATCTACTACAAGAAGTTCAAGCCGAAGGAATTCGACGATGTCAAAGTGATGTACCTTCATGCCCATGGCCCCGGCATCATTCATACTAAAAAACCTGTGACCAAGCTGGAAGAACTCAAAGGGATGAAGATCTCATGTCACGGCCTGAGCGCAAAAATCATAGCGGCCCTGGGCGCAGTGCCGGTTGCCCTACCCATGCCGGACAGATATGATGCGATTCAGAAGGGCGTCGCGGAAGGCGGGGCATTCCCTGCGGAAGCTCTCAAAGGCTGGAAGCTGGCGGATGTGGTCAATTACACAACGCAGAATTTCGGTTCTTCCTACACGACCGGCTTCTTCGTCGTAATGAACAAGGATAAATGGGCCTCCCTGCCGGCGGACATCCAGAAGATCATTGAAGGGATTAACGAGGAATGGATCCTCAAGACAGGGCAGAACTGGGATGACATTGATAAAGAAGGCTACAAATTCGCCGCCTCCAAGGGGATAAAGGTTCTCAGCCTCACGAAAGAAGAGGATGCGAGATGGCATAAACTGATGCAGCCCACGCTGGATAATTACGTAAAAGTCACGGACGCAAAAGGCCTTCCCGGTACAGAAGCCTTAAAATTCTGCCAGGAAGAACTAAAAAAGCTCCAGAAATAACGAAAGTGGGGGAAGGGATCGGGGCTTAGGATTACGTCCTCTTCCCCCTTCTTTTTTTGCCCAAGACGCGCAAATACCAAGCTAAAAAATAAAGCGGGGGTATGTCATGCAATCAATCATCGACAAGGTGCACGAACTTAGCAGGTTTCTCAATGTTATTGCAGGAATAGCCATTACCTTTATCATGCTTTTAACGGTAGTTGACGTCATCCTGAGATCCTTCCGCATGCCGATTCTCGGCGCTTATGAACTGGTAGCCTTCTCCGGGGCCGTCGTTGTCGCCTTCGCGGTTCCGCTTACGACGTTTCTTAAGGGGCATGTCCTCGTTGATTTTTTTGTCCTCAGGTTTCCAAAAGCGCTACGAAATACGATAAACATCATTACCAGACTCATCGGGATCGGGCTTTTTTCGATCATCGGATGGAATCTTGTTAAAATGGGAATGGATCTCCATCGAACCGGCGAGGTCTCGCTGACGCTGCAATTACCCTTCTACCCGGTAGCCTTCGGCATTGCCTTCTGCGCCTTTGTTGAGTGTCTCGTTCTCATAGCCCAGATATTTCAGGTGATTGGAGGGACCTATGAGTGAGGTAACTGTTGGAATCATAGGATTGGTTGTTGTCCTTGCCCTTTTTTTGACCGGCATAGAGCTGGCCTTCGCGATGATTCTGGTAGGCTTCATCGGCTTTAGCTACCTTGTTACGCTGAACGCGGGGATGAACGTGCTTGCCAAAGACTTTTTCGATACGTTCGCCAATTACGGTTTTACCGTCATCCCGCTGTTCGTGTTGATGGGACAGATCGCCTTTAATGCGGGCATCGCAAAAAGGCTTTACGACGCTGCATACCGCTTTATCGGACATATACCCGGCGGACTGGCGATGGCTACTGTCGCCGGAGCAACGGTATTCAAATCCATTTGCGGCTCTTCACCTGCCACAGCAGCAACCTTCGCCAGCGTGGCCGTCCCCGAAATGGACCGGTACAACTACGATAAAAGTCTTTCGACGGGAACCGTGGCCACCGTCGGCACACTCGGTATCCTGCTTCCGCCAAGCGTGACGCTGATTGTCTTCGGGATCATCACCGAACAGTCAATCGGAAAACTCTTTCTCGCGGGAATCGTGCCGGGGTTGATGATCGCCCTTTTCTTTATCTTCACCATATATATTTGGTGCAGGAAAAATCCTGAGCTTGGACCTAAAGGTGATAAATCAACATGGAAGCAACGGATTGCCTCTCTCCCCGAAGTTGCATGGGTCGTTGTTGTATTTCTGCTCGTCATAGGTGGACTGATGAAAGGATTTTTTACACCTACCGAAGCGGGAAGCGTCGGCACGTTTGGAGTTCTTCTTTTGTCCATTATCAAGAGGGATATCAATTTCAAGGGATACATCAAGTCGGTTGTGGAATCCCTTCGCGCGGCCTGCATGGTGCTGATGCTGATTGCAGGCTCCGCCGTCCTGGGCCATTTCCTAACGAGAACCAAGATCCCGATGATCGCGGCGGACTGGATTATATCCCTTCCGTTGAGCCCGGATATCATCATGGTTATCATCGCTATTGTTTATTTGATAGGCGGTTCCTTCATTGATGATCTGGCCTTCATGATTCTCGCTACGCCCATTTTCTATCCGGCTATCATCAAATTGGGATATGATCCGCTCTGGTTCGGCATGATCATCGCGGTCACCGTCATGATCGGCGTCGTCATTCCGCCTGTCGCGATCAACGTCTTCGTTGTCAGGGCGATAACAAAACAACCTTTCAGTGTCATTTACAAAGGGGTTTATCCCTTCCTGATAAGCCTGGTTGTTGCTGCGGCCTTGCTGTTTCTCTTTCCGCAGCTTGCAACCTTCCTGCCGTCTGCGCTGATGAAATAAGACAAAAAACGGAAACGCGATGCTCTCCGAACAAAAATACTGGAACCCTGTTCTCGAGACCCTTGACCAGGAAAAGATACAACGGCTGCAGCTCGAAAAATTCAAAAAAATCTTCCGCTGGGCCTACGATCATTCCAAGTTTCACAGAGGGCTCTACGAAAAGGCAGGGGTAACGCCCGAAGACATAAAGACATTGAAAGATATCCGGCGCGTTCCGACCGTCGAAAAATCGATGATGCGCGGGATCCAGCGCAAGGATCCTTTTCCATACGGCGACGCACTGTGTGTTCCACTCGAAGACGTCACGGAGTTCCATCAGACCAGCGGCACGACAGGACAGCCCGTTTATCAACCCGATACATGGCAGGACTGGGAATGGTGGTCGGAAAGCTGGGCTTATATCCTGTGGGCCCAGGGATATCGCCCAAAGGACCGAATCTTTTTCCCTTTTGGCTATAACGTCTTCATTGCATTCTGGACAGCCCACTACGGTGCGGAAAAAATCGGCGCCGAAGTCGTCCCCGGCGGGGTTCTGGACACCCAGGCCAGGATACTCAAGATTCAGGAACTTAAGTGCACCGCAATGATGGCGACCCCGACGTACGTGCTCGGCATGGCCGAAACCGCAAAAAGCATGGGAATAGACCCTCGTTCCCTGTCGATCCGCAGGATCACCTGTGCCGGAGAGCCCGGCGCCAGTATCCCGGCGACAAAAAAAAGAATGGAAGAGGCATGGAACGCCAAGGTCTTTGACCACGCCGGCGCGACCGAGATCGGCGCGTGGTCTTTCGAATGCGAGGCTCAAAGCGGAGGCCTTCATGTTAATGAGGCCTTATTTCTGGTGGAGATTCAGGATCCACAAACAGGAGAATATATCGAAGAGCCGGGACGAAGAGGCAAAATGATCATCACGGCCCTTGACCGGCAGGCTCAGCCGTGCATCCGCTTCGATTCCAAGGACCTCATCGAATGGGCGCCCGAACCCTGCTCCTGCGGCAGAACCTTCCGGATGATCAAGGGAGGAGTGGTCGGGAGGGCGGACGACATTACGAAGGTAAAAGGGGTACTTCTGGCTCCGTCGGCGATCGAAGAGGTCGTCAGAGGCATCGACGGTCTTGCCGATGAATTTGAAGTGATCGTGGACAAGGTGGGAGACATTGACCGCATCACGCTGAAAGTAGAGATAATCAAGGGTCGCGAAGGCGAGCGGAAGCGCATTGAGACCCAGCTCAAGGATCAACTGAGACTCAAAACCAATCTCGGTTATAATTTAGAGTTTCACAAATACGGCAGCCTCCCCCGGTACAGCGTCAAGGCAAAGAGATTTAAGGATCTCAGGGGGAAACACTAAAACGGAGCAGTCATGGCGGGAAAAACAGAACTCCAAGAAATTGACGGCAAGATTCAATTACTGAAAAAAACGGCGGAGGAAATCAAGACGATGGGGGAAGGCTTCCCCGCGCTCTACCGAAACGCCGGCCGCATCCTGGCCGGCATCAAGATGCTCGAGCTGAACATCTCAGATGTAACAGCTCTTCTTTAAGCTTCGCTCCTCCGTTTCTCCTCGTCGCGGATTTCCCGCCGGAGGAGTTTTCCTACCTTTGACTTGGGCAGCATGTCCCTGAATTCGATGTACTGCGGAACCTTGTAGGCAACGAGGTTCTTACGGCACCACTTGATCAGGTCATAGCCCGTAATCCCTTTGATGTCCTGCTTTAAAACGACATAAGCCTTTATTCTCTCCCCGACCTTTTCATCCGGAACGCCCACGACACAGGAGCCGACGACCGCGGGATGTTCCTGGAGGACGGCCTCGATCTCGGACGCCGATACGCGGTACCCCTTGTGCTTGATAGTATCAACGGTTCTGTCCACGAAGTACATATTTCCCTCTTCGTCCATCGACATAATATCGGCGG
>DYLD01000191.1 GCA_020722315.1 Syntrophus aciditrophicus
TGTCAAATGCGTCTTCGAGGACATCCCGACGGGGCTGTAGAGCCAATTGCACCGCCCCCCGCGCCAGACCACCGCCAGCCTGAAAAAAAACGCAAAAAGTGCGGCTAAAAAATCACAGAGCTTCGGGTATCTGAACTTCTCACCAAATATTCACCGCCACAGCGTGTCGTGGAGCAGCCCATAGGGCGGAGACTGCTCATTTCACGGACGCGCTATTCGAGATGCGCATGAAATCCTGCGCAAGCGCAGGAGGCATGTCCGCCACGCGACTTCCGCCGCCGTCCAGCATCCTCTCCATCAAGTTCCTCCTGTCGGGGGCGGAACAGCAGATCAGGGCAAGAGCATAGCGGTTGCGCGGAGGAAGCTGCATGGCGATTCCGCCAATCTCCGACCCCGACACGCCAAGCCCGCTCAAGAGGTAATACGAGAACAAACCCTTCCTGTTCGTAACCGGCAAGTCGGTGATGTTCCTGACCATGTAGCCGCGTTTCCCGCAAGGAACCGTGGCAAGCGCCGAATCCGACAGCGAACGGAAATGCCTCGGGCTGTATTCGGGATTCTCCCCAAGCTGCGCATAGAAGCCGAGCACCTCCCTGCTCTTCCTTTCGCGAATCTTCTCGACAAGCTCCTTCGACACCCCGCCAGGGACATCCAGCCAATATCCCACCAGCCCGCGTGACATCCCCCGCTCCGCAAGCTGAGCCAGTCCATGCCACCCCATGCGGTGATGCAGAATCGCCGCCGCACCCAGCGTCCGCGCGGCTCCGGAGACATCCTTCCACTCCGACATCGGATATGCACCGACATCCACCCAGGACAACCCCAGATTCGCCGCCATCGCGCCTGCGTTCCGCGACAAGGCCTTGAAATAGTGGACAGGATTCCTGTCCGCGACAGCATCCAGTGCATTGAAGGCCTCCAACGCCTTTCCCGGCTCCGCACCCCGTATCCCGCAGAATCCCCACCCGCCTTCCTCTCCGAAATCCTGCCCGGGATAGGAGTATGACACCGGAATCGGTGTCTTGATCCAATTCTTGTTGTCGGGGGGAAACGCCGGATCAAGGAAGAGTCCCGACACTATTGTGCAGAAGGAACGGTTCCTCGCGAACTTCACCGTGTATGACGCAGGCCCCTTCAGCAGAAAGCGCTTCCACACGGAAGTCCTGAAATCATGCACACGGGCCGACGACAGAAGCGGAAGTCCGTCGTATCGCTCCTCCCTCCCTTTGCGCAACCTGTGCGAGTCATCCGACGGCAGGAATATCCTCCTGTCGGGAAATACCGCCCCCTCGGGAAATCCCTTTATCTCTATCGTGTAGTCCCTCCGGCGGTTCGCCTTGTTGTCCGTATTCCTTCTCCGCTCACCCTCGTCAACCCACTCGCCGAAATGCGCATCCTTGTTCATGAAATGCATCGAGAGCGCCCACCATCCCTCGGGAACCGCCACGTCGCAGAACATCGAGGGGCCATCAAGATGCGCGGAATACGTCTCGGAATGGTCGTCCCACTCCGAATGCCGCCGGGGCCCGGTGGAATATTCCCCGCCAACGCATTGGACGGGGCCCTCCAGGCATTTCGGATTGCCCGTGCTCCGCCAGTGCATCCAGTGGCGCAGCGAATCGTCGCGCACAGCCCCCTTCGTCCCAAGCCAGGGATAATAGCCGGGATACCGCGGACTGGCCGGGCTTATCCCCTTGCGGACCCCCTCCCAGAATTCCTCGCCGCCGTTGCGGTAGTCGGGACAGCCGAAATATCCGCAAAGCACATGGAAAGTCCTCCCATAGTTCCCAAACCAATTCCCGCGGCTGCTCCAATCCTCCCCAAGATAGAACACGGACGCGCCCTTCCCCTCCCGCCCCGCGGACAGCGAAACGGCAAGACGCGCATCCATCGCGGGAACAGCCAGCTTCTGCGTGAAAGGATCGAAATATTTCACTCCCGATGCCGCGGCCGCCGCCTTTCTCCCCGCCTGTTTCGGTACGCCGCCGAAGTCCCCAAGCGGAATCGAGCAGACACCGCCGCCGTAGAATCCGCAGACCAGCTCTCCATCCCTCGGCGTCGCGCACTTGAAAAAACTGTCAGGAAACTCCGGCATGGGAGCCTTCGAGAGCGTCGGTGCTCCCCTGCCGGACAGATCCACAACACAGCTCATCTCTCGTCCGCATAGCAAATAACGGTCGCACCCAAGCTCCACAACGGCATTCACGTAGTGCTCGGGAAGGATATTGAAAGCATCCTTGGGAAGCTTCGCGTCCTTCGAGAACATCTTTGCAAGGTGGAACCTGGCCTCCTTCCTGGGGGGCTTCAGAACAGTCACCCCGCCATCCTGCGCAACCCAGAGAAATCCCTTCCTGTCCATCAGAAGCGAGTTCACCCTCCCCGTCAGACAAGGATAATGCCCCGAAATCTCATGGCCGCCACCGCGTCTCTCAAGCTTCAGCACACCACCGGCCGCAGCTCCAAGATAGACATTCCCATCGGCATCCCCGGCTATCGCAGTGATCTCTCGCAGCTCCTCAGGGATCGTCAACCTGGTGCGCCCTCCGACAAAAGGCGCGGGGAAGGATTCCGCCCGCCCGTCGGGATGAATTGCAAAAGCGCCATTCTCGGCGCCTCCCCAGATATTCCCCTTCGCATCGGCGTAAAGCGCATACACATGCACCCCGGGAAGCCCCTGCGCCGGCGTGATGTATCTGTATTCCCTCCCGTTCCATACCGCAATGCCTGCCGAGTTCGTCCCAATCCACAACTGCCCGTCTCTGCCGACGGCAAGCGAGAAAACCCCCTCCTTCAACGGCGGCGCATCGAGAAGCCTCAGCTCTTTCCCTCCCTCTATGACCGCCACCCCGACCTCCTCGTAGGCGGCATAAATTCTATCCCCATCCGCCGCAAGCGCGTTCACAAACTCGTTCCGCACGGAAAATGGCACGTAGTCCGCAGAAAAAACGGATAAAGAAAGAAAAAATACGACACCTGAAAGAAACCAATTCATAGCTTGCCTTTGGATTCTTTCTTTTCGGACAACAAATCATCCCACTTTTCCTTTGTCTTGTATTTTTCCATCAGGTCGCCTATCAGTTGCTCGTTCCCGCCATCGCGGATGATCTTCAGGCGGGCGGCATTCTCAGGAATCGGATTCTCCACAATATAGTCCAGCATTATTTTGCCAAGATCATTCGGAATATAATTCCCGGATTGTTCATCGAATGAATAGCCCTTGGAGATGAATAGGCTCATCATTATCGCGGAATAAACAGGCTTGAATTCCTTCTGCGATTTGAAATACGCGATGACAACTTTAAGATTTAGCGGAATTTCGTTATCGGGAACAGCAAAGATGAAGTCTAACCATGTGGCTACGTTTCGAGGAGTAAATTCCACTTTCGAAAAATCTGCTTTGCCTGTTTCATTGTATTCATTTATCAATTTTTCATAAATGCCATATTCGGACTCCCAAGAACTAGGAATGAGATTCCCTTTTTCATCCATTTTTATACTAATTTCTTTCAATCGCCTTTTTAATTCTTTTTCTTTTTCCTCGCCGCTAATATTACGATATTCCAAATCTCGTATAATTTCATCCTTGCTCTCTTGATTTTCTTCTATTTCCCTTTGTCTTTGCTCCCTTAAATTGCTTACGCCGATAGTAAAGCCTAAAATATCACACCCATCTTTTTTATTACCCCAATTATAGTTAAATTCAAGACTACGATGACCTTCTTTATTAACCCAGCTATAGTCACCTCCAAAAAATAGATATTCCAGAAATTCCTGTGGCAACGACTCGACAAACAACTGACGTGGATAAAACCAGCCTT
>DYLD01000192.1 GCA_020722315.1 Syntrophus aciditrophicus
GGAATTTATCGCCATTGAAATGGATCAGATGGGACGGCATTTCTGAAACCCATACTTCGGTTTCCCAGGCTATTTCGTTCGAGAATTTCTTGAAAGTGGCAAAATCGAGGAAGGCGGTCACGTAAATCCTGCCCGCAGTGCAGTTTTCGAACATTTCTTCGAGTTCC
This sequence comes from Syntrophus aciditrophicus, assembly GCA_020722315.1. GTDB lineage: Bacteria > Desulfobacterota > Syntrophia > Syntrophales > UBA5619 > DYLD01. The sequence goes on from DYLD01000192.1 coordinate 168, forward strand.
ACGTGGCGCTTGGGAGACACCGGGCCATGCGACGTGACGGCCTCGATCAGAAAAATCCAATTCTTATGTTCGTCATAAAGGACAATGTCCGGCAATTTGTCATGCTCGGAGGCAGTAACGCCAAGTTTGGCGAAAATTTGGTCTTCGAAAATGAGCACCTTATTGGCGGTATCGCCAATATAGAGCAGTTTTGCGCCCGGAGCAAAGCGAGGGCCGAATTCCGAGACAATGGCGGCCTGGAGCTGGTTGTGTTTGCCGGGCGACAATTTAAGCTCTTTACCTTCCCCAATCTGCAACGGTACCTCGTGCTGTTCCCTGGCTCTTTGATATATCTCAAGCAAGCTACCTTGTTGATTTACGAACGCGTTGCGTTTGCTTTCCCATTCCGGGGTGCCATAATGGCGCAAAGCATCCAAAACCAAATCAGACAAAACGTAATGCGTGCGCGGGCTGTTGGTTGCCAGGGCGGGATCATCGGGATTCCGAAGGACGATCCCGGCCTGTTCGAATTGATGTAATACCTGCCTGCGTACCGTTTCGCGAGTGTTTTCGGCATACTCCCGTCCATAACGCTGCTTGATCTCCGTCAAAATATCATGGACGCGCAGGCTTTTTACCGCAGCATCCTCCCATGAAGAATTTTCAGACAGTTGTGCCAGCACGAGAAAAGTTAATGCGGCCATTTCATTTTGTTGCGCAGATGGCAATCCAAGCGATGCAAGGATTTCTTGAGCCTGTTCAATTTTTCCCATAACGATCCTGGTCTCCTGAATGAGCGGAAAACTCTCGTCGAGCAGCTTTGTTTCCCACAATGTCGAAAATACGAGATGATCAACAATCCCTGTCGAGGGATCGTCAATGTCCTGCAACCGTTCGCCGATCTGCCGGATGACTTCCATTGGCGGCAGAGGCAAGGCACGCAATTCAGCCGCGTTGACCTGGGTATTCCCGTTCACAATCCTAAAATAACGATCTACGAGAGCGCTGTTGAAAACCGCAGACAGCCCAAGCGCTTCGGCTTCATCCAGTTCGCCTTTCCTGCGGTAGATAAAATTGAGGTGATTTTCGAAGCCAATTTGGGCGTGCGGGAAGTTTTTGCCAATCAGGGGTGCGGCGACCAGGCGGCGGCGGTCTTCTTTGGCGCTAAAACGACGCAGGAGGACATAATTCGCATTTGGAACCAATAAAGAGGCATCGTCTTGTGTTATCGCTTGCGGCTTGCCAAAATTATTCAACGGGTATTCGACCTTGTATGGTTTTACATTTTGCATCCACAGCAAGGGAACGCTCCCGTTTCCCGGCGTAATTTTCTCCTTCAGATACTGGTTCGAGCGGAAAGGGACCACCCGCCCTGTCGAAACCTGTAAGCCATATTGATCCAGTGAACCATCCCAGCGATCGATGACATCCAAAGCCTGCTCATCCAGCGCTGCCGTCGGTAAACGGAAAAAGAATTGACCGCGGTGAGGACTGAGAAAATGTCTGAACGCGACCTGCCGGCTGATTTGACCGTTTTTTTCGAGGCTCGCTTCATCCTTCGATGTCGAAATATTGACGAACCCCGCCCAATACCTCGCCGCCTTCGACTCGGATGATTTTTCAAAAGTAAAAATGACATTTTCTTGCAAAACCTCGCCGGATTTGAAAACATCATCCCTGGATTGAAAAAGATGGACGGAAAGCGGAATAGTCTCCCTGAGAAGGTCGCGGCGGAAATCCGAAAAATAGACGCCTGAACAAAAGCTCCGTGGGACGATTAAACAGCCGCGTCCTCGCGCTTTGAGCAATTTGGCGCTCAATGCCATAAAGAGGGTATAGATATTCGTGTGGCCGTTCAGTTTCCCAGACGCAGCCTTGACGCGCTTATCCTCCGCGTTCAATTTGAAGTAAGGCGGGTTGCTGATGACGTAATCGAACGCTTTTCTTCGCTCACCGGTCGATTCGAACAACCTCGGTTGCCGGTCAGGTAAGCAGGCCAAGATGAAATCTTCCTGATATACCTGCCAGTGGACGATGATCCCTTTTTCTTCTGCCCTTTGACTCGCAAGAGTGAGCATCTGCCTGGAAACTTTGCATAACTCAGAGTCAATTTCGTAGGCATCAATCCACAATTCTTTAGGGTGGTTTTCTGAAATTAACCGCTCAATGATGGCGCAAACTAAGATGCCGGAACCGGCAGCAGGCTCCAGCAGGCAGGCGCCGTTTTCTATCTCTCCCAATTTTTTTGCCATGTAACGGGCAACGGCAGGCGGCGTCAAAAATTGCCCTTTTTCCTTGAGCGTTTGGCTTGACCGCTTCTCAAGGAGTTGCCTGCCTTGCTCGTAACTTAGAGTTACCAAATCTGGAGTGGTCACTTTTTCATTTTCAACACAAAATCATACGGATACTCGGCCAGTTTCTCCAGCTTGCCGTCCGGGCGGACCCAGTAGGTATCTTCGATGCGGACGCCCATGCCCTGGTCGGGATAGTACAGGCCCGGCTCGATGGTGATGACCACGCCCGGGGCCAGGCGGTTATCGTCGGTGGCGGTCAGGCCGCTCCACGGGCGCTCGTGGATGTTGAGTCCCAGCCCGTGGCCAAGCGAGTGGACGTAGCCTTCGAGCGGCGCAGCGGTGTTGAGCGGGGTCGGGTGGCCGAGTTTCTCGAATTCTTCACAGGCCAGGCGCTGGTAATCTTTGAAGGCCGCGTTCAGGTCGAGGTTCTCGACCACTTTGCGGTACACGCCCCAGACCTGGTCGTAGAGTTCCTGGGCTTTGGGTGTGGCATAGCCCAGGCTCCAGGTGCGGGTGAAGTCGTAGAAGTAGCCCCCGCCCTGTTCCTGCGGATAAATGTCGAAAACGATGGTCTGGCCCAGGCGCAGGAGGTCGGTCGGGTCCCCCTGCGAGTGCGGCAGCCCGGCGTCGTGGCCGATGGCGAAGATGTAGCCCTCCGAGGGGACCGCGCCGCGCTCGGCCAGCCACAGGTTGATCCGCTGCTTGACGTCGGCGATTGTCAGCGGGGAGCCGTCGTCTTTGAGCAGGACTTCATCCTCGCGGATAGCCCGGCCGGTCAGGAAATCGGCGGTCAACCCGACCACCTCGGTGGTGATGCGTCCCATGCGGCGGATGCGCTCGACTTCGGCCTCGTCCTTGGTCTCCATGGCTTTCATGAAGAGCGAGTCTTCACGGCTTTCGCCCAGCAGCTCGACCTCCGGCATCAGGCGCTGGAAATGCGCCAAAACGGCGAACAGGCCGCTGACGTCGGTGTGACCGTAGACGCCGACGCGGCCGCCGTAAATCCCCAGGTCGGCGCACATCCGCTCCAGGCGCATGGCCGACATCAGGGCGGTATCCCCGCCGGCTTTCTTGAGCATCTCCTGCCAGGGATATTCGCCGTAGCGCCGGACTTTCAGTCCCGATTTGGCGGCTTCGCCGCGCTCCATGTCGTTGCAAAATAAGACGGCCTCATCGCCGCGCTTCTTGATCAAGGTTGCCGCCGAGACGTGCCCGCCGCCGGTCAGGTAAGTCATCGGCGGATTGTTCTCGGCATTGCCGAAGACGAGGATGGCATCCAGATTCTTGGATTGCATCAGGCTGTCGAGGTCAGATTTCATGTTGCTTTCCTGTTTTCAGAGATAACCGCAAAGGCGCGAAGAT
>DYLD01000193.1 GCA_020722315.1 Syntrophus aciditrophicus
CCGCAACTATTTATGATCCCCTTGATTTCCTGCTTGGACGCCAGCCTGAGATTGCCCAATTTTTTAACGAAGGGGATATTCATAAGGGATTATTTACTATCACAATCAAACATCAGCCTAACAATTATACATCAAATGAGCAGTGTGCACTTGCGGTGGAGTTACTGTATCTCCTTCTTCCCGCTTGTCTTGACGACGCAATTAAAAAAAAGACAATCATGAAGGAAAATAACAACCTTAATGAGGCAGAGGATATATGGAAGTCGGCATGCGAATGGTATAAGAGTCAATCTGAAGACTCGGCTAAGCCATACTATACTTTGTGTAATGCTTTGCTGAAATTTTTTGGCGGAGATGATTGGCATAACCTTGAGCCTCTAGATTTTTTAAACAGAACGAAAGCGAGATTCTTCACATTATACAAGCCGGATGAAGCTTATAAGGCCATTAGTTGGATAACAATAGAGTCTTATCTCAAAACCATTGTTTACAACAACAACTTTCTTAACCCAACAACGCAGGATTTAAATGACCCTCAGGACGAAATAGTGGCAGAGAAGGCAAATCCATTCAGTACGCAGGGTCATTTTGTTGATTTTGTGTGTCGGGTAGTGGCGCAGCAATTTTGCCATCATGAAGGAAACACGGGAATCAACTGTTCCCGGAAAGAAGAGGATAGCAATATAACTTTTGTTCTAGAATCGACGCAAGAATGGTTCTCGTGTGAGGACAAAATAGAGTTTGTGATATTTCTGACGCAACTGAAAAAAAATAGAGACAATAATGTTCGTCTGCTGCATGAGGTCGGCGACCGGAAGCGACCCTTTGTGGATATGTTCGAGCGGATTCCCTATCACTTAAAGCCGGAAATCGCTCCAAATAATTTGCAATTTACCATCGGCAAGGTCTCTTTCAAATTTGATGGAACGATGTTTGAAATCAAGAGTAGAGGAACAGAATGATGAACTATTATTGGTATGATCATAATGGCAGCAATAAGGAACCGGGGTCACCACTGTTCAAGCGACTAATAAAACATTTTGGAGCCACAAGAGTTAATAGCTCTAAAAAGTTACAGGATATTAAGGGGGCTTTTATCTGCTTTGTCCATCCTGGAAATGAAGTTGGTATTAGTCAAGGGGATTGGGAGGCTGTTGCCGATGCCAAGCAACATCGCTATGTGGCGCTGTTGAGTTTCGGTACCGACCCTGTCACTAAAATATCGGACGGTAGCGTTAAGCCTCTCCAAAAATATCGTCTGCAACGCGGTCTGGATCGACTAGACAGCAATCCCAATCTGCTCGTTGAGTTCAAGCAAAGCGCCGAGGATGGTTCGCCAAAGTGGGAGTTATTGGCCCCGGAATTGGAAGCGGAGAACTCAATCGCTCTCTATCTCCTGCTCCTGGCTCAGAAGAAGGGCGTTAGCGTCAAGGTGCCTCCAGAGTTGCGGACAGCAGCCTATACGGAGTTGAAGAAGATTGGCGAAAACAATCCGTCGTGTGGTGTTAACCTTCCGCAAAAGGCAGAGGAGCTTAATAAAAGCTATCTTGAAAGCATTGGCAAGTTGTTGACGGAGTGTGTCTGCAAATGAGCACCCTGTCCTCAACCCTGTGCGGCCCGATTTTAAGCCGTGGTCGGCTCAAACATTCTTGGCTGGAAAACGAGGTTCTCAACAAGACACCGGAGCTTGTTGTCATCTTGCGCGGGGGTGGCGGATGGCCCGAGTTACAGCGGTTTCCGGACGAGGCGGATCAGGCCTGCCGTCTCGCGGACGAGGTCGAATTCGGCTTCAGTCCCGCTCGGCTGGTGGATGAATGCGCGGCCTTGGCTGTTCTGCCGGAATCACAACGAAGTGCCGTCCGGCAGGCGGTGCATGAGGCCTATCTGGAATGCTTTGATGCCAAGGGCGCGGCCCAACGGTTGCGGGAGGCGGGCGAGCAGATGAAAGAAGTGCTCGCGGTCCTGCTTGCCGAGTGGAACAAGCCTGATGAAGCGGTTGGTGATGCGCGCGTACAGGAGCTTTGGGGTAAGGTCTTGGTGCGGGCGGAGACGTTGCGCACGGCGCTCGACGCGCTGCCTAAGAGTTTCGTGTTTCCATGCTGAGAAAACTGCCGCGCATCCTGGTGGTGGACGACCAGTTCGCGCGAAACGCGACGGAACGCACCGTCTTTCTGGCAAACGCCGGACTGGCAGGCGGCAGGAGCAGTGCGGCCAAAGACGCAATACCCTATGCCGAGGTCACCTTCTGCTCCGGTCAGCGGGATGAGGGTGGGCGTCTTATCAACGATTATGATGTGGTCCGGCAGGCGGTGAGGGCGGAGGAGTGGGCACTGGTCCTGCTCGATGTTCAGTTCGATTCCGGCACGCTCGACACGCTGGGGCGGACATCAGGGCAAGCTGGAGACGATATCTTCGGATTTGTCATCAGACAGCATCTTCGCAAGGACTTTCCCGACCTACCTGTGGTCATGCTCACCAGCAAAAAGCAGGCTGAACTGACCGACACTGATACTCCCTATCTTTCAAAACGTGGGCTTACCTCCCGTGACGTCGCATTGACCCTGCTGCGGTATGGGCGTCTGAGCAGCGCACAACTTCGCACACTTCTGCGTCTGCCGGATACGGTGATTGCCGAGGACCCGGCAAGCCTGACCGTATTCCTTGAGGCCTTTATTGCAGCGGCAAATTCCGCACCTGTCCTCATCCTTGGAGAGACGGGCTCCGGCAAGGATGTGCTGGCCCGCTACATTCACGACCGCTCCAACCGGGCTGAAAAACCTTTTTTGCCGGTGAACGTGGCGACAATAACGGAGGCACTGGCCGAGACGGAACTGTTTGGTCACAAAAGAGGGTCCTTCACCGGGGCGGTCAGAAACCACTCGGGCCTCTTTGTACTGGCCGACGGAGGAACCCTGTTTCTTGACGAGATCGGCGACATGCCCCTTGCCTTGCAGGCCAAGGTCCTGCGCGCGCTGCAGGGCGGCGAGGTGATCCCGGTGGGTGGAGGCAAAGCCAGACATGTGGACGTGCGCATCATCGCCGCCACTTCCCGCAATCTTGCGGCGAAGGTCCGGGACGCTGAATTCCGCGAGGATCTGTTACGGCGCATCACAGGTTCGACCCTCATCATGCCCCCTCTGCGCGAGAGGCCGCTCGATATCGAACTACTTGCCCTGCATTTTCTGGCCAGTTTTTCTCTTGCCGACGGTAAAGAAGGCATCAGCTTCGCCCCGGACGCATTGGATCAACTGCGGCTGCACCCATTTGTCGGCAACGTGGGCGAACTGCGGCACATCGTTCAGAACCTGGTCAACCGCAAGGGCAACCATAGCATCATCTCCGCAGCCGATGCCCGTGAAGCCCTGGCAGCTTCCTATGTCTCATCTGCCGCTGCACAGCCTGCCGGCACGGTTTCGCAAACGCCCTCGGCACCCGCAGGGCTGGCTGAACTGGCAGCCCGTATCGCCACCTGGCCCGTATCCTTAGATGACCCATCCCTCCAGGGGGGGAAACATCTTGTGGAAAAGGCGTGTCAGACCCTGTTGTGCGCCATGGCTGGCGCAGTCCTCGAACGTTTCCGCGACCATCGTAAAGGCGTCTTGAACCGGCAGGCGGCCATGCAATACCTGACAGGAGACTTGTCTCTCAAGGGCAAGGGACCGGGACGGGTGATCAATGAAATCCTTGGCCGCAAGGCGGATACGGCGATATCTGATGACGATCTTGAACAGCTCGTCAGGGAATGGTCATCCCGACCCGGCAGGAAATG
>DYLD01000194.1 GCA_020722315.1 Syntrophus aciditrophicus
GACTGAAACGACCTGATTTACGAAGGGATTACGACACCTTGATGACGAGGCCCAAAAGCCTAGCAACGGCCAGAAGGACTGAAACGACCTGATTTACGAAGGGATTACGACTCCGGCTTCGGAGGTTCAAATACTTCCTTCTGGCCGTTTAGACTGAAACGACCTGATTTTCGAAGGGATTACGACTATTCCCATCTCCCTCCTACCTTCATCGCTCATACTATCTATGACTGAAACGACCTGATTTACGAAGGGATTACGACTACTTTACTGCGGCCCTTTTCTTCAGCTCGCTTAACGACTGAAACGACCTGATTTACGAAGGGATTACGACTTGGCCGGGCGGGGTCTTAAATTGTTTCTACAATCTTATGACTGAAACCACCTGATTTACGAAGGGATTACGACGTGTTCGGCTGAAACTGTTTTACACTTTTCTCTTGCTGTGGCGACGAGGGCACCCACGGGCCGATGATCAGCTTTTTTGAGAAGGCCCTCGTAGCCCTGATGAATGGTGAAGGAGGCCTTCAGCACTGGACAGTCTCCTGAGAAATACTTTCTCTCATGCAAAACATCGCGGAAAAGAGGGACCCCTTTATGACGATTTATTCTGCGGGGCGACGGAAACTGTTCAACTTTACTTAAACTTCGAATCGTTGATTGCAACATTGCAGTCCTTGAAATATTGACCGTCGCTTCCGATAATTGTCCAAAAATACGGAAGGTGACTCATGGTTGTGTATATCAAAACTCAGGGAGCAAGGATTATAAAGGAGGGAAGACACCTCCTCGTCAAGAAAGGCGATTCAACCTACCATACACTTTTTACCTATAAGCTCACCCAGATCGTCATTTTCGGAAACGTCGAGATCACCCACGGCGCGATGGTGCAATTGATGCGCCATGAAATCGATACGGTTTTTCTAACACAGAACGGTCGCTACCTCGGACGTCTTGCCGCCCCGGAGGCACGCAATGTCTTTCTTCGCAAACGCCAGTATGACCTTCTTGGCGATAATGATTTCTGCCTTAAGATGGCGCGGGCGATCGTCGCAGGAAAGCTTGCCAATATGGCAACACTGTTGATGCGGCTTAAACGGACGAGAAACGACCCTGTTTGCGGGCAGAAAGCCCATGAGATACAACGCATTATAGATTTTCTTCCCACTGCCGAAACTCTCGAAAGCGTGCGTGGTTATGAGGGAAGAGGTAGCGCGCTTTATTTTTCTGCCTTTCCCCGCGGCTTCGTTGAAAATATGGGATTCACGCGACGGGTGAGGAGACCGCCTACAGACCCGGTTAATTCTATCCTTTCTTTGCTTTATACGTTCTTAATGAACAGGGTTTACGCGGCCGTTCGCGTGGCCGCGCTCGATCCGTATCCGGGGTTTTTACACGCCTTGGACTATGGACGCTATTCGCTGGTTCTTGATCTGATGGAAGAGTTTCGAACAATCGTTGTTGACACGCTGACATTGTCGCTTTTTAATCTCCGGATTTTGAAGCAGGAAGACTTCTATGAGGAGAAAACGTCTGATGAAGATAATTTATCAGCCGAACAAAACGTGGATGTCTCTACGGATCCCATCGGACGAATTTCCGGAACAGGCGATGATTTTGAATCTTTCGATCTACCCGAACAGGTCATGGAAGACCACCCGGTTTCACAGGGGAATGCTGCAACAGGAAAGTATCCTGTGAAACTTTATCCGCAAGCATTTGAAAAAGTTATTGATGCCTTTGAAAAAAAGCTTACGACTCCTTTTTTCTATCCTCCGGCCGAGCGCAATTTGACCTATGCCGACGCAATCCTTTTCCAGGCCGAACATTGTCGCAAGGTTATAGAAGGCGAGGCGGCGGCTTACCGTCCGGTGCTGCTGAAATGATAACAATGGTGACATACGACATTACTGATCCGAAACGCCTTAATGCAATGCGCAAGTTTCTCAAGGAATTCGGGATACGAACGCAAAAGTCGGTTTTTGAATGTGACATCGATGAAGAGGCGATCAAACAAATAAGATCGTACTGTAAAAGCCGCCTCGATTTGGCAAGCGACTCGGTGCGAATCTACCGCATTTGTTCTCGATGTATAAATAACGTCGTTATCTCCGGGCAGGGGATTAAGATCACGCAGTTTGAATACATGATTGTTTGAGGAAAAGTTGTTATGGACATGATCGTAGCCTACGACATTGCCGATCCGAAGCGGCTCGCAAAAATCGCCAAGGTTATGAAAGATTATGGAACACGGGTGCAGAAGTCTATTTTTGAGGTGACCGCCCGCGGGAAGGTGTTTTACCAGATGCGGCAGCGGGTAGAAGAAATTATCGTTCCGCAAAAGGACGGGGTAAAGTATTTTCCCCTTTGTGAAAAATGCGCGGGGATGGTTGAGATAATCGGTCAGGGGATCTTCCTGGACCCTGACCAGGAGTACTATATTTATTGAGTCTTCTCTAAAACACCCTGCCCGCAACGGGGGAAATAATCTCCCCTTTTCTTCGCGTGCCGGGCCTTTTTGCAACAAAGAACCCCGCATTATTTGCTTGAATTCTTTGGGAAAGAATGTAGAATCCACCCAAAGAAACAAAGCCTCGCACGTCAAAAGGCGCCGTTTTGCGCTACCGGTTTTTCGGCCGCGGAAACCAGAAATGGAAACCCTGATATCAGATGACCGTCTTAGGGATCAAGAAATCCGGGCATGGTGAAATCAAGAATATGACCAGCCTCTATGAAATGCACAGGCGCCTTGCGGATGTTATCGGACTCCTTTTGGTGGTTCTTTTCGCCGGGACGGTCGGTTACGTGTTGATCGAGGGCTGGACGTGGTTTGACGCATTCTACATGACCGTCATCACGCTTGCAACCATCGGCTACGGGGAAACGAATCCGTTAAGCCCCGCCGGGCGGGTATTCACGTTGTTTCTTATCCTGGGCGGCGTCAGTATCGTCGCCTACGCATTTTCGATGCTCACATCCATCATCGTTGAGGGACAGCTATCCGTTGTGTTCAGGAGGAGACGCATGGAAAAGGAGATTGAAAAGCTTTCGGGCCATTTCATTGTCTGCGGCATGTCTCATTCCGCCCGGGTGATCATAGAGGAGCTGGAAAAAACGAGACGGTCCTTCGTCGTCGTCGATCGGAGCCATGAAACGGTGGAAAAGCTCATCGCCGACGGCATCAACGCCATAGAAGGGGACGCAACGGAGGAAGAGGTTTTGATGCGCGCCGGAGTAATGAAGGCCGCCGGCGTCTTCGCGGTTCTATCCTCTGACCAGTCCAACGCATTTCTGGCGTTGACCGCCAAGGGACTCAACCCGAACATCCGCGTTGTCAGCACCCAGAAGGAGCTTGGGGTGCGTCAACAGCTCTTGCGCAGCGGGGCCGACAATGTCGTCAATCCCCAGTACATCGGCGGTCTGCGCATGGTCTCGGAAATGGTGCGTCCGGCGACGGTCGGGTTCCTGGATGCAATGATGCGGCAGCGGGACAGCGTAGTCCGCTTCGATGAGATCGCCGTCCCTGATGGTTCCCCGTTGATCGGCCGCCCCATCGGGGAGATCAGGGAAACCAGAAGCCATGCCCCGCTGCTTGTGGCCGTGCTTGAACAGGAAACGAATCGCTACGACATCAACCCGGACCCCGGCCGCCCCGTGAAACCGGGCGATAGGTTTGTCATGATCGGAGAGGCATCGCAATTATTCGATCTCAGAAAACGCATCGAAGGCAAACCGATGGCATGACGCCGCCTCTGCGCC
>DYLD01000195.1 GCA_020722315.1 Syntrophus aciditrophicus
GGCAGGTGCACAGCCGTTGACGCGCTGGTTGTTCTGGAAGTGCCGTAATGCTTGAACCGATGCACCGGATTAAAGAATTAACGGCTCAACTGGACGCAATCTTTCCTGCACAGTCCGTGGCTGTCGTTGGTCTGCCCAGGGGGATGAAAAGGGGCTCATATACGTCAAGCCGGTTAGCGGGTTTTAGAATCTCCGATAGCGCTTAACCATACTTTCCGTACGGCCTTTTCTGTTTTGGCAAGCTGCAAGGCGTCGCCGATTGCAGAGTATTTTACCTAGGATTACGCCGGCGACGAATCCTCCCACATGGGCCCAGAAGGCGACCCCTCCTCCCGCGCCGGCAAGCGCGGGTATTCCTCCAAGAAGCTGGATGAGAAACCAGTAACCAAGCATGACAAACGCCGGAAAGACCAGACGTGTAAAGATAAAACCGAAAAAGACCAGGACATGCACCGGGGCCCGGGGAAAGAGAACGGCATAAGCTCCCATAACCCCGCTGATCGCGCCTGAGGCACCCACCATCGGCAAAACGCTTGCCGGATTCGTCGCAACCTGCAGCGCGGCGGCCGCGACCCCGCACAAAAGATAGAAAAGAATAAAACGCCACCATCCCATTGCATCCTCAACGTTGTCTCCGAAGACGGCCAGAAACCACATGTTACCGATCAGATGAAACCAGCCGCCATGCATAAACATCGAACTGAGGACTGACCATCCCGATGCGTCGCCGGCCAGGACACACGCCAGGCCTTCTCCCAGCGGAACTTTCGTTCCGGGCGCCACCGAACCCAGAAGCTCTCCAGGGATCAGCCCGTACCGGCAGATTGAAGCAGCCAGCGGAAGATCAGATCCCATTCCCTGGACAAAGATCCAGATCAGAACATTGATTCCGATGATCAGAAAGGTTACGACAGAGGTATGCAGTGTCGGGTTGTCGTCACGAAGAGGAAACATAGTTTCATCTTACCTCACGAGCTTGAGGACATGGAGAAATTCCAGACCCAAGACCACGAAGCTTGGGCAGGTTTGTAATGTATAGCGCGATTTTCCACAAGCCATAAATTACCATAACACAATTTTCGAGCTTCGGCGACCCCGCATACCCGCAGGATGTGTCCTTTCGAAGCTTCCTTCATGGGGGGTAATCAATGCGGCTTTGGTTTGTACCGATGATAATCATGACAGCCGCACGGCTGTGGACCAGCGCACTTCCAAATTTCAAGACCTTTGAAAAATGCTGCTTGAAGCGCAAATTTATTGATTTTTCATAGGTACCCCGCCGTCTTGAGCAAGCCTCTAAAGGTGTTAAGAACGTAAAACGATAGAGGGCGTTTAGCTGTAGAACCAAGTTCCGAGACGCCGCGGGGTCGAAAAAGATATGATCAGCGCGAAGGTGGCGTTTTGCAAAGGTCTCACTTAGAGGGCGTCCGGTCCATCGTCGTCAAGCAGGTTGATCGGGAATGTCCAGACAGGAATGCCGAATTGCGCCTTCAAATCAGGTGCCCGTTGCTCAAGCGCCTCTGCCTCCTCGGGCAGAGCGCCGAGGGCTAGGTGCGCCCCGCCTCCGGCAAACTCGCTGGAGAGTTCCCTTCCGATGCCGGTCGAGGCGCCGGTGATGAGGACCTTTCTACCTGAAAAATCGTATCGTGTCATCCTGACCTCCGTTATACCTCACGGTAAATTTGTTCTCGACGCAAGCGCCCTCTTCTTATGTTTTGCCCATGTTCCCAATGATCATGCATCCCGATGACGGTGCTTAAACGGGACACTCCGCTATCGTGAAAAAACGGTGAAACTCATCCGGGAGCTCCCGATAATCCACCAAGACCGCCTCCGCCGAGAGGTCCACGGAATTGTAGGTATGCCAGTAGAGAACCGGCTCATCCTTTCGCGACGAAGAGGCGACAAAGTCGCGCAGCGCCGCAAAGGTCTTCGCAGTATAGATCGAATCGAGCTGAATCCCCTCGCGCTCTTTGAGAAAACGCATCGCATCACGGGATGCCGCAGTGGGATACCCATAACCATCGCCTAAGTAATCGCCGATGACGCGCTGCGTGGTCTTGCAATGCGCGGGATGCCGAATGCACGTTTGCCAAGCTAGGTGAAGCTAAGCAGCGCCGCGATAAGAATCAGCACCATCAGCGCCTGAAACTGGGCGGCCAGTGCACGCCGGGTAGGTTGATAAGCGCAAAGACTGTGATGATCCCCGCAGCGACAAGTTCAAGTGGAAGTCCCGGCATAAATACCGCGGCATAGCGGGCGCAGGCAAGGCCGTAGTGCGGGATCTGGTCGAAGAACGTGGCGAGCGCGTAGGTCCACACCCCAACGAAGGGAAGCCCCGGCGAGACCATCCGGCTTGAATATTTGTAGTTGCCGCCGGTGGCCGGTATCGCCGCGCCCAACATCGCCAGCGGCAGCATGCTGATGAAAACCGGGATCACCGCCCATGCGTAGGCCACAGGAAGAGCGAAACCGGCAGTACTCAGAACAATGCCGGTAAAGACGAACACTCCGCGGCCTATCGTGGAGCCGATCGCAATGAAGGAAACTCAGGCAGGCCAAGCCCCGTTTTAATCCGCTTACAGCCATCGAAATCTTTCTAAACCGCGTTAACGCTAATTTCCTCTGTAACAAAGTCGTACAGGAATGGCTCAACGCGATTTTTTAAACCGGGCTTTACCCCCGATTTTCTTTGAAGCCAGAACCACGCAATCGCCGCCGGCATTCTTGGCCTCATACATGGCCAGGTCGGCCCTGAGCAGGAACTTGTCGGCCTTTTCTCTTGCCGTCAGTTGGGCGATGCCGATACTCATCGTCACAGGCCGAAGCCTCCGCCCCAGGTAGGACATCTTCTGGGACCATTGTTCGGCAAAATAGGCTTTGAATCGTTCCACGACCCGTCCAGCATTGTCAAGAGCCGTTTCTACCAGCAACAGAGCAAATTCATCCCCCCCCACTCGAAACGCATGGTCAGTAGCACGGAATACAGGCCCAATACATTCAGCCAGCAACCGAAGGATCACGTCGCCCTCCTGATGCCCGTAGGTATCGTTGAATGGTTTAAAATTGTCGAGGTCGAGGACAGCCAGACTCAAAGGATGTTTGTATCTAAGAGACCTCGCCATTTCTTCGGTGAGGGTGGCATGAAAATGTCGCCGGTTATAGAGCTTCGTCAGGTAGTCAGTAATCGAGCTCATGCGCAATTCCTCTTCCAGTTTCTTTTGCTCAGTCAGATCATGAAAAAAACCAACGCTGCCGATTTCGGTCTGATCTTCAAAGATCAATGCCGCTGACAGGCGGATAGGCACTTTTCTACCCCCGGCGCCTCTCACGGGCACCTCCAATCCCTCGAGGCGTCCCGGGCCCCCATATTTTTCGCTGTAAATGGCTTTTTTGATTTCCCTTGCTTGACCGGGAACATCATAAACGTCTTCGATCGACAACTTCCCTATCACATCCGCTGCCGCCAGCCCCGTCAGCTTTTCAGCAGCCGTGTTAAAGATTATTACGGTTCCCTTTCGGTTGACGCCGATTATCCCATCGGGACATGTCTGAACCAATTTCTCCAGGAAATCTTTACTGGTCATCATAATCCCTCCCCCATTATCTTCCAATGCCATAAGTATTTACCCTTTTCAACTAAGACTCTGAGCCCGGCATTTCAGCGCATAAAAAGAAATCTGTGCTGATTAGAGCCAATTGCAAAAGTAACAATCAGGCCGAATTTACAGTCGTCGGCACATGACG
>DYLD01000196.1 GCA_020722315.1 Syntrophus aciditrophicus
CCGCCAAAACGCAAAATCCCGGCAGTAGAGGCCCTAGCGTAATTGATAATTTAACGTCTGCTCTCTTCCCTGCCTCTTTAGCGAAACGACCACATTTGAGGCTTCCTTCAGCGTGTTTATAAACGACGTCATGTCATCCGCCGTCTTTATCGGCCGGCCGTCAACCCCCTGGATAATGTCGCCGTTGGCGATCCCCATTTTCTGATAGAGGCTGCCGGGCTGGATGTCGGTTATCATAAAACCCTCCGGGGCGCCTTTGTAAAAATAAGGTCTCACCCTGGCCTGACGGAGCAGTTGTCCCATATCGGCCAGCGCCGACGATATTTCACTGCGGTTGACGAGGATCTTCCCTCCCGAAACGACGGCGGCAGCGGGCTTCGCGGCGGCCGGCGGAATGATAGGCTGCTCGGTTCGCTCCGCCATTTTCATCGTGCGTGTTTGGTCATCCACCAGCATGTCGATGGAGTTGCGCCGTATCCGCAGAATCCTGGCCCCCGAAACGACGTCTCCTACCTTTATCAGCCTTTGCTTTTTTGTTTTTTTGTCCTCGATCACCGCAAAGCCGAATTTCCCTTCGCCGGCTGCCGTACCCCTCAAATCGAAGAGAAGCGAAGGATCCTGCTGATCTGGCTTTTTCTGCGCCTGTTTTGCCGCAACCGTTTCCATCGACGTGCCGAAGATATTCCTCTCGGCGATCGCAGTATAAGTTTCGATCGATTTGCGGGCGGCAACCACGGGGGCCTTGTCCTTCGTTTCCGCGGCGGGCGGCGGCGACATCGCGAGCATCTTAAGCGTCAAACCCTTGTAGAATATTCCGGAAGCCTGGTACAGGAAGACTGCCATGAGCAACAGGATCACCGCCCTGCGCGATAAGAGCGGCTTTAGATCGGAGAATGAAATGTGAAAATACCGTGCCAGGTCCAATAATCTATTCCTTTTTAAAATTTTCAGGTCGCCTTTACCTTCGGCCTGCCTATCTCTCCGCCGATCGTGATCGGGACGCGCCGGCCGCCCAGTCCCTGTATCGCCGCAAAACCGTTCAGTTCGAGGCGGCTTTTTGTAAAATCGTCGGCAAGGAGAATATTTCCCTTCAGCGTGATGGAGAGCTTGTCGCCGTTGATTTTTAGTTCGGCTATCTTTAGGGCCTTGTCGCGAAGCTCCATTTTCAGATCCGCCCGGCTGAAGTCGATCCGGTCGAAACCGAGCAGTTTTTCCGTAAGCACAAGGCCGCCGTTCGACAGCACGGCCGCTGTTTTTCCGGTTCCGCTCCTCCAGCCGGCCGCGGAGCCGTTAAACGTAAGCGATCCATTCAGGGTCCCCCAAAGGCGACGCGAAAGGGCATTCTGAAACCAAAGGCATTTGTCAAGACGCAAGCCGTTGAATTTCACAACTGTCGAAAAGGGCCCGTCCAGCGAAAATGTTCGGGTGAATTCATTCCTTACGTGCAGGTTTCCGTCGTATGCAGATGCCTCGGCGAGAACACAAACGCGCCCCCGCAAAAGGGAAAGCCATCCGGGCGAAACGGCAAGATTGTCTGCGTGGATCGTCGCCTCGGGGCGCTGCCGGAAGGCTGCCGTGATGTTTTTTATTTTAACGCCCGGTGGAAAGGAAGGCTCAACGGCGTCGATCACAAACACCAAATCCGGCAGACGGCCCATCCCGTAGCTTTTCAGCCAGTTTTTTGCGGCATCGCCGGGGAAACGCAGGTAGAGGAAAAAGACAAGCATGACCGCGCCGGCAACAAGGTAGCCGAAAAAGTTTCGGACTTTGCGTAGCCTCATCGCGATTTATCCTCCTTCGTGGCTTTCTGGTATGCGAAGACCTGAATTTCCGCAGCGAGGTATTTCGGGTTGTCTTTCATTTTTCCGAGCGACATTTTCCGGATCCTTATCATCTGCTCGGGGGATTCGACGTGGTATAAAAAGTCTGTGGCCTGTTTGATCGTCAAGTTTTCTAGCTTTATTTCTGCGGCGATTTCATCATAGGCTCCAGTCGGTGTCGTTTTAAGGGGTTTTATTGCCTTTATATGTCCCTTCAACCCCGTTTCCTCGGCCTTCTTTTCCAGATACGAAAAGAGCGCGAAGTCAGCGGGCATCTTTGCCGCCGCCATGCTTATCTCTTCCGAAGCGCGCCGAAGAAGGCTGTACTCCCGGCCGAGGGATTTTAAATCGCGGAGAATCTTTTCGTTCGCCGCGATCGAGGTCTTTACCCTCATGCGGTTGTCAAGCCACGGGAACACCGCAAACTGGAGGATGACCGCCCCGATAACAAACACAAATCCCACAGCGAGGATTCGTTTCTGGCTTTTTGTCAGTTGATCCCAGAATTGCTTCATCTCTTCAGGGCCGCCTTCAAATGGAATTCCACGCCTTTTTGTTCCTTCATCAGGCTGGTTGCGCCGACCGTCACGGACCTGACGTATGTGGATCCCTCGATCCGTTTTTTGAATGCATCCATCGCATCGAAATCAGGGGCTTCGCCCTTGAACGAAGCCTCGCCTTCCTCCACGGAAAACGTATGGAGCAAAATGTCTTTGGGGGCGGCCGCCGAAACCTCCTTGAGGATATCGAGCGCGGTTGCCGACGTCGGACTGACTCTGCCCGCGGAGAACTTCTTCGCCTCGGCGATCCTTCCTTTGATCTGCGCGATCGGATCGACGATGCGGGTCGTTTGGGGGTCTATCCTTTTGTATTCGGAGATAATGTCCCTTTTAAGATTGGCCAGTTTCAACCTCATCCCCCAGTAGTCAAGGCCAAGCTCTAGGCCTGCCAGCACAACGACGATGCCCGCGGCCAGGGCGGCCTTTTTAAGGACGGCGGAGATGTCCGAGCGGTCGCCGTTGCTTTCCTGTTCGCGCCTCAGGAAGTTGAAGCCGGATCCCTTGCCGGGCGGCCGTGCCGCCAGCGCAAGCGCATTGTCCATAATCGCCGGATCCCACGAGGCGCGCAGCGCTTCGTCCATCTTAAATCTTCCCGACGCGAGAAGATTTGACTCTTCGACCGGGGCCGGAAACAGCTTTGACAGGGCCTCGCTCAAGCCGGGCGTTCGGGCGCCTCCCCCGGTCAAAAGTATCCTGGCCGGCAAATCCGGTATCCGCCCCCTGTCGCGCAAAAAGAGGGACGTGTTTTTCAGTTCGTTAAGAAACGGCGTGCAGACCCCGCCGACGGATGGGAGCGCTTCGGGAGGAATTTCGTTCTCGATTTGCCAGGCGGTTTCCGGATCGATCTGGAGCGCGCCGGCGACGG
Source organism: Syntrophus aciditrophicus (assembly GCA_020722315.1). GTDB lineage: Bacteria > Desulfobacterota > Syntrophia > Syntrophales > UBA5619 > DYLD01. The sequence continues at coordinate 3,246 of DYLD01000196.1, forward strand.
CTTGGGTGACGTTTTTAGCCCCGAAAAAAAAATCACGGACGTGATAAATCCTCTCCTTTCCGGCAAAGACCGCCGTCGAATGAGCAAAACCGACATCGAGGATAAGCGCCGAGGAAGGGAAATCGGGCTGCCGGACAAAAATGGACGCCAGCGGAACAGTGCCTACATCAATTGCCGCTGATTCCCTTACATAGGGAGCCAGAAGGGTCTTATGCTCGCCGATCAGTTTCTTTTCGACAACGGCGACAAACAGATCTGTTCCTTTCCCGTGTCCGGTTATTACGTAATCCATCCATACCTCGTCGAGCGGCAGATGGATCAGCGGCTCCACGGCGAAGGCCAGCGTCTGCCGGATTTTTTTGTCTTCGCGAAACGGAAGCTGGAGATCGCGAAACGAGAAACTCCGGGAGGGAAGCGCCGAAACGCATATCGCGCCGGTAAATGACCCGTCGGAAAAAAGCTGCTCGAGAGCCCCGGCGAGGCCCCCGGCC
>DYLD01000197.1:0-1391 GCA_020722315.1 Syntrophus aciditrophicus
CACTACGCGGGACAGGTGAAGTGCATTTACATTGACCCGCCCTACAACACGGGCGAAGAAAGTTGGATTTACGATGATAAAGTAGATAGTCCAGAAATACGTGAATGGTTGGGCAAAGTAGTAGGAGGCGAAGCCGAGGATTTGAGCCGACACGACAAGTGGCTGTGCATGATGTATCCGCGCCTGGTGTTACTGCGCGAGATGTTGCGCGAAGACGGCAGTTTGTGGATGAGCATTGACGATAATGAGGTACAAGACGCGAGAATTGTATTAGATGAGATATTTGGGAGACAAAACTTCTTAGCGACAATTATTTGGCAAAAACGAACTTCACCAGAGTCGCGCCTTCCTCTGGGAGCGGCGCATGATTACATTTTAGTTTATGGGAAAGAACTCGAAAAATCTAAAAAGAGCATCAATAAAATCTCTTTGTCGGAGAAAAGAAAGGGAGAGTACAAGAACCCAGATAATGATCCACGTGGTCTTTGGGCGTCACGCGACATCACAGGCCAAGTAGGTCACGCTACAGAAGAACAGTTTTATGAATTGATAACTCCGAGCGGGAAAAAATACAACCCTCCAACTGGAAGATGTTGGACAATGACAAAGGAATCATTCGAAAAACTTGTACGAGATAACCGTATTTGGTTTGGTCAAAATGGCATCTCACGACCGAGAATGAAGCTATTTCTATCGGAGACCGAGGGCACGACTGCATGGACTTGGTGGACGAATGGAGAAGTAGGACACAATCAAGAAGCAACAAAAGAAATCAAGCAAATCTTTGGGGAAGGCGCCTTGTTTGAAACACCTAAACCCGTGAGACTAATCTCAAGGATAATTCAACTTGCAACAAATCCTGGCGATACAATTCTTGATTCATTTGCTGGCACTGGCACGACAGGCCACGCCGTTTTGCAAATGAACAAGGAAGATAGCGGAAATCGTCGTTTCATTCTGGTCGAGATGGACGAGAACATCTGCCAGAACATCACCGCCGAACGCTTGAAGCGCGTCAGCCAGGGCTACGAGTGGAAAGACCAGAAAGGCGGCAAACACAAAGAAGAAGGCTTGGGCGGCGGCTTCCGCTACTGCACGCTCGGCGAAACGCTGTTCGATTCAGATGGACAAATTCAAAAAGAAGTCACATTTGAAGATTTGGCGCGGCATGTCTACTTCACGGAAACAGGCCAGCCGCTTCCAGAAAAGTTCAAAAAGAAATGGCCTTTGCTCGGCGTTCACAACGGCGTGGCGGTCTATCTGCTTTACAATGGCGTGATGAAAGATAAATCACACGACGGCGGCAATGTGCTGACGCGTCCGTTGCTGTCCAGCCTGCCCGAGCACGACGGGGCAAAGGTCATTTACGGGAATGGCTGTCTGTTGGGCGA
>DYLD01000197.1:1491-3731 GCA_020722315.1 Syntrophus aciditrophicus
CGCGCCTGCGTGAAATACAAGAAGCCTCACCTGGCTTTCTCGGAAATCACCATCGAAAAATTTGGTTTGAGCATTCCCTACATCCCCGCGCCCGAATTGCCCGACCTGCCTTATGTCTGTCTGCGCCTGCCCACGGGCGGCGGAAAAACCCTGGTTGCCGCGCACTCGGTCGAAATCGCGGCGCACGAATATCTTCAAACCGACGAGCCTTTGGTCGTCTGGCTTGTCCCTTCCAACGCGATTTTGACTCAAACGATCAACGCGCTGAAAAACAAGAAACACCCCTATCGGCAGGCGTTGGAAACCATCGGGGGGAGCGTCACAGTTTTGGATATGGGCGAGGCGTTATCCGTCCAGCCCTCGCAAATGAACGGCGTGACCGTCATCGTCTCCACCATGCAGGCCGTGCGCGTCGAGGAAACCTCCAATCGAAAATTCTACGAACAAAACGGTTCGCTGATGGGACATTTCCCGTCCAGCCTGAAACCTCCGCAACTGGCAAAACTTGAAAAACACGAAAACGGCGCGCCGATCTGTTCGCTGGCGAATGTGCTTGCGCTTCACCGTCCCATCGTGATCGTGGACGAAGCGCATAACGCCCGCACCGATCTTTCGTTCACCACGCTGGCGCGCTTCTCCCCCGCCTGCATCATCGAATTTACCGCCACGCCCGCCAAAGAAGGACATCCGAGCAATGTCCTGCACACCGTCTCTGCGGCGGAACTCAAAGCCGAGGGCATGATCAAACTGCCGATCTACCTTGAAACCCAACAGAATTGGCGCGTGGCAATCGCCCAATCGGTCGGCAAACGCAACGAACTCGAAAAAGCCGCGCGCGCCGAACGCGCCAAAACGGGCGAATTCATCCGTCCCATTTTGCTTTTGCAAGCGCAGCCAACCTACAAGGGAAAATCTTCCATCACGGTGGATATGGTCAAAGAGTGTTTGATGAAAGACAATCAAATCCCCGAAGACCAAATCAAAAAGGCGACGGGCGAAGAATACGAAATTGACGGCCTGGATTTATTTGCCGAAGATTGTTCCGTGCGCTACATCATCACCAAGCAAGCCCTGCGCGAAGGTTGGGATTGTTCCTTCGCCTACGTTCTTTGCAGTGTCGCCGAAATGTCCTCCGCAACCGCCGTCGAGCAAATTTTGGGACGCGTCCTGCGCCTGCCAAACGTAACAAAGAAACAAAATCACGAACTCAATTACGCCTACGCCTACGTCTCCTCGCTGAAGTTTGGCGAAACCGCCAAAGCCTTGCAGGACGCACTCGTGCATAACGGCTTCGAGCGGCAGGAAGCGAAAGACCTGGTCCGCTCCACTACCAGCCAGCCCTGGTTGATTGACAATGCGCCGCTATTCAATTTGCCTGTCGAGGAGGATGAAACGCGGCAGGAGATAAAACAGACGCCGTTTTCCATTCCCGTGCTGGCGGTCAGGCAGGGAAAGTTACTGGAACCATTCGATGAAAGTTTTTTCATGGATCGCCCGATTGAATTAGCCAAATGCGACCCATATCTTGCCGAAGAGGAGTTCCCCAAAGACTCGCCCGACAACATCACCGTTGAAATTGACATCAATGAGACGGGCAAGGTCGCCTCGCATTTCATCCGTGAAGTGCACGTGCAATCCTACCTGATTGCGGCCGACCAAAAAGCGACCCAACAATCGCTCGTGAACTGGCTGGACAGGAGCATTCCGCATAAGTCCATTCCGCAGAACGAAACAATGGTTTTTCTGCTTGGCATGGTGGAACGCCTGCTCGAAAACCGCCGCTGGACTCTCGATGAACTCTGGCGGGAAAAATATCGCCTGCGCGAAGCGGCGCGCCGTAAGATCGAACAATTTCAACACGAGGCAGAAATGCAAGCCTTTCAAGGTTTCCTTTTCGACGCAAAAGAATTCGAGTTGGTTGTCTCGCCCGAAAAATGCTTCACCTTTCCGCCCGAAGATTATCCCTATCCCACCAACAATACGCTCTATCAACACAATTTCGAGAATCACTACTATCAGGTCGTTGGCGACCTGAAACCCGAAGGCGAAGAATTCGATTGCGCCCGTTTGCTCGACGCGCACCCCAAAATCAAACGCTGGATTCGCAATCTCGAAGGCCATCCGAAATTTTCATTCTGGCTCCAAACTGCCAGCGACAAGTTCTATCCTGATTTTGTCTGCGAACTGGTCAACGGCAAATTCCTTGTCGTTGAATACAAAGGCGAACATCTTTGGAGCAA
>DYLD01000198.1 GCA_020722315.1 Syntrophus aciditrophicus
TTTTTGATTTGACGATACTCCTTTGGGTTAGATTATATTTGATTTGATTCGGTTTATTGACTTGTAGTCAAATTTGTGCTATATAAAGTAAGGGATGTTCGTAAGTTTTCTCACTGCAAGTAAAAGCATGGGAGTAAATTGAAAATGAAAAGTAAACAACCAGTGGTTTCTCTGTTGTCCTTGTTTTTTCTTTTGAGTTTATTCCTTTTTTCCCCTTCAGATTCCCAGGCGAAAGTGCATACGGGAATTATCGGCGCGGTGAAGCATAAAGTAAAAGAATTGAGGGAGAAAAAAGATGAAGCGTTCCTGACGTGGACGGGAGAAATTAACTACGGTGCGGACGGTCTTAATTTTGAGTGCGGCAACACCTCGACGACGTTTATTTATAGAATCAGCTATAAAAACTCCCTCGGCAAGCCGCCTAGGGCAGGATACCCGAGACTGCACGTGAAAAAGAATGGGAGCGAAGTGGCGGGAAGTCCTTTCCTTATGTCTTTTCAGTCCGGAAATTTCAGGACCGGCGCCATTTACTCTCATTCGCTTCAGCTTTCATCGGGGGATGATTACAGTTACTATTTTGAGGCTGAATATTCGAAAGATGATGCTTCTGTAACCCGGCTGACGACGAACGAAATAACATCGCCGTTCGTCACGGACGGTTCCGGGACGAACGGATGCTGGCAGATTCAGGAAGTGGACCGCGGCGCCGTTTCATATACCTCCCTGGCTTTTGACGGTTCCGGCAAACCCAGTATAATTTACACGAAACAAGAAGCCTATTCGGTATATCTTTCCTCCTGTTATTACACTTATTACGAATATAAATGTGATTATTACCGGGAAATCCGCTACAGGGATAACCTTAATCTCGCGGTATCCCCTTCATCGGGAAGCTGGAGCATTTCCCGAGTAGACGCCTCGACGGAAATAACGCATCCTTCCCACACTGTTGACGGCGCGGGAGATATGAGAGTTTTGTACATAGCCGACGGCAACCTTAAATACGCCAAACGGACCGAAGGCGTCTGGGCCATGGGAACTATTGACACCGGGAATTACTCCTATTCCGCGCTAGCTGTGGATGGGACCGGCGCTCCTCACGCCGCCTATTACAACATAACCGGCCAGAAACTTAAATACGCCAGATGGACCGAAGGCGTCTGGGCCATGGGAACCCCAGACCCGGCTGGAAACGTGGGAAAGGGAACCGCTATATCCGTGGACGCTTCGAATAATCCACATATTTCTTACTGGGATTCCTCTAACAATCTCCTGAAACACGCCGTCTGGAACGGCAGCGTCTGGACAGTTCAGATCGTCGACGCGGCGGGATTGACGCTTTACCCCGCCACATCCCTCGATCTTGACGCTTTGGGCTATCCCCATATTTCCTACTATAATTCGGCTCTGAAATACGCCGGGTGGACTGGCGCCGGCTGGAACATACAGACCATCGACGCCGGGGTGGACGTCGGCTCCCATAATTCTATAAAGGTGGATTCTTCCGGAAACCCGCGGATTTCATACTACGATGCCACAGTGGATGCTCTTAAATTCGCGGCTTGGGACGGCGGAGCCTGGGTTAAAAAAACCGTGGATACCGGGACCGGAAGATTTAATTCTTTGAAACTGCTTGGGGGGAATATACCCGGCATTTCATACTCAGACGGTGCCGCGCTCAAATACGCGGAGTGGGTGCCGTGAACTGGGGGTTTTATGAAATACAAAACTTTTAAAATTCTCATTTTTTCCCTGTTGGCGGTTAATATTGCCGGAAACTGCTCCGGAGAAGGCGAAACGGCGATTTCTCTCGGATATCCTTATGTTGGCGTAAAACATAATCTGTCCCGGAGTGTTTCGCTTGAGGGGAGATATGCGGCGGGGTCCGGAATAAACGTTTTCGCCGGAAGGGTTTACTGGAATTCCGCCGGGAGAGGCAGGGATATACTCTTCACCGGTCTGGAACTCGGAGGAATTTCCTTCAACACCTATGACATAAAAGGCAGCGGTTTCGAGGGTGGAATATTCGGCGGGCTTGAGCATTTTATAAGCGACAGGATATCCCTGCTCGGCGACTTCTACCCGGTTTTTATAGCGCTTAAATCCGACGACTACAGGGGGAGCGGCATTGAATTCGTGGTTAATTTCGGCTTTAACTTTTATTTCGGAGAAACCGGGAAAAATAAACCGCCTCAATCGGCAAAACCGGCGGGGAAGCGGACAATAAAGAAGAATAAACCAACCGGCAAAAAAAAACGATAAAAAAGTCTTGCCTAAAAGGGGGCGGATTGCACCTTTATGACGATTAAAAGGATAACGTTCATTTTTCTTGTTTTCTGGATCGGGGTTGTTTTCACGGCATCCCCGCTTCACGCCAAGGTCAGCGTCGGCGTGGTGGGCGCCGTGAAGCAAAAGGTAAAACAGCTCAAGGACAAGAAAGACGCGGCCGAAAAAGTTTCCTATAAGCTCGGCTCGCAGACAAAGGTATTGTCGGCCGATACCAACTCTAAATTCCTTGGTGTTTCTTCCGACAGCGCAACCTACCGATACAGTCTCACCGCGGACCAGATAGCCACCCTCCAGCCCGGCAATATAATGCTGTCCTCCCAGGGGAACGGCTATCTGAAAAAGGTGGTTTCCGTGGTCAATACCGGCACGGAGTATCAGGTTTTAACCACGACGGCGACATTGGATGAGGCTTTTGAGATGTTGAATATCAAATTGAGCAAGACGATTACGCCGTCTGATGTATCTCCCCAATCGTTAAAATTACCCGAAGGGATGTCATTAAAACCCCGGTCAACAGAGGTGGGAAAATTTATTTTGAGTTTGGAACATGTCATACATGACGCGGACGGCAAACCTGAAACTACAAATGACCAGATAAAAACCAGCGGTGAACTGAGTTTTACGCCGACTATAGATTTAGAGATAGACATGCCCAATCCGGTCACTTTGAGGAAGTTTTACTTCAACGTGAGCCTTGAACAGGAAGCAAATTTAGGGATCGAGGCTAAAATTTCACTGACAAAAGAAATAACGATCGCCAAATTTTCTTTAGGGAAATACCTGATTCCAGGCACTCCGATCGTTATAACTCCGGAATATGAGCTTAAGCTGGGCGCGCAGTCGAACCTTTCGGCGGGGGTTGGGTTTACAGTCAATCAAGGAATCACATTTTCAGGAGGTTTGACATGCAATAGCAATTGCGGCAATGGCAGTAGTTGGGAGCCTCATGGTGATTTTTCGAAAAGTTTTTCCGTAACAGAAACCACCATGTCAGCGGAAGCGGAATTAAAGGGTTATCTGTCGCCTGAACTCAGTTTCAAGGTTTACGACATAGTCGGCCCCTATGTGGAAGGGGAAGGTTACGGGAAATTGGTTGTCGGCCCGCCGTTAAATCATCTTCCCTGGTCAACTTATGCCGGTATAGAAATGAATGCCGGAGTGAAGGTGGAAATTAACGCAATTTTTACCACTTTGAAATACGCTTGGGAAACGAATTTATTCGCTCAAGAATGGCCGCTCCCATGGTCAGGGGTTGTTTTTAATAATGTCCCTGTAATATCCTCATTTACTGTAACACCACAAAGCATAACAACTGGCGGGAATACAACCATAAAATGCAATGCGACTGATGCTGATAATGATAGTTTAACTTATTCCTGGTCAGCGGCAAGCGGGACATTGTCGGCAACGACGGGCAACCCAGTAACCTGGACTGCGCCATC
>DYLD01000199.1 GCA_020722315.1 Syntrophus aciditrophicus
ACGGATAGTGGAGTAATCTCGGGCGTGGGTATATGAAACGACATCGATTTTATTTTTTGAAAGAATGTCGGCAATCTCATCCGCGTCCGATTTCCTGGCAAATAACAAAACGGGGTAAGTCTCTGGAGCATGATCCATGAATACCGTTAGGATATCCAGACCGGAGATAAAGAAATCGTGCCCGGTTTCCCTGAGCACTTTTAGTATTCTGTTCGCGAGGGTAGAGGGCATAGGCTGAATCGTTTCGGTTTTTCTGTTTTGAAAAGAGTAAAGGCCCTGTCCAGTGCGGGAAATATAACCACTCTGTGTGAGTTTATGCATAGTCCAGTAAAGAGCGGACCTTTTCCCCTCGAGAATGGATGCAGCATCGGAAATGGTAAAGTCCGGCTTATCCTGGAATTTTTCCCGAAGAAGTTTCGCCTTATCTACCAAACTAATTTTGTCTATCAAAGTCGATAATTCTTTATCTTTGCTCATATCAATTTTCTCCAAGCTGTTTCATGACATAGAATAGCCCAAAAAACAACAATAAAACTCGCAAATATTATCTTTGCGGCTTTTTATTAGAGATAAGCGTTTCATGGGAAATTCTCACCGCGGTTCCCCCCAGGACCTTTCCAAAACCTCTTCGGGGACAACAAGGTTCCACGCGGCGACGAAACGCCCCGCCACCAGAGGGCCTTGAGGTACTTCGGATCTAGATCGCTCACGCGAAAACCGCCCAACGGACAGTAGGTGATCCGCCCGGCCTATTCTGATTATGGTCACTTAATGATCAGAGAAAAATCACCACGTCCTCCCGTTTCGCATCCAGGATATACCCCACCTTCGACCTTGTAAAGATCAGGGTCTTCATTCGTAACGCCAGATATCGCCGATGTCCGCAAGGGGAAGCACCAGGACCTTCTCGGCAAGGCGATAGGCCGTCTTCCCCGGGTAGACGACCCAGAGCCGCTCCAGGGAAAGGTCCTCCAGGGCCGCCTTCATGGAGCGGGTCAACCGGGGGGCGTCTTCGTACTTGAATTCCACACCCCAGCTTTTTCCCCCGGCCTGCCAGAAGAGGTCGAGCTCCGCCCCGGCGTGGGTATGCCAGAAGTAGAGGTCTCCGTCTTCCTTGTCCAGGGCTCGGCAGACGCACTCCAGCGCAAAGCCCTCCCACGAGGCTCCGAGTTTGGGCGAGGCGTGGAGCTGCTCCGGGGTCTCGATGGAGAGCAGCGCATGGAACAGGCCGGAGTCGCGCAGGTAAAGCTTCGGCCTCTTCACCAGGCGCTTCCCGATGTTGACGGACCAGGGCTGGAGGATACGGACCATGAACGTGCCTTCCAGGATATCGCAGTATTTTCGGACCGTCATGTCGGAGACGCCGAACGAGCGGCCCAACTCGGAGTAGTTCAGAATCTGGCCGTGGTAATGGCTCAGCATCGTCCAGAACCGGCGCAGAGTCCGGGCGGGGATCGCGATGCCCAACTGGGGGATGTCCCGCTCCAGAAAGGCGGCCACGTATTGATTCCGCCAGAGCAGGCTGTCCTGATCCGATGCCGCCAGAAAGGAGCGGGGCAATCCACCCCGCCACCAGAGGGTCTTGAGGTACTTCGGATCTACATCGCTCAGGCGAAAACCGCCCAACGGACAATAGGCGATCCGCCCGGCCAGAGATTCCGAACTCTGCCGGATCAAATCCCGGGAGGCGCTGCCCAGAATGACAAACTTGCGGCTCACCTGCTGGTCAACCAGGTGGCGCAGAAGGGGAAAGAGGTCGGGCATCCGCTGGATCTCGTCGATCACGATAAGCCCTGTCAACTCTTCCAGGGCGAGTTGGGGTTGCTCGAGGCGCGCGAGGTCGCGGGGATTTTCCAAATCAAAGTAGGCGTCGGCGGCCAGAGTCCGGGCGAGGGTGGTTTTTCCACATTGCCGGGGACCCAGAATCGTCGTGACGGGAAAAAGGGAAATCAGCTTTTCCAGCTTGGCGCGATCCGTTTTTCTGTCGATTTGTCTCATGTCGGCAGCTTACAATATTTACATTGAAAAATCAAACTCAATCTTTGAGTTTTCAATAATAGATCAAAGGCCGGCCGGCGGCAAGGTACTTGGAAGTCCACTGCTTCCAAACTATGGACGGACAAGAATCTTATTATCGGAAATGCCCGGCCTATTCTGATTATGCTCACTTAATGATCAGAGAAAAATCACTACGTCCTCCCGTTTCGCATCCAGGATATATCCCACCTTCGGCCTTGTAAAGATCAGGGTTTTTTCCCCGCTCTTGACACATTCCGTGATACTTCTTGACATCGTTGAACGGTCTTTCTATACTTTTTCAACGTAAAAGCAATGCCTTGTATCGCGTATCGCATTGTCGGGATAGAGCGGGGAAATGGTTCCCCGAAGGCTTTTTTCTGAAAAGAGAGACTTTGAAAGAGGCAATGCTGTTTGACAGGCTCGGCGATCAGAAGGTTCAATGCAACCTCTGTCATCACCGGTGTGTCCTGAAGTCCGGCAATTACGGTATCTGCGGCGTTAGGCAGAATATCGGCGGCACCCTTTTCAGCCTTGTTTATGACAAGATTGTTCTGGGTCATGTCGACCCGATTGAGAAGAAACCGCTCTTCCATTTCTACCCCGGTTCAGGGGCTTACTCGATCGGGACCGTTGGGTGCAATTTCGGCTGCAGGCATTGCCAGAACTTCGATATATCCCAGCTTCCGCGGGAGGAAAAGGGACACATTACCGGCAATGCGGCAAATCCCGAGGAGATCGTATCGGATGCAATAAGTTCGGGGTGCACATCCATTGCATATACCTATACGGAACCCACCGTTTTCTTCGAGCTCTGCTTTGATACGGCCGTCCTTGCCCATACGAGAGGGATCAAAAACGTATTCGTAAGCAACGGGTATATGACCCCCGAGGCCTTAAAGATGATTTCGCCGTATCTCGACGGGATCAATATCGATATTAAGGCCTTCACGGAGAAATTCTACAGGGAGATATGCGGCGCCCGTCTCGAGCCGGTTTTGGATACAATCCGCCTCGCATCGGATCTCGGCATCTGGGTCGAGGTCACAACGCTTGTCATCCCGACGCTCAACGACTCGAAGGCCGAGCTCAGGCAGATAGCCGAATTCATCAAAAGCGTATCTCCCGATATCCCGTGGCACATCTCGCAATTTTATCCGGCCTATCAACTGACCGATCTTCCCCGCACCCCGACGAAAACCCTGAACATGGCCAGGAATATCGGAATCCAGGCGGGCCTCCGCTACGTCTATGAGGGAAACATCCCCGGGAGGGGTAACGAAAACACCTATTGCCCTGGCTGCGGGATGCTGCTGATTGAGAGACTGGGGTATTCGATAACGAAGAATCGCGTCAAAAAGGGCCGGTGCCCATCGTGCGGAACTGCTGTTGCGGGTGTCGGTCTCGGATAGATCGCAGCGTTTGTTTTCCGATGGTTATCGGGGGTGCCATGGTGGGTCTGACAGGATTAATGAAATGGAAGCTAAACGGGTTACAAAGCCCGGGATTGCAAAAAAACTTTTTGCCTACTTCCTCGCGATAGCTTTAGCGCCGATCCCGATCGGTGGGATCATCTCGTTTTATATATCCAAAAACGAATGCGAAAAGTTCTTTTACGGACAGAACCGCCTGTCAGTTCTCTATCGCGCTCGGTGATACCGGTTCAGGGGAT
>DYLD01000200.1 GCA_020722315.1 Syntrophus aciditrophicus
ATGCCATCGTCCTTGAACACGACGGGGGTCAGGGATGTCGCGGAAAAAGTCGGGGAGAGATTCCATTTCCTGGGCGCTGATCATCATTTTCTTGCCTCCTGTAAGATATTTTGGTTCGAGTGCTGATTGGGACAACAATGTTTGGGCATTGGAAATCAACGGTTTGAGAAAAACCATTTTGGGGGAGTCTGCGATGGTGCTGTAACCATTTTTGATTCGACTAAAACCCCTGGTGTTGCCTGCATAGATCCAGTTATCAGCCTTGTAGATGGTCCCGTGGAACCTCTGCGGATCTACGAAGGTTTCCAGCAGAACAAGCGGATGACCAAAGGCAGCCTGCCAATCGCTCGGCAATCTCTTGCGGGATAATGAAAGAACGCGTGAAGCCAGATTGGGGTAATGCCATTCGGGAAGGATCAAAAAACGGCTGTTATTGGTAATCAGCTTTAGTCGGTCGTACTGATGATGGAAGGCCCCTCCCATCCGATCCATTGATCCCGTGCCGAACATTTTAGAGCAGGAGCAGAAAAACTCAGAAGAGCGACCCATTGTTCGCCATGAACGGCAACATACCACAGCGTCTCGCTGATCTTGGGAAGGGCGCCAAGGTAATGATGTTCCTGCATGAGTTGGCTAAAACGTTGCTCTTCGAATGGTAGAACAATCCGGACAAAGACTTTGGACAGGTTAAACAACGACATTCCCCCCTTGATGAAGTGTAATCCGGGTGACGGTATACTTCATTTTATGGCGCCTGTTCAGCTATTTCTGTATATATTTAATTGAATTGATTATTTTGTAAAGAATGAAAACACCCTGTGGCCTGCATTCCATCCCTTGACAAAATCAAAAAATCTGTCTATCTGACAGGCCGTTCGGTGTTTCTTTGCTTCAGGAAGCACGGATTCGCGTTTTTAGCTTCCCGTTATTCCATGGCCGTCCGGCAGCGCCCTCGCAGGATTTGCGGTGTGTTGCCCGTGCGGCCAGGCACGGGCTTGCGTCGGCGGCACAGTATGTTAACAATTGGATCGGGCGCATCAGCGTCAGAAAGGAGACTTTATGGATCATTTACGGCGGAGGTTAAGCGGTTTTTTCTGTTTGCTTGCGGTATTATCTCTTGTGCTGTTCAGCACAGGCGCGCTCGCGGCCCAGGCCGATTCGCTCCTCGACGGGATCATGCAGCGCGGCCACATCCTGGTTGGCATGACGGGCGACTACAAGCCTTTCACCTACCTTGACCCCGCGACGGGTAAATTCGAGGGGATCGATGTGGATATGGCCCTGGCGATGGGCAAGGCACTGGGAGTGGAGGTCAGGTTCGTAAAGACTTCCTGGCCGACCCTGATGAAAGATTTTGAGGCAGGGAAGTTCGAGCTGGGGGCAGGCGGCATCTCGATCAATCTGGAACGGCAAAAAAAAGGTTTTTTCAGCATCCCCATCCTGGTTGACGGCAAGACGCCGATTACCCGAAAAGAGAATGTTAACAAATTTCAGACACTCGAACAGATTGATCAGCCGGGTGTGCGGGTGATCGTCAATCCTGGCGGCACCAACGAAAAATTCGCCCGGGCCCGTTTAAAGAAGGCGACGCTCACCGTGTATCGGGACAACGTGACGATTTTCGATCAGATCGTCCAGGGTCATGCGGATTTGATGATAACCGACGCCATCGAGACAGTCCTGCAGCAGAAACTGCGGCCGGAGCTGGCGGCGGTTCACCCGGACAAGCCATTCACCTATTCCGAAAAGGGCTACCTGATGCCGCGCGATGTGGTTTTCAAAATGTGGGTTGACCAGTGGCTGCATATGGCCATGAACGATGGGACCTACCGCCGCATCTACGATAAATGGTTGAAATAGAGGGCCGCGCCCTATCGTTTCCGGCGAAGGGCGTTTGCTGACAGCGTCGTCTTTGCAGGCCCGAAGCACGGCGGCACAATAATGCAAGGAGAAGAGAGATGAAGAAATCGGTAAAGACAATGGGATGTTGGCTGGTTGCGCTTGTTGCGCTGTTTTTGTTCCCTTTTGCCGCCGTGGCGGGCACCGAGGATGCTGCCGCCCGTCTGGCGGAGCAGTTTTTGAAAAAGACGCCTGTTACGGCGATTGAACCGGGCATGACGATGGAGCAGGCGCTCAAAACACAGGAGAAATTCGTGACCTGTCTGACGAAGGAGTTCGGGGCGCCGGCCGGTTTCAAGGCGGGGCTGACAAATCCCGGCGCGCAGAAGGCATTCGGGATCATGCAGCCGGTGCGGGGAACGATGCTGGAGAAGATGTTTCTGAAAAACAAAGCGACGCTGGGGAAAAATTCCGGTATCAAGATCTTTGCCGAGGGGGATCTGGTTGTGCGGGTCGGAAGCGACGCGATCAACGGGGCGAAAACCACCCGGGAGGCGCTTGCGGCGCTTGACGCGGTCGTCCCCTTCGTGGAACTGCCCGATGTCCCCTTCGCCGCCGGTTTCAAGATGGACGGCCCCGCCCTTGTGGCGGTCAACGTCGCCGCACGGTATGGGGTGCTTGGCGACCCCGTTCCTCTCACGCCGTCGCCTGAATGGATGGAGAGACTGAAGAATTTCACACTCCAGCTTTATGACGACAAGGGCGCCCTTTTCTCCGAGGGCAAGGGGAGCGCCCTTTTGGGAGACCCGCTCAATGTTGTTCTCTGGATCAGGGACTCGCTGGCGGCGGAGGGGAAGAAGCTCAAAAAAGGAGACCTGCTGTCGCTGGGGTCCATCACCAAAATGATGCCGACGAAGCCCGGGACAACCATCAAGGCAAAATTCATCGACCTTGACCCCAAAGGGCCGGTCGAGCTTACGGCAAGCTTCGAATAGAAACTCGCGCCGCAGCGCCTGTTCAGTAAGCCGCCATGCCCGCAAGCGGGCGCACCGAATGATGAAAACGAAGCTTCATGTTCATAAAATTCGTAGATATGGGGTCGCGGGGGCAGGGGTGCGGCTTGCCCGGGTCCCTGCGAAACATGGCAGCGCAACATGTTGATATTGAATGGGGAAATTCTATTTTTATATAAAATGCAGAATGCAGACCGGACCCCCTAAAATCTGACCCCCTAAAATCCCCGCCAGCGTCTCCATTTTCGGTCGGTCGATTCTCCGAAAACGAGGCGTCATTCTTCTTGACAATCTTTGAGAAGGCGTGTGGGGCCATCCCCGGAGTCGGGGACGTCGTATGACGTTCGGTGTTTGGCTCGGGGGAATTGGCCCCGGGTGAATATCGATAATCCCGGCTTTTGCTTTTGTACATAGAGGTTTTTTGTAGTCAGGGAGCGCCGTCGCGGCGCTTGGGGTGCCTTTGGAATAGTAACATCCAGGAGGCATTTCATGGACCCTGACTTTTTTTCGGCCTTTTTTCGGGGCGGGACGGGGATACTGCAAAGAAAGGAGACGTATGGAAGGCATCGAAGAGGGGATGGAGGACAAACCGGGCGGCGCGTGGAAGGGTTTCTGGTTAAGGTTGAAGGTCTGGTTTTTCATGAGACTGGGTGGCACGTTGTGGCAGTACGTCATTTACCACGACGACCACTGGGGGAGGTTTTATGGCGTAACATTTACGCAGGAAAGAATGTTTCTGAAGAAACTCAAGTACGATCTGCCGGATCTCCCCGAACTATAGATCGTAAAATAGAATTGACCCCTGATCGTCGTTTAAAATTGACCCCCCTT
>DYLD01000027.1 GCA_020722315.1 Syntrophus aciditrophicus
CCTTTGAAGCCGCCGCGAGACGTTGCGGGGTCGAAAAAGATTTATGAGCGCGAAGGCGGCGTTTTGCAAAGGTCTCAATCAGGAAAAGGGATCGGAAAGCGAGATTGTCTCGTTGCGGTCAGGGCCTACCGAGATCAGAACCATCGGCGTTTGGGAAAGTTCTTCCAGGCGCTCGATGTATCTTCTCGTATTTTTCGGAAGATCCTCAATCCGTTTTGCGTCTCTGATGTTCTCTGTCCAACCGTCCAGTTCCTCATAAACAGGAACACAGGAGGCCAGAAGCCGTGTATTGGCCGGCACGGATTCGGTGAGTTCCTCTTTTCCGGCCCTGTATTTCGTGCAGATTTTTATTTTGTTAATGCCGGTAAGAACATCGAGTTTTGTCAGGGCAATGCCGTTGATTCCTGAAAGCCTTATCGATTGGCGTACAAGAACCATGTCCAGCCAGCCGCAGCGACGCTTGCGGCCCGTGGTTGCCCCGAATTCCTGACCGATCTGCTGCAATCTCTCACCGACTTCATCATGAAGTTCAGTTGGAAACGGCCCTTCTCCGACCCTTGTTGTGTAAGCCTTGCAAATGCCTATAACCTTCTGAATAGCGGACGGGGCGACGCCGGTCCCGCAGGCCGCATTCCCTGAAACGGTATTTGAAGAGGTGACATACGGGAATGTTCCATGATCGATATCCAGATGAGAACCCTGCGCACCCTCAAACAGGATTTTGCTTCCCCTGGCGATCTCCTTTTGCAGGAGGATTGAGCAATCCGCCACGTAAGGTTTCAGAAGTTTGGCGTAGGCATTATACTCGGCGAATATTTCCTCTTCATCAAGGGGTTCTTCACTGAAGAGTTTTGTGAGGTAAAAGTTTTTTTCGTTGGTGTTTCTGTGGAGCTTTTCTCTGAGCGTTTCTTCGTCAAGTAGATCGCAGATGCGGATTCCCACCCGTGCGATTTTGTCCTCGTAACACGGGCCGATGCCGCGACCGGTTGTGCCTATCTTTTTGCCGATGCCGTGGGATTCACGCGCGACATCGATTCTGCGGTGGTAAGGCATGATGACATGGGCCCTTTCGCTGATGTACAGATGCACGTCCTCGGGGAGTAGCCCGTTGCCGCGCAGCCTATCTATTTCTTCGAGCAGCACCCTCGGATCCACAACGACGCCGTTTCCTATCATGCATATCTTGCCGGAATGCAGGATGCCCGACGGTACCAGATGCATGATGACCTGTTTGTCTCCGACGACGAGGGTATGACCGGCATTGTTGCCGCCCTGAAATCTGGCCACGACATCCGCCTGTTCAGCGTAGATGTCAACAATCTTGCCTTTTCCTTCATCACCCCACTGGGTGCCCACAACGACTACATTTGCCATGTCAGTTTTTTCTCCGATAGAATTGTCTTGCGATCAAAAACATGCATTGCGCGAAGACATCTCAAATGGGTCCTCCGTTTTTTTGATTGTTACGTATGTTTCGATCGCAAAAGAAGCCAAAGTAGAAGGTTGAAACAAAGGTCTCTACATTTCGATTTCCGTGACTGACCTTATGTTGGGCAGTTTGCGTAGCTTGTCAACGGCATCCGGCGGCACGATGCTGTCTGTGCCGAGAACAACCAGGGCCTGGCCGTCGATCTGTTCCCGGCTCAGATTGAGGCGGGAAATATTTACACCGTATTTGCTTAAGGTCGTTCCGATGTTGCCGATGACACCGGGCTTGTCATTATTGGAAACAACAAAAATCCTCCCTTCCGGAATAACTTCGACCTTAAATTTATCTATGCTGACGATCCGCGGCTCCTGCCGTCCGAAAATTGCGCCGGAGGCCGATGTTTTTTTCCTTCCGACCTTTATCGTAACCGCGATCATGCTTGTATAATCCTTTACCTCGGTGCTTTTTGCCTCGAGAACGCGGATGCCGCGTTCCTTTGCGATCAAAGGTGCGTTGATGTAGTTGACGCTCTCGTTTAATATCGGTGTCAGAAGCCCTTTCAAAAACGTGATGGTTAACGGTTCTACATTATAGTTGAGAATCTCCCCGCTGTACTCGATATCGACTTCCCTGATCGGCCCCGATACGAACTGTGCCTCGAACTTACCAAGTTTTTCCGCGAGGTTCAGGTAGGGTTTGATCACCGAGAGGATCTCCGCGCTGACCGCCGGGAAATTGACGGCGCCCCTGATCTCGCCTGTTGTTAGATACGCGCTGATCTGTTCGGCGATCGCAACCGCGACATTGATCTGGGCTTCATCGGTCGATGCTCCGAGGTGCGGGGTGCAGATTACGTTGTCGAGCGAAATCAGATCCATGTTCTTCGGGGGTTCCTCTTCGAAGACATCCAGCGCAGCGCCGGCGATCTGTCCCGAGACGAGGGCTTCGTAGAGGTCTCTTTCGTCGATAATCCCTCCGCGGGCGCAGTTGATCAGGCATACCTCCTTTTTCATCTTTGCGAAGGCCTTTTTATTAATGATGCCTTTCGTTTCCTTGGTCAGAGGCGTGTGGACGGTTATGAAATCGGACGTCTCGTAGATTTCATCCAGCGAAGCAAGGGTGATGCCGGCTTTTGCCGCCGCTTCGGGAGAGATGAACGGGTCATAGGCAAGAACCTTCATCCTGAGGCCCTGCGCACGGTCGGCTACGATATTACCGACCCTTCCGACTCCGATGATCCCCAGTGTCTTATTGGTAAGCTCCCGTCCGGTGAACCTGCTCTTTTCCCATTTGCCCGCCTTCATCGAGGCGGTTGCCTGGGGTATCTTTCTGTTTATCGACAGCATCATCGCAATCGCATGTTCAGCCGCCGCGACGGAGTTGCCGCCGGGCGTGTTCATCACGACGATCCCCCTTTTGCTTGCCGCCTGGATATCGACGTTATCGAGACCGGTCCCGGCCCGGCCTATGACCTTCAGATTGTCGGCAAGGGCTACTATTTCCGCCGTGACCTTTGTCGCGCTTCGAATGACAAGCGCATCGTAATTTCCTATGATCTTTTTTAATTCTTCGGGCGCGACCTTCGTTCGGGCATCAACCTCTATTTCAGGATTCATCTGGAATATTTTAATGCCTTCGGGCGAGAGATTATCGCTGATAAGAACTCTATACATTTATTTCCTCCCTGTTATTTCCTCCCTGTTATTGGAACTGACTTATCCATGCCGCAAATGACGATTGCCTTCTTGCTGAATTCCTCCGACGATCCGATAAAACCTTTCACTGGGACCCGATTACAGATCGGCCGTTTTTTCAACGTAGATCTTTTTCAGTTCCGCCAGGGCCGCCTTCAGATCCTTTGGGTGTATCGTCGGTCCGCACCAGAACCGAAATCCGGGAGGGGCATCCTTATAGGAGTTTATATCATAGGCAACGCCCCTTTTTGCCATCTCCGCTCCGATTTCCTTGAACAATTTCGCCTGTTTATCCGGATCAAGGGCCCGGACTTTGGGGCTTACAACCGAAAGACAGACCGATGTGTTCGAGCGTGTTTCAGGCTCTTGCGCGAGGAAGGCTATCCAGTCGTTTTTCGCGACCCAGTTCTCGACGGTCCTCAAATTGTCCATGCTTCTTTTGATCAGCCCGTCAAGCCCGATTCTGGCGGCCCATTTGAGCGCGTCAAGGTAGTCTTCGACGCAAAGCAGGGAAGGGGTGTTAATCGTGTCCGCTTCGAAAATGGCCCTGTTGATCTTTCCCCCCTTTTTCAGACGAAATATTTTGGGCAGTGGCCAGGGTGGATCGTAAGAATCCAGACGCTCCACCGCGCGCGGGCTCAAGACAAGCATGCCGTGGGCCGCTTCGCTCCCCAGGCATTTCTGCCAGGAAAAGGTCGTGACATCAACCTTTTTCCATTCAATCGGCATCGCAAAGGCGGCGCTGGTTGCGTCGCATAAAGAAAGCCCCTTGCGGTTCATAGGTATCCAGTCCCAGTTCGGGATCTTGACGCCGCTTGTGGTTCCGTTCGCGACGAACAGAACATCATCGTCCCAGTTGACGGAGAAAAGATCAGGTATCTTTCCGTAATCCGCCCTTATGATGGTTGGGTTGAGCTTTAGTTGCTTGGCGGCGTCGGTTGCCCATCCCTCGGAGAAGCTTTCCCAGACCAGCGCCGTTACCCCTCTTGCCCCCAGAAGGCTCCACATCGCGGCCTCGAACGCGCCGGTGTCGGATGCCGGCATGATTCCGATGAGGTAATCATCCGGTATCCCGAGTATTTTTCTGGTTTCGCTGACTACCTTTTTAAGCTTTTCCTTTCCTAGGGCCGAACGATGAGAACGGCCCACCGCCGCGTCTTTCAGCGCTTCGAGTTTCCAGCCGGGCCTTTTACTGCATGGCCCGGAGGCAAAATTTGGATTGTT
Organism: Syntrophus aciditrophicus; assembly: GCA_020722315.1. GTDB lineage: Bacteria > Desulfobacterota > Syntrophia > Syntrophales > UBA5619 > DYLD01. The sequence goes on from DYLD01000027.1 coordinate 4,348, forward strand.
CATAGGTAATGCCCCCTTTCCGTCAAAAATAGCCAAAACAGCCCAAGTAAATCACCAAGACATTATTAGCTTTATCAAGATCGGGTTAATTATTCAACAGGATATTGGTTGACGTGGGACCGGCAAAAAGGTATGAGGCCAAGATATCCTGGGAGGTTCAACATGGGGAAAACCCGGACCGTTTTTTTCTGCAGCAACTGCGGCTATCAGTCGCCGAAATGGCTGGGACGCTGTCCGTCATGCGGCGCGTGGAACACGTTTGTCGAAGAAGTCCTGCGGGATGATGCCAGGCAGGAATCATCCGAATTCAGGTTGAACGGGGCGCCCCAATCGATCCATGACATTGAAGCCAAAGAGGGGCAGCGCCTCCAGACAGGAATTGCCGAACTCGACCGGGTCTTCGGCGGCGGCATCGTGAGCGGCTCGGCGATACTGATCGGTGGCGATCCCGGGATAGGAAAGTCCACGCTGCTGCTTCAGGTTCTGGAGATGCTTGCCGAGCGGGGATTAAGGGTTCTTTATGTCTCCGGAGAGGAATCGCCCCAGCAGATCAAACTCAGGGCAACGCGTCTGGGTGCAAATGCTACTGATCTGCTTGTTCTTGTCGAGGTCGAACTCGAGAGCATTCTCGCCGGTATCGAGAAGATAAAGCCGGCGGCTGTCGTCATCGATTCGATACAAACCATCTATTCGCCGGTTTTTTCCTCCGCACCGGGGAGTGTCGGTCAGGTCAGAGAGGCGGCGGGGAAATTTATCCTGCTGGCGAAAAAGACCGGCATACCGGTATTTCTCGTCGGCCATGTGACAAAGGACGGTTCGCTCGCGGGCCCGAAGGTTCTGGAGCATATGGTCGATGCGGTTCTGTACTTCGAAGGTGACTCCGGACACGCCTACCGGATTATCAGGGGTATAAAGAACCGTTTTGGTCCCACGCATGAAATCGGGGTTTTCGAGATGAGGGACTCCGGCCTTTCCGAGGTCGCAAACCCGTCGGCCTTTTTCCTGTCTGAACGTCCGGACGGGGTTCCGGGTTCGGTTGTCGTCCCGAGTATGGAAGGAACCAGGCCCATACTAATTGAAGTTCAGTCGCTGGTCAGCATGACGAGCTTCGGCATGCCGCGGAGGACGGCCATCGGCGTTGATCACAACAGGGTGTCACTGCTTACGGCGGTCATGGACAAGGTGTGCGGCATCCATCTCGGCAACAGCGACATATTCCTGAATGTGGCCGGAGGGGTAAAGGTTGATGAAACCGCGATCGATCTGGGGGTTGTCTCGGCGATTACCTCGAGCTTTCTGAACCGGCCGATTGTCGCCGGCACGGTTGTGTTCGGGGAAGTCGGGTTGACCGGCGAGATACGCGGCGTCTCGCAGACGGAATTTCGAATAAGGGAGGCCCAGCGGATGGGTTTTAAACGCTGCATCTTTCCGCACAAGCGGCAGAAAGAGGCCTTTGGTGTCAGGAATATCGAATTGATTCCGATTAGTTCGCTCAAGGAGCTTGTGGAACAGCTTTTTTGATTTTTTATTGAAAATTTTTTTAGTTTTCACCTTGACACTGCTTAATCGATGTATATGATAACGCCGAGCGGGATATCTTTATGCAATAAACATCCCGTGTTTATTCAAGAAAGAAAGGAGAGAGGATACGTTGATATGAAGATAAGACCGTTGCAGGATCGTTTGATTGTCAAACGCATCGGGGATGAAGAAAAAAGCAAGGGCGGAATTATTATCCCCGACACGGCCAAAGAGAAACCGATGGAAGGTCTCGTCATTGCGGTGGGGAAGGGCAAGAGGACCGACGACGGCAAACTCATCGGCTTGGATGTCAAGGAAGGAGATAGGGTTCTCTTCGGAAAGTATGCGGGAACGGACGTTAAAATTGACGGCGAAGAGCTTTTGATCATGCGTGAGGATGATATTCTCGGCATCATTGAGAAATAATTTACGAAAATAGCGAGGAGGTTGAATAGATGGGAGCAAAGATTATTCAGTATGATGAAGAGGCAAGAAAATCGATTCTAAAAGGCGTCAACACCCTGGCCGACGCGGTTAAGGTGACACTGGGTCCTAAAGGGCGCAATGTTATTATCGACCGCAGCTTCGGCAGTCCGAATGTTACCAAGGACGGCGTAACCGTTGCAAAGGAGATCGAACTCGAGGACAAGTTTGAAAACATGGGCGCTCAGATGGTCAAGGAAGTCGCGAGCAAGACGAGTGATGTCGCCGGCGACGGGACGACCACGGCGACGATACTGGCCCAGGCGATCTTTCGCGAGGGCGCAAAGAGTGTCGCGGCCGGCAGCAATCCGATGGATCTCAAACGCGGAATTGACAAGGCTGTTGAAGTGGTCGTGGCCGAGCTTCGCAAGCTCAGCAAGCCGACGAAAGATGCGAAGGAAATCGCCCAGGTAGGCACGATATCGGCGAACAATGACGAGACGATCGGTTCGATCATCGCCGAGGCGATGGAGAAGGTCGGCAAGGAAGGCGTGATTACCGTCGAAGAGGCGAAAGGCCTGGAAACGGAGCTTGATATTGTAGAAGGCATGCAGTTTGACCGCGGCTATCTTTCTCCATATTTCGTGACGAACGCGGAAAAGATGGTCGTCGAACTGGAAGATCCCTATATCCTGATCCACGAAAAAAAGATCAGCAATATGAAGGAACTTTTGCCGATCCTTGAACAGATCGCGAAAATGGGGAGGCCGCTTTTGATTATCGCGGAGGATGTCGAGGGAGAGGCCCTGGCGACCCTGGTCGTCAACAAGATCCGCGGGACGCTGCACGTCGCGGCCGTCAAGGCGCCCGGTTTCGGCGACCGGCGCAAGGCGATGCTCGAGGACATCGCCGTTCTGACGGGCGGCAAGATGATCTCCGAGGAAATGGGCTACAAGCTCGAGAATACCGCGATTGAAGATCTGGGACGCGCGAAACGAATCTCGATCGACAAGGACAATACAACCATCATTGACGGGGCCGGAGACCGGGCATCCCTTGAGGGCCGCGTCAAACAGATCCGCGCTCAGATTGATGAAACGACGTCCGATTACGACCGCGAGAAGCTTCAGGAAAGGCTGGCCAAACTCGTGGGCGGCGTTGCGGTAATCAAAGTCGGCGCGGCGACTGAAACGGAGATGAAGGAAAAGAAGGCACGTGTCGAGGACGCACTTAACGCCACCCGTGCGGCCGTGGAAGAGGGGATTGTACCCGGCGGCGGGGTCGCGTATCTTCGCACCCTTCCCGAATTGGACAAGCTGAAGGTGGACGGCGATCAGGCTGTCGGTGTGCGGATTGTGAAGAAGGCGCTTGAAGAGCCCCTTAAGATGATTGCAAACAATGCGGGTCTTGAGGGAACCATCGTTCTCGAGAAGGTCAGGGAAAAGAAGGATGCCTATGGATATAACGCCCGGACGGACAAGTACGAGGATTTGATCAAGGCCGGCGTTATTGATCCTACAAAGGTTACCCGGTTCGCACTGCAGAACGCGGCAAGCGTTTCTTCGATGATGTTGACCACGCAGTGCATGGTTGCGGAAAAACCCGAGGAGAAACCCCCGATGCCGGCAATGCCTCCCGGAGGAGGATACGGCGGAATGGGGATGTAATCGTTTAAAATACAGTGGATTTGCAAAAGGGGCTCTGGAAAAAACAGAGCCCTTTTTTTGTCGCCAATCCGCGCCGATTATTCTCTGTGAAGCCTTTGTTCAAAGCTCTCGTTGATTATTTTACCGTATATCCCCGGCCGTCAAGGCAGGCGGCCGGCGCCCTTCGGTAATCCACCCCCTTTTTACAATTTTTGTGTTTCGGTGAGAATCGTTTTGTCCGGACGTGTCGGATCGTAACCGCTCTGGTCCTTGGCCCAGCAATGGCACTGGTAGCGGTCGTACGACTGCTGCTGTTCGGTCCGGCTGTTGCGCGGGTAGATAAAGAGTTTTTCCTCAAAGTACGGTGTCTGGCTGATTGTTTCCGCCAGAGGTGCTTCGACTTTCTAAAGGCAGATTTTTTTAACACACTGATTTCAAAAGGACTTTTTGATTTTCAGTCTTCGTGCGACGAGATTTTTGTGCTTGCAAAGAGAGCCGCTTAGGGAGTAAATATCACGTCGGATTATAAGCGAGGGGAAGAGAATCATGGCATCCATAGATCGTATCGAGTGGCTTCTGGCAAAAAAAGAGGAAACGGTTCTTAACGTCTTCAAGCTGAAGACGATGGTCGAGGAGAACGACACGCTTGCGGTCCTCATTTACGGAAGCCCCGACCCTGATGCCGTCGCATCGGCCATGGCGCTCAGGGAGCTCCTGAATCAGACGAAACCCCTGTCAAGGTGCGTCTTCTTCGCGACGGAGCATGTAATCCGCTATCAGAACGCCGAGTTTATCAAGGAAATGAAGGTCGACATAGAGATGCTCGATAAAAACAGGCTGAAGGAGTTCCGGCTGATCGCTGTCGTCGATGCCCAGCCGACCTTTTTCGGGGATGCGCTGGGGGACATAAAACCCCAGATCGTGCTTGACCACCATCCCTGCAGAACGGTCTGGCATGCCTCGCTTGCGGATGTACGTTCCGATTACGGTGCTCTGGCAACGATGATGACCGAATATCTTCTCGTCGCAAAAACAAGGATACCGAAGCGTCTCTACACTGCCCTGTTATACGGAATAAGAAGCGATACGAACAATTTTGAGCGCGACGTAAAGCTCGAGGACATCGGTGCCTATTATTTCAATTTCATGCGCGCCAACCGCCAGCTTGTGCGCCGTATAGAACTCAACCAGGTGCCGGACAGATTTCTTAAATATTTCATGTCTGTATATAGTCATAAGAAGCGCTTTCGCGAACGGGTTGTGAGTTTTCTCGGCTCCGTCGAAAGCGCCGATGCCTGCGTCCAGGTTGCCGATTTTTATATACGTATCATCAACGTATTTCACGTCGTTATTGCGGGCCTGGTTAAAGACCGTCTTATTATCATCTTCCGGGGGGATGGGTATCGCCATGACTGCGGCGCTATCGCGATCAGATCATTCGGTTCTCTAGGCACGGCTGGTGGGCACCGAAGCGCCGCGAGGGTTGAGATTCAACTTGATCGTCTGAAGGCTGTTCTTGGAGACAACCTTTCCGATAAGTCCATTTCTAATTTTCTCGTTCAGCAGTTGCGGCGAAAAAAACCGGCGCATGATTAAAAAGGCGTGTCGACGTTCACTCCTTTTTTTCGTTTGGGGGGGCCGTCGTTGTGGAGGATTCCGTTGCGGCCTTTGGTTTTGCTTCTGGCGGTTTGGGTTCGCTTTTCTCAGCCGCCGGGGCCTTTCTTCCACCATAATCGGTTGCGTACCATCCGCTCCCTTTCAGATGAAAGCTTGAAAGCGACACAAGTTTGCTGACTGGTCCCCCGCAATACTTGCAGACCTCGACGGGTTTGTCCGAAATTCCCTGGAACACCTCGAATTCTCTTCCACATTTTTGACATTTGTATTCGTAAATCGGCATATCTGAAAACCTCCCCGATATATATTATAAAAACGGCTGCATCCTGTACTGATCACTGAAACACTCCAGAACCAGGTTCATGTCGCCTGCGGCCCCTGGCTTGAGCACGTTTCTTGTGGTACGGTGCACGATTTCCTCTTCCCGGATCCGTTCGGTTCCGGTTGCGTAAAAGTCTCCTTCCCCCCGCTCGAAGCGGATCACATGCACCAGTTCGTGGGTTGCGATGTACAACAGCAGAGCAGGAAGGCTGATAAAACTAGCCGCCCTGTTTACTGCGTCGAGAATCACATCATCCTGGAGGCAGACGCGGTAAAAAACAATGAGTTCATCGGTCTGATGCCGTTTCTTTTCGTATTCATACTTAAAAAGATGCGCAAACGTATGGTTGCATATCTCGTGGTTTTCGAGAAAGGCGCGTGTTTTTACGTCGTAACGCTGGAGTCTGAGCTCCTCCTCATCAATATGGAAATACTTCCTGGTCAGAATTTCCGCCTCTTTAAAGCTCTGTGCTGTCAGCGCTATCTGCTCGGGGCTGAAGTAATTCCCCATAAGCCTCACCCCAACCAAAAACCATTTTCATTATAATCACTCGAATCAAGGTGTCAATGGCTGAAGACGAAAGACAATGGTTATTTGCGCGAAAAGGTTTTTATCTCCCAGGCGGCGTCGTACAATTCTGCAATCTGCTCTTCGCCCACTGGGATGATGTGTTTTACGCTGTTGCGGAAAGACTGTTCCGATCCGCGGTACTGAAAAATGCCTCCTGCGATGGTCTTGAGGTTTACCTGTGTCATTGGCAGGCTCGTCGCATAGGTTATAAAACGAATACTTCCGAAAGGAGGTTGAACCTTGAGCTCGTACCGGTCTTTGTCCCCGGGGATATCGTACCTTCTGTCTTTTTCAAAAGAGGATACCTGACGGTAATTATTCGGCAGGATCTGCCGGACATTCCCCCGGGGGTCTATCATGACGACCTTGCCGTAAAAATCCCTGTTCCCCTGAAGATGGAGGATGATTTTCTGGCCTTCCTGGTACTCTCTTTGATCCGTCCAGATGCGTACGTCGAGTAAACCGGCCTTGTCGATGGTTTTTTTCAGGGGTCGTTTTCCGTTCTTTTTGCACCTGACGGTGAACCTGCTTTCCGTTTCAACCCATAAGAAAGGTTGTTCGTTTTTGTTGCGTTGCTGAAACTCTTCTTTTTTCAATACGGTTAGAAAACCGGTCGGGGTTTTGATGAGTTCAAAGTCGAGATCGGGGGATGCTTCTTTTAATTTCGCAAGGTGAAGACCGATCTTTTTCATCGCGGAACGCTTGCCTTCCTCTGCCGTTCTTTTCAGTGCTACAGCCCCATCGGTTTTGTCGTGAATAAGGATGGCATTCACTCCGACGATAAATGAACGGTTATTGACATCGGGAATTGGAGGCTCATCCTGAGCCGGACAAGGGCTTACCAGAAAAGGAATAAAAAGAATAATGCCGAAAATTCCAGGAAAACGTATGGATTTCAAGCGCAGCAAAAAGGGTGACATCATACCAGCTCCTTTTTATAATGGGCCTTTTTTGTCTCTATGAACCTCCAGCGCGTATTCAATGATTCGGTCGATTAAACCTGCCGGGGTTATTCCCACCGCGGCAGCCTGGTGGAAAAGAACCGTCGACGGCGTCATCCCGGGGAGCGTATTGCATTCCAGGACGATCACGCGCCCGTCTGGCATGACAAACATGTCGATCCTGGCATATCCGGTCAGCTTCAGGGCCTCGAATGCGGCGATGGCGGTCCGGCGTATTTTTTCGATCTGTTTCTCGGGAAGACGGGGAGGGGTCTTATTTTCGCCCTGTCCGTAAAGAAACTTGTCCTCCAGCGAGAGTATTTCCTCGGTTGCTATCGTTTCTGAAGGGATCAGGGCCTCAGGATTCCCGGTGCCGAGGACGCCACATGTAACCTCCGTTCCGGACAGGAATTCCTCGACAAGGGCCGTGCTGTCCCAGAGAAATGCGTTTTCGAGCGCGACGGGAAGGCCTTCGGCCGAGACAATCTTTTTAACCGCCGTGCTGCACCCCTCCCGCGAGGGCTTGACGACGCACGGAAAGCCGATATTTCGAACAATTTCTTCCGTAATCTCGTTACGTTCAGAGTCCCATCTTTTTTTCTGCACCGGGATCGTATGCGGAACGTCTATCCCGCCGGCGGCAAGGATCCGGCGGGATGCGTGTTTATCCATCCCTATTGCGGAGGCAAGAACACCGGAGCCGGTGTAAGGGATTCTGAGCAGTTCGAGAAGCCCCTGCATGCACCCATCCTCGCCGTATTTGCCGTGAAGCCCTAGGCAGACGACATCGACCTTTTCCTTGAGTGATTCGTAAGGAACGGCTCTCGCCTCGGATTCCAGATCCTCTTCGATGTCGCGGGTGCTGTTGCGCAGCAAAAGTTTTACCGGGATCTCCCACAGCAGCGCGCGGCTGTCCATGAAGATCGGAATAGGTTCGTACTTGCTTCGGTCTATCCTGCTGAAGATGTTCCGCCCGCTCTCCAGCGAAACCTCTTTTTCCGAGGAAAGACCGCCCATGATGATGCCGACCCTGCATTTTTGGTTTGCAGGTTTTTCAATATTTTCCGCCATGTGTATATGTCCGCCGACTGATCCGGAAATGTTTCCTTTACGAGAAAGTCGATACCATGAATTGAATTTTTTTTCCACAGTCTTTTGCACAACAACTGAAAAATGCCGCCTGACGCGCAAATTTATTGGTTTTTCGAGCACGCAACGTCTCGCTCAAGGCTTCAAAAAAAGCTAAATGCTCCGGGATCGTTTATGTTCTTAACACCTTTAGAGCCTTGGATTTTTGACGGCCGGGTACCGAAGAAAAATCTTGGAAATGGCGTTAAGACAGCATTTTAAAGGTCTCAGGGATGGAAAGAAGCGGCAAAAAGTGCTATCGAGTCCGCACAATTGGTTCAATCGCGGCAATCCGCGTGAGATTTCAGATGATTCTGATAGGAACGGCACAGAACCTTGACATTGATACACTCCTTTTTACCGGTCGAAGACAGAGATGCCCAGATACTCATCCTTGGAAGCATGCCGGGGAAGGCCTCGCTTGCCGCGGGGCAGTACTACGCGCACCCCCGCAACCAGTTCTGGCAGATCATGGGGGAACTCGTTGGGGCGCATTTTTATCTTCCGTACGAGGAGAGGCTGAGGATGCTCAAGATAAACAAAATTGCGCTCTGGGACGTGCTGGCCGCATGCGTTCGTAAAAGCAGCATGGATGCGCGGATCGAAAAATCATCCGAGATCGTCAATGATTTCGAGTCGTTCTTTTCGGATCATCCTCGTATCTCGGATGTATTCTTCAACGGCCGGAAGGCCGAGCAGAGTTTTCTTAGGAAGGTTGCGCCGCTGCTTAAATCGCGGACGCTGAATTATCATTTTCTGCCGTCAACGAGCCCCGCAAATGCTACGGTGTCGTACAGCGATAAGCTCCGCATCTGGCGGAGGCTACTTCTGCATGACCCCCCGGAGAATTGTTAAGGCCCGCTCGATATCGTTTTTGACAATGCCGTAATGGGTCACGGCCCGGAAACGCCCCGGCCCGGTATGGGACAGTTTCAGGCCGTTTGCGTTTATTCTTTTAATGAATTCCCCGTCGCTGAAATCATCCCTGAGTAGATCGATATAGACGATGTTTGTCTTCACGCGGCCCGCGTCGGTCGCGAGGCCCGGGATATTCCTTATGCCGTCGGCGAAGATGCGCGCGTTTTCGTGGTCTTCGGCCAGCCGGCTGACCATGCCTTCCAGCGCGACGATTCCGGCCGCGGCGATGATTCCCGCCTGACGCATGCCGCCTCCGACCATCTTTCTGATTCGGCGCGCCCTGGCGATGAAATCCGCGCTTCCGCATATGACCGATCCGACCGGCGCCGCGAGCCCTTTGGAAAGACAGAAATTCACCGAATCGACGCCGCTGGTAAGCTGTGTCGGATCGACTCCAAGCGCGACAGATGCGTTGAAGATGCGCGAGCCGTCGAGATGAACAAGAAGGCCGCGGCTCTTTGCGAGCGCGACGGCCGACGCGGTGTATTCGGGCGTCAGCGGCGCCCCGTAGCAGCGGTTGTGCGTATTTTCGAGACAGAGGAGGCGGGTGCGGGGGAAATGGATGTTTTCGTCACGAATCGCGCCTTCTATGTCCGATAGTTTGAGGGTTCCGTCCGGCTGGTTCGGTATCGTGTGCGGGAAAACGCCGCCGAGCGCCGAGATGCCTCCGGCCTCGTTCAAAAAGATATGGGACATATCCCCCAGGATGATTTCTTCCCCGCGGCCACAGTGGGTCAGCACGCTCACCAGGTTTCCCATCGTCCCGCTGGCAACATAAAGGGCTGCTTCCATCCCGAGCTTTTCGGCCGCGATCTGCTGAAGCCTGTTAACCGTAACGTCTTCACTGAACACATCGTCGCCGAGTTCGGCGCGGTAAATCGCTTCGCGCATCTTAGGACTGGGAAGCGTCACCGTATCGCTTCTCAAATCTACAATATCCATTTCTTTATGTCCTGCCGTAGTCGTCCTCCGATCTTTCGATATCGTCCTCTCCGAAATAATCCCCGGTCTGCACCTCGATAAACACCAGATTTTCGGAGCCCGGATTCTGGATCCTGTGCCAAGTTTTGACCGGCAGATCGATCGAATCACCGGCTGCGAGCTCGTACAGTTTGCCGTTTTTCGTCACGACGCCCCTGCCGCTGATCACAAGCCAGTGCTCCGAACGCCGGGCGTGACGCTGGTAGCTGAGGCGCTGGTTCGGATAGACGGTTATCCGTTTGACCTTGTGATCGGGTTTGTCCTCGAGGATCTGGTAAAAGCCCCACGGTCTGTGGTCTTCCAGGGTTGTCTGCTGGATTATCTTTTCGTAGAGTCTGATGTAGTCGTCGACCATCCGCTCCAGGCTGAAGTGCTGTTCAATCCGTTCTCGGCACTTGCGGCGATCGAGGTCTTTAACCTTTAAGACAAGCTGTGACATGTCTTCTTCCTCTGCACCCAGAAAGCCGGTAACGCCGTTTTCGACGATTTCCTCGATGTAGCGCCCGTGGAAGGCGACGACAGGGGTCCCGCATGCCATCGCCCAAAGAGCGGACGGGACAAAAAGGCCTTCGTTACCGCCGGCGTAAACAAGGGCGTAAGCGCCGGCCAGAAGTTCTTTCAGTTGTTCTCCGACGACGTTTCCTGCGTAGCGTATGCGGTCGTTGTCGAGGTACGGCTGGACCTGGGTTTTGTAGTAGCACCGGTCCCTGATGATGCCGGCCAGAACAAGCCTGATTCCTGTTTTTTTTGCTATCTCAATGCATTCTCTGACTGCGTTGGATGATTGGATGCCGCCGCAAAAGAGCAGGTAGTCCCCCTTTTGTTCGCTGAACTTAAAGCTGTTTGTGTCGATGCCGTTATGGATCGTCGCGGCATAATCCAGCTCGGGGCTTTTGTCCGCCTCATTTACAGCTATGTAATAGATTTTCTTGTTGTATTTTATATATGTCGGCAACAGCCCCAAAGACAGCGGCTCATGGATCGTTACCGCCAGCGGTATTTTCCTGGTGATGCTGAAGGCCAGAGGTAAAAAATTGAAATGGCTGTGAATCAGATCGAAGGAACCTTCGATTTCAGCCGGGTCCGGGACATGGATGCAATCGAGAATCTCGGGACGGATTTCAAGGTTTTGAGCCATGGCATTGAAAAAAAGGGCTTCGGTTCCGGAATAGCCGTGCCCGATCAGCGAGACCTCGATTCCGCGCTCGGTCAGCCCTTTTGTCAACTTAGAAACGAGATTCCTCCGGACGTCGTAACGTCTCGGCGATATGCTGACATTTATGGGTGAAAGCATTGCTATCTTCATTGGATCAGCCCCCCGGCGTTGACTCTCAGAGTTTCATGCACAGAATGTATCACATCTAAATGAATAGATGTCTTAACATCATGCATGGTTCTTCGCATATAAAACTTTCTTCGTCAAGATTCCACGACTGTCGCTCTTTATTTGTTGATCCAGCACCTCCGAGAGTCTAAAATAGAATCTGTGTGTGAAGATTCTTTTTGACAAAAAATATCAGATAGGATAAATTACCAAATACCTATACGGGATGGTTCTATGAAGAAGGTCATGGTATTGAAAAGGGACAACAAATCGATCGCGGAAAAGGTGTCCGCGTTCAAGAAGAAATGCAAGGAATCCGGGTTAAGACTGACACCGCAGCGTCTGGAAATATACCATGAGCTTGTCGCAGTGACCGACCATCCATCGGTTTCCACGCTTCATAAAAGGCTGCAGAAGCGGATGCCGACGCTGTCCGTTGATACCGTATATCGGGCGTTGCTCACCTTTGAGCAGTACGGGCTCATCGTCCGCGTGAATACCCGGGAAAGTCAGGCCAGATTCGAGGCCGAAACGAAACCGCACGATCATCTGATCTGCGAGGTCTGCAAGGAAATCGTCGATGTCAACCCCGGTTTTTTTGCTGAAACGGATGTGCCGGAGGAGGTTTCACAGTGGGGCATGATTAAAACAAAGAGCGTTGTTTACTATGGGATATGTAACAAATGCCTTAAGAAAGAGGCGGACCAGGAAGGATTAAAGCCTAAAACCGGGCGGATGGATAGTGAAAGCAGTTAGCGGATGGACAAGGGGAGCATTGTTACTTCAATTTTGAACTTAAGGAGGTGAAGAAATGAAAAAGGCTTTGATTGTGTATTACAGCAGGACAGGGAACACGGAAAAAATGGCCGAGTATATCGCCGAGGGTATCAGGGTTTCCGGGCACGAGGCCGAGTTGAAAAAGGTTTCCGAGATCAAAACCAAAAAGGACCTGGCCGGATATGAGGCGTATATCTTCGGTTGCCCGACCTATCACCGGGGGATGCCGGCCAATTTCGAAACGTTCCTCTTTCTTGCCCAGACGGCGAACCTTGAGGGGAAAATCGGCGGCGCTTTCGGTTCATACACGCATAGCGGGGATGCACCGAAGATGATATTCGACACGATGGAATTCGTCTTCAAGATGAAGGTCACTGAGCTTGGTTCGTTCAATATGCTGGAAAAGATGGTCGGCACGAGAGAGGGAATGAAGGCCTGCCACGATTACGGAAAGGCAATAGGTGAAAAGCTATAGCAGTCGGAAAGCGAAATCTCTGAAAGAAAGGAAATGAATCATGGCAAAACAGCTTGAAATCTACAAGTGTGAAAAATGCGGAAACATTGTCGAGGTGCTTTTCGGAGGCGTGGGTACACTGGTTTGCTGTGGCCAGCCGATGAAGTTGATGCCGGAAAACACGGCCGATTCGACCAAAGAAAAACATGTTCCGGTAATCGAGAAGATCGACAACGGGTTCAAGGTTATCGTCGGCTCAACGCTCCATCCGATGGAGGAGAAACATTACATCCAGTGGATCGAACTGATTGCCGACGGGAAGGCCTATCGCCAGTTTTTGGCGCCCGGCGATGCGCCCGAGGCTGTTTTTAATGTTTCCGCCAAGACGGTAACGGCGAGAGAATACTGCAACATACACGGGCTGTGGAAGGCCTGAGGCAGATTCGAGGCCTTTTCAGACGCTGCGGCGATGGGGGGCTGAACATACCCTCCTTTTGCCGCGCGCAGGTTTTCCCTGAGACCTTTGCCAAACGCCGCCTTTCTAAGCCGATCGGATCTTTTTCGACCCCGCGGCGTCTCGCTCAAGGCTTCAAAGGCTAAACGCTCTGGGAACGCTTCGCGTTCTTAACGCCTTTAGAGCCTTGGGCTTCACGGCGGGGTCGCTTCAGAAAAATCAATTAATTTGCGCTTCAGGCACCATTTTTCAAAGGTCTCTCCCAGCCTTTGCGGCATCAATAGACAGCGGCCCCTTCTATTTTGCCCCCTCCGAACTCCGCCATCGTCTCGGCCGCGATGGTCAGGCCGTGTTCCAGGTGAACCGGGTCAATTCCCGGTACCGCGTAGGCATAAAAGAGCACGTTTTTTGTCTCGTCTTTGACCCGCGTTTTTTCATCGGCTCCCTGGCAGAGGACGCAGACAATGTCTTTGTTGTCTCTCAGGACGATTTCTCCATCTTTGGTCACGAAGTCCCTCTGGCCCATACCTTTCGATACCTCGCCTGCCTGTGCCACATCCAGCATAAGTCCGCCGTCGAAGCAATCATAGTCTGTCACGGCGACAAGGATCCCTGCACACATCTCCGCCATGAAATGGGCCTCCACCATAAGATTGTACCGGGGGAATCCGCTGTTCACAGTTCTCTTGAGGTGTTTCGGCAGGGGGCATTCGAACCCGAAACTCCGGAAGAAACCGTCGTAGATGTTGATTCGCTCCGTTATCCCTGCAAGGGTCTCCCGTTTCCGCATTTTGTGTAGCAGTTTTCTTCTGTGTTGCTCGTATCCCTGCTGATCCAGGACGCCCCTGCAACCGGTGATGAGCGTCAGACCAAAGCCGACGCCGGGGTATCGAGCTTTATAGGCTTCAGAAATACTGAAATCAATCCATGGCGTCATACATTTACCCCTGTCTCCCGTCGTGCTGTTTTTTTCGACATTTCAACCACGTATCAGCCGGACGGTCCCGGATTCTTCCAATTATCATATCATCAAGATCGGGGGAACAACATTTTCGTCGGGCGACATACGTAGATTACGTTCATGCCGGTTGCCCCGGCATAACTTTTAGAAAAGCCTGCAGGTTGGCCTGCAGCGGGTCTGCCTTGACGGCGGCAAGCTGATCATCGCTGGTTCCGGTGTACCTTGGTTTCCAAATACCACGGCTGAAAATCTGGCGGAAACTTTGGAAGCATCCGGCGAAAGCTGGAATTATTATCCGGTTTTTGCTATAAGCCCCGAAACGATTTGAAGATATACAATATTGAACGGCCCGGGTTTGCCGAATGACAAGCAGACCGCCTTTCGGGCGGCATTTTCATGCAAACGGATTAACTGTAGGGGTGGGTGCATATGAGCGAGTTTGTTCCTTCGAACATACAGAGGGAAATGGAGGTTTACGGGTACGATACGGTCGTCAAAAGCCATTGCCGGATGTGCCACGGCGGGTGCGGCGTGCTTGTTTATCTAAAAAACGGGAAAGCAAAGAAGATAGCCGGCGATCCGGATTGCCCGATAAATCATGGAACCCTCTGCCCCAAGGGGATTGCATCGCTTCAGCTCGCGTACCACCCGGACAGGCTGACCTATCCCGTCAGGCGGATCGGCCCGAAGGCAAGCGGCAAATGGGAGAGGATCAGCTGGGATGAAGCGCTCGACACAATCGCAGGGAAAATCAACGATTACAAGGCCCGTTTCGGTGCCGAGTCGATTGTGATGGGCTACGGCACCGGAAGGGACAATGAAGCGGTTATCTACCGATTTGCCAACCTGCTCGGAAGCCCTAATGTCCTTACCGCCGGCCATTTCTGTTACGGCCCGCGCATCGCGACGTCGATTATCACGTGCGGGACAAACCCGATCGTTGACTACGAAAACAACCCCCGCTGCATCATCGAATGGGGAAACAACATCGTCATCAGCAACCCGGACGAATACAAGGGTGAATCCTTTTCCGTCGCGCTGGAGAAAGGGGCGAAACTGATTGTTGTGGATCCCCGCATGACGAGGGCCGCCGCGCGCGCCGATATCTGGCTGCAGCTCAGGCCCGGGACGGACGCAGCGCTGGCGCTGGGTATGCTGAATGTGATTGTTCGAGAGGAGCTTTACGACAGGGACTTTGTCGAAAATCATGTTTACGGCTGGGAGCCGTTCGTTGAGCGGGTTAACGAATATCCGCCGGACAAGGTTGAACAGATCACGTGGGTGCCACGGGAGAAAATCGCAGCCGCGGCGAAGCTGTTTGCGACGACAAAACCGGCGGGAATCCAGTGGGGCGTTGCAATCGAGCAGCAGATCAACTGCGCGGACAACGATAGGCTGCTGATGGCTCTGATGGGAATCACCGGAAACATCGACGTCCCGGGGGGGCAGGTTCTGTTCCAGCAGCCCGGGATCAGAAACGTCGGCTATTTCGGTGCCCACAGAATGCTTTCCGACGCGCAAAGGGCGAAGCGCCTCGGCGGGGACCGGTTCCGTCTCGCCGGAAATTTCGGAATTATCAATCCGAAATGTGTCTGGGATGCGATCATCACCGAGAAGCCATACCCGGTTAAAATGCTCTTTTTCATCAGCTCGAATCCGCTCTTGACAAGGGCGAATGCCGATGAAGTCTATCGCGCGCTGGAAAAGGTCGAGTTCATGGCCGTCTCGGATTTCTTTCTCACCCCGACGGCGGAGATGGCCGATATTGTCCTGCCCGCCGCCACGTGGCTGGAGATGGATTACATCGGGGATTTCTGGAAGCGCCACGGATACATTCTCCCGAGGCGCAAGGCGATTCAGGTCGGAGAGTGCCGCTCCGACCACGAGATGCTCAATGACCTCGCCCACAGGGTCGGTCAGGGCGAGTACTGGTGGGACAATTTCGAGCAGGCCCTCGACTGGATTCTGGAGCCGCTCAAGATGACATGGCGGGACTTCAAGAAGCTGGACTATCTGCGCGGGGAAAGGATTCCGCAGAAATATCGTACCGTCGGGTTTTCGACGCCCACCGGCAAGTTTGAACTCTACTCGACGATGCTGGAAAAATGGGGCTATGATCCGCTCCCCCGGTACCGTGAACCGCTGGAGAGTCCATACAGCAATCCCGGGACAGTGAAACAGTATCCGTACATTCTCATCACCGGCAGGAGGATCCCGGGGTTTTTCCATTCGGAGAACAGGCAGCTTCCGTGGATGAGGGAACTTAACAGGGATCCTGTCGTCGAAATTCACCCGGACGCCGCAAAAAAGGAGGGTATCAACGAGGGGGATTGGGTAATAATCGAGTCGCCGCGCGGCAAGATAAGGCAGAGGGCGAAACTTTTCCCCGGGATGGACCCGCGGATCGTTTCGGCCGAACATGGCTGGTGGTTTCCGGAAAACAAAGACCCCGGACACGGCTGGCGGGAGTCCAACATCAATATGCTGACCGACAACAGCTATGCCAACTGCGACCCCGCGATGGGTGCAACGCATATTAGAACCCTTATGTGCAGGATTTACCCCGAGAGACTCGAAGGAGACGTATCGCATGAATAAACCGACGATTACAATCGATCATAAGGCATGCTGGGGTTGCAGGGCCTGCGAGACGGCCTGCAAGCAGGAGCTGAAAAGCCCCGACGGTGTTAAGCTGATCTCTGTCCTTGAGCAGTGGACGCAAACGGTCGACGGAAAGCTGGATTTTTGTTTCTACGTCAGGATGTGTCGCCATTGCGACGATGCGCCGTGCATTGAAGCCTGTCCCGAGGGGGCGATCTCGAAAAGGGACGATGGGATTGTCGTGATGGACCACGAGCTTTGTGTCGGATGCAGGCTGTGCGTTGATGCGTGCCCCTATGACGCAATTGATTTTGACTCGAAAGCGAATATTGCGCAGAAATGCAACCTCTGCCACCAACGGATAGACCGGGGGCTTCTGCCTGCATGCGCCGACAATGTTTGCCCCGCGCACTGCATTTCCTTTTCGTTCCAGTAAGGCTTGTCGCGGGATGTGATCAATGAACAAAGAAAAAGGGGGTTAAAATTTTGGGTTCATCCGACTAACCCCCATGCCCTTAGGCGGGCACAACGAATGATGAAAATCAGGATACGGGGTCACGGAATGGAACCCAAAAACACAATGCAACAACAATGGATATTATTAGGGGACTTTCTATTTTCATATAAAAGCTTTGCGCAAATTAATGAATGCGGGAGGAAAGGCGCAGAATCTAATGCATGATTTCTTCAGAGTCGGCTGATGTTCTAACTTCCTGAAAGTGAGAGACTTTCTTTTTTTCTAATCATTCAACACTTCAAATACAAAGCTAGAGATCCGTTATTTTGCCAATTTCACTGACTTCCGTGCGAAAGCAAAGTTCAGCAATGCTCTGTATTTTGCATACAGTACACATAGCCCGGATGAACCCAAATAAAAGTGCGGGTCCTCCATACAACCCGGATGTCTCCATGCAAATCAGGGGTGTATCTCACTAAGCGCTTTTTTCAGGACTTCCTTTACAAAAGCATTGAGGGTTTTTCCTTCCCGGAGAGCGCCGGTCACAAGCATCTCATGAAGGGATGGATCAAGGCGAAGGTTGAAGGCTCCCTTAAAAGGCTTTTCGGGCTCTTTCCCAATCTTCCGGCAGGTTTCAACGTAGTGTTCGACAGCCGCCTTGAAATCCTGTTCGAGTTCTTCCACTGACGAACCTTCAAAGCTGATGGTGTCATTAATGCCCAGGACTTGCCCGTGAAATATCCGATCATCGGCGTCAAACTGGACGGACCCAACATACTTTTTGTATTTCAAATAGTTTTTGCTCATGGTTTCACCCCTACGATTGATAGGAAATCTCTTATCTTCTCGACAGCGTATTTTTTCATTTCACCGCGTGGGTGCGGTTTGTGGATGTCCAAAACCCGTTTGTCGAGAACGACGGAAACACGAGATCCCTTACCTTCAAAAATATCGGCACCGAGTGCCCTGAAAAGCGATTCAACCGCATGCCATGAAACGTCACAACGGGTCGGCTGTTCATAAATATCGGCAAGGGTTTTCAGCTGCTTTTTATTCATCAACGAAAGCATACCAAAACTGCAAGAGAAAGCAAAGAAAAAAACCAAGAAACAGTTACAAATAATTCTTGTCAATGATCTTGGATGAGGTGTTGAGAAATCTTGCGTTCCATCTTGAATAACGTATTTATTTCCACATATTCCTACCCGAGCAGCCCGCCTTAAAACCTGCTACGAGCATAATAATTGGATGTTCCTCGCCGGGTAGACCGGAGGAATCTCACCTCCAGCCCCTCACAGATCCGTACGTGAGCCTCTCGACTCATACGGCTCGTGCCAGCCATTTTCTCGAAGCCTCTCGACTTCATGCCACGCAGCGAGAAGGGGCACCTCCCAGTACTCTGGTTGACCATTGCCCTTTTTGAGCTGAGCCATCTTCTTCGCTTTATT
>DYLD01000201.1 GCA_020722315.1 Syntrophus aciditrophicus
ATCCCGCAGGCACACCGCATGTTTGGGGTAACCCACACGAAACAGCGAAGAACCGCCGAAAAGCCTTCCCGACCTCCTGACCCGAGAGGAGCAAAGTGAGTGTTGACCATGGTCGTGAGGGGACCGAAGTGAACCGAAAGAGAGAGAAACCGACCTTTTCGGCGAAGGTCTAGTCCTCAGTCACAGTTGAACTTATGGTTGCTCATTTTGGCAAGAGTGGGTGGGCTTCAACCGCCCAAATCGCGGCCGCATACAAACTCGACGGTGACAAAGGACTAGCCACATCCTCGGGAACCTCCTTGATTCTTTTCCGGCAACCTGATAGATACTTAACAGGTACCTATAATAACTCATGCCGGAAGGAGGCCTGATCATGGCCAGACCAAGAGGGGAACCTGCCCAGGCGTTCACGATCCGTTTCCCGGTGCGCCTGCTCCGCAAGATTGACCGTTTCATCCGGGACTTTCAGAAGGCCAACCCCTCCCTCCAGTTGTGCCGGGCTGATGCAATCCGCATGTTGGTCGACCGCGGGGCCGACCTGGGTCCGAAACCAGTATTCATGACCGGGGAACGGATGACGGCCCCTCAGCTTCAGGCGCTTGTGGATGCTCCCCCTTCCCCTCACGTGCGGGAATTCTCGAACGACGATGTTGACCGCTGGCTTGCCACCGACAAGTTCCCGACGAGGAAGACTACCCGGTGAGGGTTTTTGTCGACGCCTGCGTTCTGGTCTCGGCCTTTTTGAAGCCGGGGGGCCCTTCCGGCGTCTTCAAAGCCGAGGCTCTCGAGCGCCAGGCATTTTCCCTGATCATTTCCCGGGAGGTTCTCCAGGAATCAACCTGGGCGGTGAAAGCCCGCCGTGGGAAGGCGGCCGTCCGACCATTCTTGCGCGGTCTCGATTCTGACCAGGTCGAAATCCTGCCGGCCTATCTTTCTCTGGAAACATTCCGCCGATGGGCGACGCTGGTCCCACCCCGTGACCTCCACGTCCTGGCTGGTGCTTTCATCTCCCAGGCGGATGTTTTGGTTTCCATCGACGCCGATCACATCCTGACCCGATCCGTTCGGAACCATTTTCCGATCATCGTCTTCACCCCTCTGGAATTCCTGGCATGGGTTGCCAAGCATTCCCCGAAAAAATAACCGGGAGACTCTCATCCCAGGGTGTATCTCACCGATGTATCTTCAAGAGGGTAGGGGATTTTGCCCTTTCCTCTCCAGATGCGGGTTTCCTCCTCCTCCCGATAATAATGATTATGTAAACAAGATCCTTCTTTTCATTCTCAGAAGCGCTTTTCGTGGTTCTTGGATCTTCAAGGGCACTGTACGAAGGGGAGATATCTTCTCAAACCAAACCCCGTTCTTTTCGCTTTACGGTGCCCTAGGATCGTCGAAAAATACCGGGTAGGGTCCTATGACCCCCAAGGGTGTTTTGGGGGTGTTCTTTCCCTTTTCGAAAAAAAACAGACAAACAAACAGAAAATTTGGAGGCACTCTCCCCTGTACGTACTGGTACTAGACTCTGCTGTTTGTATGTTTGTTTTTTTGTGTCTTGTTTGTATATCTTGTTTGTGTATTTAGGGAATCCGGAGAGCCTCATCATTAGCCGATCTAGAACCCCCAACTATAACCGATTGAGGGTCAACTATAACCGATTGAGGGTCAACTATAACCGATTGAGGGTCAACTATAACCGATTGAGGGTCAACTATAACCTTTTGAGGGGATTTTTTATAACCTGTTGCTCCATAAAGTTATATTTGGTAAAATATTCAAGTATGGCAACAGAAGAAACTGAATCTCAAGTCTTGGGTTCCGAAAAACTTCCTCTAAGCCTGATAATGAGCCCAAGGGCTTTGGTAGTAAAAGCAAATGACCTGGTGGAAGCCAGGCAACGCCTCAGTATTCAAGAGCAACGAATCATTCTCCTGTTGATTTCCAAAATCCGGCCCGAGGATGTCGATTTCCTTTGGTACAAGTTTCAAATTCGTGATCTAGCCAAGTTCTTAGGAATTGAAACGAGTAAACGATTTTATACGGATGTTAGAAAAGCCGTCCGGAAGCTGATAAAGCGGGTGATTACCGTTGACAAAAAAGGCCGAAACATTGATTTGAACTGCATTCAAGCGGCAGAGTATGGGGAAAAGGGTTCTGTAAAAATCTGTATCAATCAGGTTTTAAAACCATACCTCTTGAAGCTGACAAAGCATTTCACAAAATACTATATTGGATATGTGGTTCACCTTCGGAGCACTTACTCGATAAGGATTTATGAGCTTCTCAAGAGATTTGAAAACCTTGGGGAAGTGACCTTCGAAATACATCGTTTAAAACACATTCTTGGTTTGGAAAAGGATGAATACCCGCTTTACGGGAATTTCAAGAACAAGGTAATTCTTGTTGCCCAAAGAGAACTAGCCGAAAGGACTGATGTAGCTTTCACCTTCACGGAAATGAAAGAAGGAAAGAGGGTCACCAGTCTTCGTTTTTTCATAGCTAAAAACACTCCAAAAGAACAATTGATCTCGTTTCCCGAATCACCTGCAATTGCTTGTGAAGCTCCAATTGAAAAATTAAAACCGCTGAAACGGGAAGCCCCATCGTGCGGATCGGCGGCCCCGCCTCCAAAAGAGGAAGGCGACACGGAAGAAAATTTCAACCGCCTGGTTGCCTTGCTTCCGGAAAAGTTCCGGGAAATGAAATCCCTTCAAAAGGTGATACAAAGGGCACTTCGGGAATACGGGTATGACTTTGTAGCCCGGAACATCAGTTACACGAACGTGAAGTCAAACGCCGTGAAACCGGGAAGCAATCCAGGCCGGCAGGGAAACTACGGCGCGTATCTCTCGAAAGCCCTTGTCGGGGATTTCGGCCTGTCATACCAGGAAAACGAAGATTTGAAGGCAACGGAAAAGGCCCTCGCGGATCGCCGCCGCGAAGAGGAAGAGGAAAAGAAGCGGGAGGAAGCGAAGCGCCTGGCCAAGGAAGCGGAGAACCGCGCGAAGGCGGAAACAATCTTGCAGGCCCTTTCAGAAACCGAGCTTACGGAACTCCGGAAACAGGCTGTTGAACGCCTTCCGCCGGACCTTCAGAAGAGCAAGTTTTCCTCGATGATGGTCAGGATGAAAATGCAAAAGATTGTCCTGGAGCGGATCTCCGCCAAGCCCCCGGCCACCAAGGAACCAATTTCGGAATAACCGGGCCTGATCAATTTTTACCGGAGGTAGCCGAATGATCCGCAACCCGCCCGAAATCATGACCGCTCTTGCCCGTCAGTTTCCCGACCTCCGGAAGGCGCCCGGTGTCGATCCTTGGCGTGAGTAACAAGAGGGTCTGACATTTTGAACATAGGGGCTGTACATATGTCCGGGGCGGTGCTTTATTGGAGGGGCTGGCCAACCACCTCATGCATGAAATCCTGGGCCGGTCGCTGGACGAACTGCCCCCGCAGACCAGGCGCTTTCGGCTGCTGCTGGAAGAGATGGTCCGAAAGGCGTGCGAGAAGCTGGGCATCAGCCAGACCGCCTACCGCTTTCACCGCCGGTCCATTCTTGACGACATCGGCTGGACCTATGACCAGGTGCGGGTCCACCTGGAACGGCTGACTGAGCTCGAATAC
>DYLD01000202.1 GCA_020722315.1 Syntrophus aciditrophicus
CTTTTTTCCTCTTACAACGGTCTCAGGATGCACGCCCCGGTTAGAAATCGGGCTTTCGAGGGGGAGGAAAGACGGGCTGCGGCGGAATGCGGAGGCGGTAATTGGGAAAGGCGGCTTGCACCTGGGGATGGGCCTGAAGTTTCTTGATAACCTCATCAATCTGGTCTTTTTGGGCGGCCCGGTCAGCCGCCGCAGGAAATTTTAAAAGGTAGAGATAATATTCTGGAATCTTTCCGATTACCCTGGCCTGAATCTGGGCTGCCAGAGATCGGGTCACCTCCTCGGAGGCGCCGGGCTTAAGCTGAAGGAGCACTTCCCCAGGGATAAATTCCTCAGGCGTTTCCCGGTCAGGCGATCCGGGAGGAAATTCTTTCCTTTGATCCGGCAGCGCTGCTCCCCCGAAAAGACCAAAAGCCAGCAACATCAAGGCGGTCAGAAGCCCGACCCGGCTCAATCCCATGATATCTTCCTGTCCGAAAAATAAATCCTCCCGGCTCCGGGTGGAGCCGGGAGGCATTAGGGGCGGCGGTCGAATTTGCAACCGCCGACCGCCGGGACCATTTAACCTTTATGGCTGGGTGGTTCGCAACACATTTTTCATGGTGAACGTGCCCCCGACGATATCGCCGATATACCAGTAGGCACCACTGCCCGTGGCAGCGTTGGCGTAAACCACTCCCTTCACCGCGGAGCCGTAACAAATATAGGCGGTGGGCCGGGAATAGTTTTTGCCACTGACGTCCTTGTATTTGCCCCATTCATAATAATAATCGTTGATGTTGTCCAACCTGGTCCAGATCTTGTAGGTGCCGCTTTGCACTCTGCTGATGACAAAGTTGGTCACGGGGTTGGTAAAGTCCCAAGCGTCCGTGGTCATGGCGGCGTAAGGCGCTTGGGTCAGAGAGCCGCGATGGGATGTGTCAATCAACCCAGAACCAGGCACGGAAAGCCGGGCGCCGAAATAGGTGCCCGGGGCCTCATCCCAATTGTAAGGATACCACGATGGCCTGCTGGGATAGGTATACCAGGCATCAATAAACCCAGGGTGCCAGCTGTGATATGAGATCATGATGCTCCACCGGCCGCTGGGCTGGAGCTTGGGGAGCGCCATGGGGAAATATATGTCCTTCATGTTCCCCGTGCTGGCTAAGGCGGAATAACCGCGGGTAGCGAACCCTGACCTGGAGAAGTACATCTGGTAGGTTTTTCCCCCGGACAAGCCGGTGACCACAAACATCCCAGAGCGGTCGGTATAGACCGTTTTCACCAAGGTGGAGCCGTCATAAACCCTGACAGTGGCATAATAAAGGGGTTTCCCGGTCTGGCCATCGTATACGATTCCCACAAATCCCGTTTGGGATAGGCCCAGGGCCTTCATCAGATCCACCCGCCTCTCGGAGGTGGGGAACCCCTGGTGCGGAGCAACATAACTACCTTGACTTGTCAAGCGCGATTCCACGTTGGCTCTGGTATACGAAGGGTATTTTTGCCATACACGAGCCGCAGCCCCGGCGACCAGGGGGCAGGACATGGAGGTGCCACTTAGGCGTTGCAGCTGGCCATCCAGAAAGGTGGAGAGGATATTCCAGCCCGGGGCCACAATGTCCACGAAATGAAAATTATAGGTCTTGCCCCCGGCGCTACCCACATCATAGTTGCTGAAATAGGCCCGGCAGTCCACCTCGTTGGTGGCCCCCACCGTGAAGCACGAGGGAAACCAGGCAGGTACCGGCCGGTATTTGGATGTTTGGAAGGCGTAGTAGAAAAGTTCGTCATCAGCCTCATTGCCTGCCGCAACGCAGACCACCCTGCCCATGGCCACGGTGTCGTCAAAGACCTTCTTGAGCCAATTATACGCGCTGGAGCCTTCAACGAGGTAACCCCCGAGGCTTAGGCTGAGGATCTTTACACGAGTTCGGGCATAGACGACCCCTTGGACTATGTTGAAATATGAGCCGCTCCCATATTGGTTTAAAACCCGGACTGCCAGGATTCTGCTGGTGGGGGAGATGCCCCGCACCATGTAAGTCCCTTTGGCGGCCGCAATGCCGGCGCAGTGCGTGCCGTGGCCGTGTTCGTCCATGGGGTCGGAGTCATTGTCCACATAATCCCATCCCAAATTCACTTTGCCGCTCAGGTCCGGGTGCAAGTAGTCCACCCCCGTATCAATGATGGCGATTCCGGGGGCACTGGTTGGGGGCGTCCCGGCTAGATAATAACGCACCTTGTCCAGATGCCACTGGTAGTCCTCTACAACCCCCAGGGCGCCCACCTGCCCGATTTCAGACGCCATTTCTTCAGTGGCCCGGGCATCGTACTGCCGGTCCTTCACGTTTGACAGGGCTTGATCCACCGGTTTGGGGATGCTGAATTTGTAATTGGGAAAGACAGCTTCCACCTGGGGGAAATGCTCCAAGACGGCTACGGCCTCTTCGACCTGGGCCTTCTGGTCCTCTTCCTCCAAAATCATCGGGAGCTGTAAAAGAAAAAGGTCATATTCCCGGATGTGGCCCTTAACCTTGCCCTGCACTTGCATCGCCAAGTCTTTGATGGTGTCCTTCGAAAAGCCGCTTTTGAGCTTGACAACCACCTCGTTGGGGATGAACTCCCCAGGTTCGGCAATGTCATATTTCTCGCCGTTGACGGTTACCATTTTGGCCTGGGCCGGCACACCGGCACTCAGGACCACAGCGATTCCGAGAAAGAGTATTGCTTTCCAAAGATAACGTAAGCTTTCCATTGATCTCCTCCAGTAATCGTTTAATTTTTTCATGCAGCAGGTTAAAAAGCGGTCTTTTTCTCGAATTCATCCCCTGTAATCAGTATGTTATGGGCGCGTTTTTGTTTTTTTGTACGAGACCATCAAAACATAGCCTTCCATGCAAAGCTTCAGCCAGGAAGAAAAAAAAGAAGAAAAAGGGGATAAATATGTCAGCGTCACAAGGTGGCCTTAATTCTTCCGCTCTGTAGCGGCTGCTCCTGACTTTAAGTCCTTGAAGGGGAAGTCACCCCGGCAATCTTTTCAATGAGAAAACCAGCATGACAGCCGAAAAAAGGTTTGAGATTTGGAAGAGTTTTTAGAGGCGAAGGCCACCAAGCAGTAAGATAACTGCCCGGTGGCCAAATATCGGGTTTTTTGGCGTCTCCTTTTCATAATGACCCCCAGAAGGTTTGAGATTGACTCCATATTGAGACAGTTGCAAAAGGGTTTAGTCCGGGTGATAAGCGCGCTTTCCAAGGATTGAGGTGCAGGGTGACCAGTAAACGCAGATTTGTGGGCCAAAATCTCCAGACTCCATCTCTCCCAAATCCTATAAAAATACATATCACAATTGGGATTGGACTGTCAAGGAGTGAACTGGACCCCTTTGTCAAGACAGATTTCACCCGAGTTTAAGCTGCGTCCATTGCTTCAGTCGCAGCGGAACAGCGCTGCCCTGTTGTTGCGCGGGGAGATTCTTCCGCGCAGCGTAGCGGAGCGGGGGAATCTCCCCGCACGCCGCCGAAATAGTCCGGGATACTTGCCCCACCGCCGTTGCCATTGGCATAGACCGCATTCGGCGTCCGGTTGCCCAGCGACTGGTGCGGACGCTCGCCG
>DYLD01000203.1 GCA_020722315.1 Syntrophus aciditrophicus
CAGCCTTGCTGCGACGGCGGGGTACCTAAGAAAAATCAATAAATTTGCGCTTCAGGCACCGTTTTTCAAAGGTCTCTCAATATAAAAAAAGAGGGAGAGCGCCCTATTTTCCACAGTCCCTAATTACCAAAGGACGGGGGAATAGGGTTCAGTCCGTGATTACCACGTCGGAAAAAGAGTTGCTGTCCCTATTTATCCCAGCTCGGCGGCCGAGAAGCCCTCCATCGATAATGTCAGCGCCCGACCGGCGAGCAGGTTGGCCCCTCCCCTGCGCAGTTTACGGGCGGAAGATCCGCAAAGGGCAAAATTCCACTTTCCCAGCCCCATAAGACGATGAACTTCGTCCAGCAGGGGGGGACTTTCTGGATCTCATCAAGAACGATCCAGGCGCCGACTGGCTGCCCGCCGATCAATGCCTCAAGCCGGTGAGGGTCGCGGGAAAGTTCGAGAAAAAGCGAGGCATCGAGCAGATCTAGCCGGAAGGCATCAGGAAGCGCCTGTTGCAGCCATGTGCTCTACCTGTTCCCCGGGGGCCAAACAAGAAAAAGGGTCGCTTTGGCCGCTGAAGCAGCCTGGGTATGATTTGGCTATTGGACAATTGCATTGTGCCTACCGTGATGTAGAATTGCAATGCATATCTACATCATGTTCATCAAATAATCAACAGTAATCACAAACAGGGCGCTGCGCCTCAAAGGTTCATTTATGGCAAAAAGCAAGACCTGACCCCAAAGTTCTATTTAAGAAAACCAAAAAGCCAGAGGGGAATTTTTCTGCCGGTTCCGATCTCCGTATCATCGGCAACGACAAAGGCATCGGCCGCGTCTCTTATCTGCGTAAATCCTTTTGTCTTTCCGCCGATCTCGAAGAGCCATTTCTCATCGACAAGAAAGTCACCCCTTTCCGGGTAATGCAATGCGTGGGAGCTGCCGACCATGCTCGCAAACCAGGTCTCCCTGATCGTCCCCTTTTCGCTTTCCATGCAAAGAGCTGAAAAGAGATTGGTATTTGCCAGGTAAAGTTTATCGGGCCTTCGCATTGCGGCGAATCGTTTGGCCTCGTGGCTGATGTGACGCACCAGTTCGGCTCGTCCGAGATAATCGATATACTTGTATAAAGTTGTCTTGGTGATCCCAACTGTGGAAGCCAGCCTGTCGATGGACAGCTCCAGCGGCTTTGAAACGCAGATCGTCAAAAGCAGTTTCTTCAGGGTGTCGATTTTATCCGGCGCCACGGAGAAAATCCGTCCCAGATCGGTGTGAAGAATGGTATTGATCGTCTCGCCGATTCTGTCAATGTATTTCGTTTTGTCCTCGAAATAAAACGGGTAGCACCCCTCCCGGACGAATCCGTCGTAAAGCGCCAGTATTTTTTTGTTTCCCAGCGATGCAAGAATGCCGTGCGTGATGTTTTCATGGTGGGAAAGGATCTCTTCGAGCGTGAAGGATTCCAGCTTCAGGCCTTCCGCAATTTCCAGGTATTCACGAAACGACAGTATCGGCAGATGGTGCATCGAAAAGCGTCGCGCGAAATCCGGGCTGGTGATCCTGACGGCCGACGAGCCGGAAAACAGGACCTTGATATCCAAAAAATCGTAGATCGACTTGAGCTGGGATTCAAAATCGACGGACTCGTGTATCTCGTCGATTGCGATCAGTTCACCGCCTCTTTTGCTGAATTCGTCAACAAAATCAAACAGGGAAACCCCTTTGAAAATCGGGTGATCGCAGGAGATGTAGAGCTTTTTGTCGGCATCGACGGCGGAAGCCTTGAGCAACTGAACAAGCAGGGTGGTTTTCCCTACCCCCCGGCTTCCGTAAATCCCGGTAATGCGGGCAGTTGCGCCCACGATATCGCCGAACAGACCCCTTCTGTACTCCGGAATGGTCTGGCGCAGTTTCAGCAACGACAGCCTTTTGGCGCTTTCCAGAACATCAAGCATCGCTCACCTCGATAAGTATATTACTTTAGACCAAATGCAGGCATTTTGGTCTAATAGCATAGACTCATTTGCACCGCAACAAAAAACAGAGCTCTGTCCCTTTTTTTCCCAGCGCCTATTTATGGCAAAAAGCAAGACCTGACCCCAAAATTCCTATGTTGACAAAAGGGGGCACTGCACGTACAATTGTACCCATGAAAATCGTTGCTGACACAAATACATTCATCGCCGTTGCCTTAAATGAGCCTGAGCGAATCAGAATTATTGAGCTTACCGAAGGCCATGAGTTGATCGCGCCTGATGTTTTACCGTTTGAAATCGGGAATGCATTAACGGCGATGATGAAAAAAAATACCTTGGCAAAGGAAGAAGTCTTATCAGCGTGGGGGGCTATCCAACAAATACCTGTCGATCTGAGACCTGCCGACATAGGAAAGGCATTAAGCATCGCCATTCAATTTAACCTGTACGCATACGATGCATATTTCCTGCAATGCGCCAAAGACCTCCATAGCCCGTTGCTTACGCTGGACATGGCCATGCAACGGATAGCCCGCGAGTTAGGAATTACAATTTTGGAATGAGGATATATCATGAAGGTTTACACATACTCTGAAGCGAGACAGCGTCTTACTCATGTTCTCGATACCGCCCGAAAGGAAGAGGTCGTTATCAAAAGAAAGGGCGGAGAAACATTTTCAGTCATTTTCAGGAAAGATAAAAAATCGCCCTTTGACGTTCCGGGAATCCAGACGAAAGCAACCACAAAGGATATTCTTGCGGCAGTGAGAGAGTCCAGAAATAAATAGGGACAGAGCCCCTATTATTTTTCCGTCTCTGACCCCGGATTCTTTACGGCAAACGGACGTCCCGGCGGGAGCGTGACAAATCTGCGGCCGAGCTTTTCTTCCAATTTCGCAACGAAGTCTTTTTCACCACAGGGGCGGCCCGTTCTGGTTGACTTAAGCAGCCTTGCTTGCACCTCGGCGTCGGGGGTTTCCTGCAGGTATGCTCTCCAGTCGCTTACCCTATCGTCGAGAAAACTGACTCCGGAAAGTACACGATCGGCAACCCGGTTCACATGACTTTTCGCGCTCGACCACGGATAATCCTCTGCGGAGGCAACCAGTCCGGCACGCACCGGGTTCAGCTCCACATACCGAACCGCCGCGTAAGCATGGCGCTCATCCAGGGCGCAGGAGTAATATCGGCCCTGCCAGAGATGGCCGACGGCGTTGGCCTTATGGTTGAAATATTGGGAATACATCATGTGAACAGTCCTGAAAACGCTTGACAGCGAGTCTTCGGCGCCGGGCACGCCGACGATGTGGACGTGATTCGGCATGAGGCAGTAAGCCCAGATTTGAAAATCGTGACGACGGGCGTAGAGGACAAGCAATTCCAGGTAATGGGCGTAGTCCTTAGCCTCGTTGAAGACCGTCTGGCGGTAATTGCCCCGCTGGGTGATGTGGTGGGGGTAGCCCACGGCTATGGCGCGTGATATTCTCGGCATAATAACAGGGGCTCTGTCGCTATTTATCCCATTGGGTTTCAGCTCCCAAAAAAAGGCAAAAAGCAAGACCTGACCCCAAAGTGCCGCCATCCCATGACTCTCACACCTT
>DYLD01000028.1:0-4418 GCA_020722315.1 Syntrophus aciditrophicus
AAACATTAGAGAGCGTTTAGGCTTTGCCGCCGTAGCGAGACTCTGCGGGGTCGAAAAATATTTATGAGCGCGAAGGCAGCGTTTTTCAAAGCTCTCATTACAGCGGACGCGCATCAGCCGGACGACTCATGAATGCATATTAGATCCCCAAGGATAAGCCTGTCAAGGAAGCGAAAGTATTCGGCGGCCTTCGGACCGCCGGCAAAAAGATGCCGGACACCGCGAGCCGATGCCCGGCAAATAAATATGGTTCAGGATCGAAAGGAGATGCGCAGGGGGATCTCATGTCCGGTTTTGGGTTTGCCGATCCTCGTTGTGGGTGATTCGTTTGCGGGAAAATCCGGACAGCATCGCTGCGACAACGGCCGCGGCTTCCCAGGGCCTGAGCGGTTTTAACACGTCCCTCCAGAATATCACGGAAGAGGCGATCTTCGGTTTTGCCGGGAGCGTATTGTAGTACTTTACGTCCTTGTCCAGGACATAGATAACATGCGTTCCCCCGAAAAACTTGTCTCCGTAAACGGAGGCCTCCCCTCCGAGCTCGCCGGCCCGTTTGTATGCATATTCAATCATTTCCTTCTTGTCTCCGAATTGAAGCGCCCCCGTCGGGCAGGCCTTGACGCAGGCCGGAGTGAGGCCGTTTTCGATTCGGTCGACGCAGAGATTGCACTTGTAGGACTTGTTTTCGGTTTCACAGTATCGAGGCCTTCCGAACGGGCAGGCTTCGACGCAGGCCTGGCAGCCGACGCATTTATTGTAATCCGTGACAATGGCCCCTGTTTCCGAACGGGATATCGCTTCTACAGGACATACCTTCATGCAGGTTGCGTCATTGCAATGCATGCAACTGTCTTTCCAGAAAAACCAGTGGATTTTACCGTCCTTCCTTTCGACGATTTCCCGGAAACGAACCAGGGTCCACGTGTGCGGCCTAAGATCGGGCGGGTTCTGATAGCTGCCGGTGTTTAGCGTAGTTACTGCCGGCAGCTCATTCCACTGTTTGCATGCGACCTGGCAACTCCGGCAGCCGATGCATTTCGACACGTCTATGACGATCATTTTCTCTTTCATCCTGCCACCCCGCTTTTAAAGATATTGACCATGAATGCCTTGCTTTCCGGGATCATCGTATTGCCATCCCCGATGCTTGGCGACAGCCTATTGGCCGCGTTTCCGCTTGTGAAAAATTCGGGTCTTGGGTCAGTCTTTTTGTATTCCCTTGTCAATGAAGTTGCCCAGCCGAAGTGCCAGGGGATCGCGACTTCATGCACGATCTGTCCCGCAATCTGAAAGGGTTTAATCCGGGGGGTTACCATCGCTATCGCCTCCGCATCGCCGCGGGCGGATCGGATTAAGACCTTATCGCCGTTTTTGATTCCCCTTTGGGCGGCAAGCTCCTCGCTGATCTCGATAAAGAAGCCGGGCTGCATTTCGACCAGCCAGGGCTGCCAGCGCGTCATAACGCCGGACTGCCAGTGCTCGCTGACCCGGATGGTTGTGCAGACAATAGGAAACAACGCATCTGCGCTTCTGGCTTTATCCATCTCACAGCCAACCCCCGGTTTGTCCCATCTCTTGACTACCGGGCTGACTCTCTGCGGCGAGAGGATGTTCTTCGCGAGCGGGCTTTCCAGCGGTTCATAGTGTTCCGGGAACGGGCCGTCCGCAAGCCCCGGACCGAACAGGCTTGCCACGCCGTCCGGCTTCATGATGAACGGGGGCCGTCCTGAGCCGGGGTCGCCGACGCCGTCCGGCACATCGCCGACCCACCTTTTCCCGTCCCATGTTATTACCGGATGCTTCGAGTTCCAGGGTTGCCCCGCGGCGTTGACGGACGCGCCGTTGTAAATGATTCTGCGGTTCACAGGCCAGCTCCACGCCCATCCGGAATAGAGCCCGATGCCGGAGGGATCTTTCGTGTCCCTTCTGGCCGCCATATTTTTCCCTCCGGCGAACGAGTTGCAGTAGATCCAGTTCCCCGACAATGTCGAACCGTCATCCTGGAGGAACGCGAACGAAGGAACCAGCTCCCCCTTCTTGAATGCCCGCTTCGATACCGGATCGATTTTGTCTTCAAGGAAGTAGCCGTTGATCTCTTTCGCAACCGCCCAGATGTCCACGTGAGCAAGCCTGCCCTCGATGAACTGATCGCCGTAATTCCAGCTCAGCTTTGTGATGGCCTCTTTCAGCGGTCCCCCTTCTTGTTCGTAGAGTTCCCTGACCCTGAAATAGAGCTCGTTGATGATTTCCGCGTCCGGGCGCGCCTCTCCGGGCGGGTCCACCGCCCGGTAGCGCCACTGCATCAACCGGCCGCTGTTTGTAATGCTTCCCTCCTTTTCGAACGACGCGGCGCAGGGGAGAAGGAAGACCTCCGTTTTGATCTTCTTCGGGTCTGTTCCCGGCTCGCCCCAGAAATGGCCGGTTTCGTTGTCGAAGAGGTTTACGTTGACCATCCAGTCCAGGTTTGCCAGGGCCTTTCGTACCTTAAAGATGTTCGCACCGCTTACGGCCGGGTTCATCCCCCACGCGAAAAAGCCGGTAAATTTTTTCTTGTACATCTGATCGAACAGCGTAAGCCACGAATAATCGGCGCCGTCGTCCAGTTTCGGCAAATACGCGTAGGCTTCATCCAGCGGCACCTGGGGGCCGTAAAAAGAGCGCAGAAGGCTCGCGCTGTATTTCGGGTAGTTCTTCCACCAGTTGAGACTGTTGGGTTCATTTGTTTTCGGTATTCTTTTTGCGTTGTAGACAGCCAGTGTTGCGTCGGATGCGCGCGGCACCCCCAGATAACCCGGCAGGATGTGGTAAAGAAGACCGTGATCGGTTGATCCCTGAACGTTGGATTCCCCGCGGAGCGCCTGGACGCCGCCTCCGGCAACCCCTATGTTTCCAAGGAGAAGTTGAATGATCGACATCGTCCGGATATTCTGAGTGCCTACCGTATGCTGCGTCCAGCCCATCGCATAAAGGATGTTCCCCGCCCTGTCCGGACGGCCCGTCTTTGTAAATTCCCTGTAAACCTCGAGGAGTTTTTCTTTGGGGGTTCCGGTGATGCTCGAAACAACGTCGGGCGTATAGCGTGCATAGTGCCTTTTCAGCAGTTGGTAGACGCAATTCGAATCCTGCAGGGAAGGGTCCTTCTTGATGCGGCCGTCGCCTGTCGTCTGAAAGCTCCACGAGGCCTTATTGTAGGTTCCGCCCGTCAGGCCGGAAAAGACGCCGCCGTTGTCGCCGGGAAGCTTGAAGGCCGGATTGACCAGAAAAGCCGCATTGGTATAATTTAGGACATACTCTTTCTGGATCAGGTTGTTTTCCAGAATATATCGGATCATGCCGCCGAGAAACGCAATATCAGTGCCGGATCTCAGAGGGGCATAGATATCGGACTTTGCCGCCGACTGGGTGAATCTTGGATCCACGCAGATGATCTTCGCCCCTCGTTCGGACGCCTTTGTGATCCATTTGAAGGCTACGGGGTGGTTCGATGCGGGGTTGCAGCCCATGATCAGGATGCAATCGCTGTTCTGGAAATCGATCCAGTGATTTGTCATCGCGCCGCGACCAAACGACTCTGCCAGAGCCGCTACGGTAGCGCTGTGTCAGATACGGGCCTGGTGTTCGATATAGACCAGGCCCAACCCCCGCAGGAATTTCTGATAGAGATAACATTCTTCATTGTCCATTGCGGCGCTGCCGACCGAGGCGATCCCCTCGGTGCGGTTGACCACCTGCCCCTTGGCGTTGGTTTTTCGGAAGCTTTTATCCCTGCTTTCCTTGATATTGCGGGCTATTTTGTCGAGTGCCCATTCCCAGGAAACCTCTTTCCATTCGGATTCAAAGGGGGCACGGTAGAGAGGTTTTCTCAAACGGTTTGGATTCGCCGCGCTCAACTGGTAGAGCGAACTTCCCTTGCTGCACAGTGCGCCTTGATTGATCGGGCTGGCGGAATCGCCTTCGGTATTGATGATCTTGCCGTAACTCGTCGTGGAGACGATGATGCTGCACCCGACCGAACAATAGGGACAGACAGTCGTCGTCTTTCGCGCGTATCTGATCTTCAACGACCGTGCATGGGCGTATACAGGCTTGATGTTGATGCCGATACCGCCGGCGGCCAGCACCGTCCCGGATACCTTCAAGAAAACCCTGCGGGTAACTCGCATAACCCAAACCTCCTTATCATCGCAATCCCAGGTTTTACCAATGAGCCGGTATTGTTCCTATTCCTGCCTATCAGATCAGCGATATGTATGCCATTTCTGATAAGCTAATATAGTTCATAAGTTACAACATCCGGCAGCGATGACGACGAGAAAATACGGATCGACATGTTACCTCTGAGTAACAATCTCGGTTTTTCTACGCGGAATTATTGTGATTGTGGGGACCAGCCTTGTTACTTTGTCGTAACATCTATT
>DYLD01000028.1:4518-22629 GCA_020722315.1 Syntrophus aciditrophicus
CTGACGCAGTACAGCGAACGGGATCGTCGCGGCAAGTCCGCCATTTCTTGTCAGCACGGCCGTCTGGAAGATGCCGATGAGAGATGTGTTTAACGGTTGCGTCAAAATGTACTGTCGAAA
The DNA here is from genome assembly GCA_020722315.1 of Syntrophus aciditrophicus. GTDB lineage: Bacteria > Desulfobacterota > Syntrophia > Syntrophales > UBA5619 > DYLD01. The sequence continues at coordinate 4,639 of DYLD01000028.1, forward strand.
GCAGGGTGTCAATGATCTTCGTTTTTTGTCAATGTTCTTTTCCTCCCGGAATAGAAGTTCAAGATTTCCGGATGCTGAGCGGAACGTGCCGGCGGTGCATCCTGGTGGGACTTTAATATCCCGATCGTCTGTCATGCAAAGAGCAAAAAACGTTTGAGGCACGCTGTCTTTAGGTGCGGCGGAATTCCTTGATTTCACAATGCTGAAGGTTGTATAAGCATTTTAGGAAACAGTTTTTCTTCGGTTCTACGAGCGTCGCAGGCAATTCTGTAAATCGCTTGCAGGTTTGTCCCCGCTTTTTGACAGATGCAGCCGTGGCAAAATTTTGGAGGAAAAATTGGACGTTCATCAAGCTGCCGGCAGAAGGGCTCCGAGATCGATTCTGGCTAATATCCCCAGGCTCGTTTCGGCGTATTACACACAGAAGCCGGATGTTTCGAATCCGGCCGAAAGGGTCGTCTTCGGCACCTCGGGGCACAGGGGATCGTCGCTGAAAAACAGCTTCAACGAGGATCATATTGTCGCGATATGCAAAGCCATTTCTGAATACCGGAAGACAAAGGGTTTCAGCGGCCCTTTGTTTATCGGCATGGATACGCACGCCCTTTCGGATCCGGCCATCGCAACGGTGCTGGAGGTTTTTGCCGCTCAGCGGATAACTGTGATGGTGCAACGGGGATTCCGCTACACGCCGACGCCTGTCATTTCCCATGCGATTGTCAGTTATAACAGAGCAAGGAAAAGAGGATTGGCCGACGGCGTGATCATTTCGCCGTCCCATAACCCTCCCGAGGATGGCGGCCTGAAATACAATCCTCCGGACGGAGGACCGGCGGATACCGCAACAACGGCGGTGATCGAAAGGAGGGCCAACGAACTGCTTGCCGGCGGGGCGGGAAAAATCCGCCGGATGCCTTTCGAAAGGGCTTTAAAATCCGGCTATGTCCGTGAGTATGACTATGTCGAGCCGTATGTCCTCGATCTTGAAAACGTACTTGATATGGACGCGATTCGGAGTTCGGGTCTTAAAATGGGTGCAGATCCGCTGGGCGGCGCGTCAGTTGATTACTGGGAACCGATTGCCGATCACTACAGGCTTTCCCTTAAAGTTGTAAACCGGATCGTTGATCCGACCTTCTCGTTCATGACGGTGGATAAGGACGGAAAGATACGAATGGATTGCTCGTCTCCTTACGCGATGGCAGGCCTCGTCAATTTGAAGGACAGATTTGATATTGCCTTCGGAAACGACACCGATGCCGACCGTCACGGCATCGTCACAAGAGCCGAGGGGCTGATGAACCCGAATCAGTACCTCGCGGCCGCGGTCTGGTTTCTTTTCAGGAATCGTCCGGGCTGGAAGAAAAAGGCGGCGATCGGAAAGACCGTTGTAACCACGTCGATGATAAACCGCATTGCCGAGAAGATCGGGAAAAAGGTTTCCGAGGTTCCGGTCGGCTTTAAATGGTTTGCAGGGGGCCTTTTGCAGGGGGACTATGGTTTTGGAGGCGAGGAGAGCGCGGGTGCGTCGTTTTTGAAAAAAGACGGTTCCGTATGGACGACCGATAAGGATGGAATCATCATGGGGCTTCTTGCCGCTGAGATAACGGCCAAAACCGGCCGGGATCCGGCGGAACTTTATCACGAGCTCGAAGATCGGTTCGGCAGGTCATATTCAATTAGAATTGACACCCCGGCGACGGAGGAGCAGAAAAAGGCCCTGAAGAATCTGAAGGCCGAGATGGTCTCGGCCGTCAGCCTTGCCGGGGAGCCTGTGCTGGCCCGCCTGACCCGCGCGCCGGGCAACAACGCCGAGATAGGCGGCTTGAAGGTTGTGGCCCCGAACGGATGGTTTGCGGCCAGGCCGTCCGGAACAGAAGAAATATACAAGATATATGCAGAGAGCTTCATAGGGGAAGACCATCTCAAGCAGATAATAGACGAGGCAATGCGTATCGTCGAGAATGCCTTCACCTCTTTGGAGCGCGTTTGAAAAGGATTCCGATGAGCGAAGCCGGACGTTGCGGCAGAAAAAGTACCGTTCGGCATACTTCATCTCTACGAAAAGCTTACCCAGAGCCCCGAATAAAAGTTTTTCCGAGCGTGCGGTTTTATAATAAGGATAATCCGATCCATTTGTCGATGGCAAGATATAAACCAGTTTGCTTCCTCCTTCTTTTTTTGCTTGTCTTTTCGTCGCGCCTGTTTGCCGCCGGTTCGTTGACGATCGTTGTCGAAGGCGTCGAGGGTGGTCTCCGCGATAACATAACGGCCGCGCTGTCCGTTCCGGAAGAGTTTATCGCCGGAGGGCGTCTTGACGAAAGGATGCAAAAGCGTCTCGCGCTCCAGGCGGGAAAAAAGGTCAGAACGGCGCTGGAACCGTTTGGTTACTACAACGCAAAAGTCGAGATCCGTGTGGCAGAGGATCCCCAAGGGAACCTTTTGCTGAAGGTTTCCGTTGATCCGGGGGAGCCGGTGCGCGTAACCCAGGTACGTGTTTTGCTCCACGGGCCGGGATCTGCCGAGGAGTTATTGAAAAGAGTAGCGGAATCATTTCCGCTCACGAAAGGGGATATTCTTTTACAAAAGAGGTATGAGGATTTTAAAGAAAAGATGCTCTCCCAGGCGCAGGAGCTCGGCTATCTGGACGCTTCATTCATTGTTCACCGGATTTCGGTCGCAGAGGATGCGCTGACGGCTCAAATAGATCTGGAGATGGACACAGGCAAAAGATATTTTTTCGGTGGGACGACGATAGAGGGGGCGCCGGGATACGAGGAGGGATTTCTGCGGCGTTATTTGACGTTTAAAGAAGGCGATACATTTTCCTATGAAAAGATTGGCGAAACCCAGATGAACTTCATTAATTCCGAGCGCTTCCGGAAGGTTGATGTCGTTCCGCAAAAGGACGAGACAACCCGAGCAGGGATTCCGATCAGGGTCTTTCTGGAGGAGGGGCCGCGCCGCAGACTTCGTCAGGGTATTGGTTATGGAACGGACACAGGGGCGCGTGCGAGCCTTAGTTACCGTGATCTTAACATGCTCGGTCTCGGCCATGAATTGCATTCCAATCTGTATCTTGCCGAACGCCTTCAGGGTTTGGCCACGAGCTACATACTGCCGGATCACGAAGATGTGAGAGGCTCGAAAGCCCTGCGGGTGAACATTCAGAGGGAGGATGTTTCCACATACGAAAGCAATTTTATCGCGGTCCAGTTCGAGAAGACCAGCTGCGTTAAAAAGGAGGTGTTCGTCACGGCGTATGCGAAAATGCAGTATGAGGAATACACCGTCGGAACCCAGGAATCGGATGCGCGGCTTGTGATGCCGGGGATCCGCGTCTGGGGCAATTCGTATCGTGATGCGCCCCGTCCCCACAGCGGATTTCATTATGCGCTCGAAGTGCGTGGGACGGACGAGATTTTGGGTTCGAATCTGCAATTGTTTCAGGTTGTTTCCGAGGGAGGCTTTGTTTTGCCGCTCCCCGCGAAAATTTCGCTCCGTGCGCGGGCGAAGGCGGCGGCCTCACTTCTCGGCGATCCACTCGGCGAACTTCCGCCTTCCCTTAGGTTTTTTGCCGGCGGGGATCAAAGTGTCCGGGGCTATTCCTATCAGTCCCTCGGGCCAACTGATGCAAACGGCGAGGTCGTCGGCGGAAAGCACGTTGTTTTCGGCAGCGTCGAGGTTGAAAGGGCGCTGTCGGATGCCTGGGGGGTTTCGCTTTTTTACGATGCCGGCAATGCGTTTGATTCCTTTAAGGACTTCAGGGTATACGAGGGCGTCGGCGTCGGCCTGCATTACTATACGAGGGTAGGGGGACTCCATTTCTCCGTCGCGCGCCAGATCGGCATTGATGATCCTGGTTTTCGTCTCCATTTTACGGTAGGGTTCGGGATGTGAAACGCTTTACGCTTTATGGAATCATCATAATTGTACTTGGAACCTTGATTTACGCGGGCTGGCGGGGTGCGGCATGGGTTCTCGGGACCGAGGACGGGATCCGCTGGGTGCTGGAATCCGTTTCGCGTTATACCCCGGTTGGAATATCGGCAGCCGGTGTCGAAGGAAGGCTTCTCGACCGCTTCCGTTTATCCGGCGTTCGTTTGACGCTGAAGGACTTTGAAGCGGAGGTTTCCAGAGTGGACTGCGCCTGGAGCCTTTACAGGCTCGTTCTTGGAACGGTTGCCGTTGACGAACTTACTATGCAGGGGGTCAATCTGAAAGGGCCCGCCAAGACTGAAGGAGGCCTCGAATGGCCGAAGGTTTCGGGAGTTGCATCCCTGTTTGATTTCTCGATCAAAAAATTCAAGGTGGACAATCTTTCCTACACCGCACGTTCAGGGGATTTACGATGGGCCGATATGTCTCTTCAGGCTTCCGTCCTTTGGTGTCACGGGGATCTGACTCTGCGCGATATGGTTTTCTCGTCCCCGTACGGGCGCCTCCGGGGGGCGATAACGGCCGGATTCACCCGGCCTGTCCTCAAGGTCGATCTTGCTCTGGTTTCGCCGGAGGCGTTTTTGGGAATGGATACCTTTTCGGCTCGCGGCCGTTTTAAACCCGGTCATCACGACGAGCAAATCGCCGGTGATTTTGTCGTCACAGGTTGTGCAAAGGATGTGAAGCTCGCCGAGTTAAACGGAAAGGCCGCAATGACCGCGAAGGCCTTCCATTTCAAAGAGCTCCATTTGAAAATTCCCGGCCGGGAGGGCCGGATTACGGCTGAAGGCACTGTTACGCCGGGATCCGAGGAGTCTCTGTTGGCTTTTCAGTTCCTGTTGGAAGGCATCAATATAAGAGACGATCTCGCTCTAGCGGGGGGCGTGAGCGGATCTGTCGCCCTCAGAGGGAGTCCCTCCCGTTACAAAGGCTCTTTTAGTATCAAAAATGGGCGGCCGGGCCGAAGCAACGTGCGTTTGAGCGGTAATTACTCCGGTGGAACTAAGGACGTCAAAATCGATCATCTTCATGCTTCATTATTTTCGGGAACGGTGGACGGGGCCTTGTCGCTGAACTGGCAACGGGGATTTTTTGTAGAGGGCCTGTTACACGGTCGGAACCTGAACCCGGAGGATTTTCATCCTGACATCGCAGGGGTAATGAATTTCGATCTTAACGGGACGCTGAGATGGATGCCCGACGGTTTTTCCCGCGGTAGTGTGCACGCGAGGCTTCTGGAGAGCCGTTTGCAAGGGTTTCCTGTTGCAGGCGAAATTAAAGCCGGATTTACCCCAGATGAAGTTCGTCTCGAAAGACTCTCTTTGAACGGGAAAGGATTTGATATTACCGCTTCCGGGATTCTTCAGGAGAAATTGACGTTCGACGCCCGTGTAGTTGATCTGGGACGGCTTCTTGCCGGTGCGGCGGGTCAATTGAAACTCGCCGGCTGGATGCGTCATCGCGAAGGTCGCTTTTCAGGCAAGGCGGCGGGGCGGGGAACAGATCTTTCGTTTCACGGTTTGCATATAAAGACATCCGATTTGAGCGGTTCGCTGGGGTTGCACAGAGATGTCCCGATAGATGTTTACGCCTGTTTGAAAGACGCGTCCTATAAGAATGTGCCCGTTGATTCAGTTTGTCTAACGATAAAAGGGGATCTCCCGCGACATGCGATCGATATGGAACTCAAAAGAAAAAAGATCGAAACGGGGATTTCTGTCCTGGGACGATGGGACAAAGGCGCCTGGCAGGGAAGCATAGAGCGTTTTTCAGGTCGGGATGGGGTGGGGCCATGGAGCCTTGCCGGAAGGGCATTTGTCACAGCAGCGGCCGGAAATCTTGTTTTGACGCCTCTTGTGTTGTTTGGCGACGGATCGGAACGTCTTCAAATCCAGGGGACGTTGACAAAAAAATGGACGGAAGGTTTCTTTGCGGCGGATTGGTCGCGGGTCAAGATTGCCCGGCTGGGTTTTCCCGCCGCTGTGCGAGGCGCCGGTTTTATCTCAGGGAAAATGGAGGGGAAGATGCACCCCGACGGGCAAATCAGCCTAATGGGAGAGGCCTCTGTTAACGATGGGAAAGTCAACTGGCAGGGGAAAAAGCAGTCTCTCGAGATGTTCGTTCCCGACGCGGAATTTACCTGGAGCAGAGAGGAAAACACAGATAAGCCTGCCGCGTATCGTCTGACAGGCCGGACCGTCATCAACGGCAGATTTGTAACCGACAAAGGCCGTATCACAGTAAAAAATTCATCTTTTAGTATAAAAGGAACTGAACGCGGCATAAACGTCGAGACGCGGTTATCCCTGATTGGTGGGTTCGTCAAGGCAAGTTTTTCATCGTCCGAACCGCTTGCGTTCGGCTTGCCCCAAAGCGGTAAAATTGACGCCCGGTGGGCCGACATCGATGCGGCGCTTTTGTGTTTTCTCATGCCGGAAACCGGCAGAATCGAGGGCCTTCTCTCCGGAAACGCGAACGGCAGTCTGCTTCCGGGACGGCAACTGTCTCTAAAGGGTAAAGCGCTTCTTTCACCGCGGGCAGGCGCCGGCGAGGGGACGATAAGTTTGAAAAAAACGGGCGGGGAAACGAATCTGAATTTTCATCTCGCTTCGTCGTCATGGGATTGGAACGAAAAAGGTTTTTCCGGTGATGTTTCGGTCGACCTCGGCGGGACAGGCCGCCTGACGGGGAATTTCCGGCTGCCTGTTTCGGCGGGGATACCTCTGTGTGTCGACAAAACGGGGCCTGTCTATTTGTCGCTCAAGGCCGGACTGAAGGAAAACGGAATACTGACCTATCTCTTTCCGGGTGCAATAAAAGAGAGTCACGGGGATATAAACGCAGATGTCGTTGTGGAAGGAAGCTGGGTGAGGCCGTTCGTAAGCGGCAGGATGAAGCTAACGGATGCCGGGGCTTATCTGCCGTCTGCGGGGATTGATCTTTCCCAGGTAGAGGTTTTGCTGACATTGGATGGCAACCGCGTACGAATCGATTCGTTTCGTGCGCGGTCCGGCCCCGGTATCGTGGAAGGTAATGCGGTCATAAAACTGGACGGCCGGCGGGTTGCTTCGTTCGATGGTTCTATAACCGGAAAGGATTTCCAGCTTGTTTATCTTCCCGAACTCCAGGCGCGCTGCGCCCCAAAACTTACGTTCAACGGCACGCCGAAAAAGATAGCTGTCCGCGGGGACGTGAAGATAACCAAACTTTTGCTCTTCGGCCCGCCGGCAGGCAACTACATCACGCCGAGTCCCGATGTTGTTTTTGCCGGAAGCATCAAGAAGAATCTAAAGAGTGTCCTGCCGCTCTTTGACGCGAAGCTCAGAGTGACAATTGGCGATCATGCCCTCGTTAAGATGAAAGGTCTTGAAGCGAAGCTTGCCGGAGGGGTGCAGCTCGATTTTCAAAGCATTGATAAGATTGCCGGCAGCGGAGAGATTAGAACAGTTTCCGGTAGTTATAAGGCCTATGGCGTAGATCTGAAGATCGGCAGAGGTAGGCTTTTCTATCGCGGAGGGCCTATTGATCAGCCGGCTCTTGACATTCTGGCCTTTCGTTCGGCAGCCGGTGTAAAAGCAGGCGTTACGATTGGAGGGGTTCTCAACGCGCCTATCATCAAACTATATTCTGAGCCGGTAATGTCCGATGTCGATATTCTTGCCTATATTGTCTTCGGACATCCGTTGGCCAACCGCAGCAGTGCCGAACAGATCGGGACATTGGCGCAGGCTGCCGGTTTGTTGCTTTCCGGCGGAAAGGCGATGGCGATCCAGGAAAAATTGAAAGAGACGTTCGGATTGAGCGCGCTGGACATAGAATCCAAGTCTACCGGAGGCGGGGGGGTCGGCTATAACAAAATCAACACCGATTTGGCCTCTTCCAAAGGCGCATCAAATCAGGCAAACGGTGTTCCGGACACCCTGATTTCCGTCGGAAAATACCTGACCCCTCAGTTGTATTTGAGCTATGGAAAATCGCTGTTCAGCGGCAACGACATTTTCAGCCTCCGGTACGATATCGGCAAAAAGTGGCAAATAGAGACGGTGACGGGAACCGAAAGCGGGATCGATCTGTATTACAAAATAGACTTCCGGTAGGCGTCTGTTATGCGGCTGCCGGTATAAAAGGGGTTTTACAAAAATCAGACTGCCGTCTTTTCGGCCTTTTTCAGCCGTTTGGCCTCTTTTTTTTCTTTGAGGGATTTTGACGGTTTTTTCTTCGTTTCCTTCTTTACGTTTTTATCCTTACCCATAAAAACATCCTCCTTTCCAGATAATCTTGAGGTGTCTCTAAAAAAAGACTCTAGAAGGCTAAACGCTCTTTTAAGCTTGCGTTCTTAACGCCTTTAGGGTCTTGTTCAAGACGAGGGGTACCTAAGAAAAATCTTGGAAATCGCGCTTCAGGCGGCATTTTTCTAAGGTCTCACACATCTGAAGCCATTTTCTCTCCGAAAGTCGTTGTCTTTTTGAAGCGTGGCAAGGCCGCAAAGCCCCGGATTGTCCCCTACAGGGGGATCTGTGTATCCTGGCCCAGAGCGAAGCATTCGAGATTCGTACCGCCGGCTTTCTTCCGGCAGTCCGCAACCATCATGTCTAGATCCTGATCTTTTCTGTCCTGGTTGTGATGGTACAGACCGAAACGAGCAACCCTGGCGTCCATCGCAAGTTTCAGCGCGTCCGTATAGGATGAATGACCCCACCGCCGGTTGTGGTTGGCGTATTCTTCAGGCAGGTACTCTGCGTCGTGAACAAGAAGATCGGCCCCCTTTGCAAACGCAACGTAATCCTTGAACTCCATTCCTCCCGGATGTTGGTATCCGAGCTCGTTATCGGTGAGAAAAACAAATGATTTTCCGTTTTCCTCAAAACGGAATCCGAGCCCCCTGTTCGGGTGGCTGATCGGTATCGTGGTTATCGTCATCTCATCTATGCGGAGGGTGTCTCCGCAGAAATCGTTAAACTCTACGCTGGCTTTCAGCGTCGCGAAATCTACCGGGAAGTAAGGTCTCTTTATGACGGGGGATAGCATCTCTTTAAACGTTGCGGCCTCAAACGGACAGCCAAAAATGGATAACCGGGTGCGGCTTTTAAAAAGCGGCCTGAAAAACGGAAGTCCTATGATATGGTCCCAGTGAACATGCGTGAACAGCATCGTATAGGTATGCCTGTTCTCCGAGAGAAGAAGGTTGCCGAGCCTCCTGATTCCTGTTCCGGCATCGATGATTAAGACGCTGTCTTTACTGGTTCTTATTTCAATGCAGGGCGTGTCGCCGCCGTATTTGTCGTATTCGTTTCCGAAAACGGATACAGACCCTCTTGCCCCCCAGCAACGAATCAGCATGCAGCATGTTCTCCTTCGTCTTGATGTCTTGAGCGGTCGATCTTTTTCGCAGGGCAATACTGCCCTGGAGGGTCATTAAGGGACGATCCGATCTTCCGGTATCTCAAACAGCGCTGTCGCTGGAGTGAATCTCTGCGCAGTGAAAACAGACGCCGTAAAACATGATTTGATAATATTACTACACCGTTTGGTTTTCAATGTCAAGGGATTCCTGCGTTTTCCGGCGAACATAGATCTGCCGCTTTGGCTAGAGCATCTTAGGGCGCCTGGTAAGTGGGTGCATTCTTCGGGGCCTTACCGCCCTTGACCTTCTGGTAGTACGCATAGGTCATCGGCTCCGAGTCGCTCAGGATTCCGCCCTCCATCACGTTGCCCAAAAAAATCGTATGCGTGCCGCAGTCCATCGATCCGACGAGGTTTGCTTCAAGAAAGGCGACGGCATGTTCGGTGACGATCGGAAGCCCTGTTATTCCGGTCCGGGTCTGGGTTTCGGCAAATTTGTCGGTATCCCTGCCCGACTTGAAGCCGAAACGTCCGATCAATGTCATCGGAGTTGCTTCTTCGAGCATCGACACGGTGAATTTCCCGCCGGCAACGATCAATGAATGGGTATGGTTCTTTTTGTTGATGCTGACGGCGACCGTAGCCGGTTCGGAGGTAACCTGAAAAACGGTATTCGCTATCTGCCCGCCGTATTTTCCGTCGGCCCCCGACGTGACGATGTACAGCCCGTAACTGAGCTTGTAAAAGGCCTTTTTGTCCATTGTTTTCTCCTTATCTGGGTGTTCGTAACGGTCGTTCTCCAAAGATGGCTCTTCCAATCCGCACGATGGTTGCCCCTTCCTCGATGGCAACAATATAGTCGCCCGTCATTCCCATCGAAAGTTCGTTCATCTCAACCCCGGGTATCTTTTCGGAGGCGATGGTTTCCTTCAGTTCGCGAAGACTGCGGAAAAACGGTCTGGCATCCTCGGGGTCGTCGAAATAGGGCGGCATCGTCATAAGTCCTTTGATTGAGATGTTCGGCAATGCGGCGACACGATGGACGAGGTCAACGGCCCCGGCAAGCGGAACGCCGTTTTTCGTCTCCTCCCCGGATATGTTGACCTCTATCAGCACATCCAGACTCAAGCCTTTCGTGGCAGCCCTTTTGTCGAGTTCCGTTGCGAGCTCGATCCGATCAACGGAATGGATCATCTCGAAAAGGCCCGCGGCGATTTTGGCCTTGTTTGTTTGCAGATGTCCGATCATATGCCAGTGGACCGATCGGCCCAGCGATTCGATCTTTCGCTTCGCCTCCTGGATGTAGTTTTCGCCCATAATGTCTACTCCGGCCTCAATGGCCTCTATAATCCGGGCGTCATCGACCGTCTTTGTGACGGCCATAAGCCGCACCGAAGAAGCGGGGCGCCCAGATTTCTCGGCTGTTTCGGCCATCGTTTCCCGAATCCTTTTGATATTGTCTGCGATGCTCACAGTCTTTCTCCTCTACCTTTCGGAGCCGTAGGGAAACACCCCAACCCCCTTGAGTTCTTCAACGATTTCACACATAGGCAGCCCCATGACATTTGTGAAGGAACCTTTTATTTCCCTGATAAACGATGCGCTGGCCCCCTGAATCGCATATGCGCCGGCCTTGTCGTAAGGCTCTGGCGTCGCTGTATACCAGGCAATTTCTTCCGGATCGAGTTGCCTGAAGACTACCGAGGATCGCACGTCTTTTGAGATCGTTATTTTTTTATTGATGTTCATAATGCAGAATCCGCTGTAAACCTCGTGTGTACGGCCGCTGAGTTTTGCAAGGATGATTTCCGCCTCTTTACGCGACGCCGGCTTTCCGATGATTTCCCCGTCCAGAAAAACGATTGTGTCGGCGCCGATGACCCACGAGGTAGGATTGGTTTTAGCCAGGAACGCGGTTTTTTCCCTGGAAAGACGCAGCACATGCCGGCGCGGACTTTCGTTGGGAAGGGCGGTTTCTTCTATCGATGCGGGTATCGCCTCGAAGGCAAGCCCCGTTAATTTCAAAAGCTCGATCCGCCGCGGTGACGCGGAGGCTAGAATGATGCGGTCCGGAAAAGCTTTTAACATTCAAACCGTCCTTTGGTTTTTTATTGCCAGGGTTTTGGAAAAAACCCTCAAGAATGGTTTTCTGAAGCAAGACCCTTGCAAAACGCCTCATCATTGCTTTGTTTATTGCATTTGCGCCGGTTACGGGCAGCGGGCATTCTTTAGGGATTGTTCATTTATCCTGCTGCTCCGGCGCCTTTTCCAGAGCAAGATGCATCACATCCATCATGTCCTCGACGAAATGAAACGCAATATCCTTGCGGACCTTAGCCGGAACATCCTCCAGGTCCTTCTTGTTCCATTTCGGCATGATGATTGTCTTGACGCCCGCGCGGTGCGCGGCAAGCACCTTTTCCTTCACGCCGCCGATCGGCAGAACCGCACCTCTGAGTGTTATCTCTCCGGTCATCGCAAGGCTGTTTTTGACAGGGCGATTCGTCGCGAGCGAGGCCAGCGCGGTCAGCATCGTTACGCCGGCCGATGGCCCGTCTTTCGGTGTTGCACCTGCCGGCACATGGATATGCAGATCCCTTCCGGAGAAGAAATCCTCCGGAATGCCTATTTGCTCTGCATTGGCGCGGATGAAACTCAACGCGGCGGTTGCCGATTCCTTCATGACATCGCCGAGCTGTCCGGTCAGCGTCAGATTTCCTTTGCCCTTCATCGCCGTTGCCTCGACGAAAAGGACGTCCCCGCCGGCCGGTGTCCACGCAAGTCCCATCACGACACCCGGTTTCGCCGTCCGCATCGCCGCCTCTTGTGTTATCCTTACCGGGCCGATGAGCCTGTGCAAATCGCGCGTTGTGATCGTCGCGCTTTTTATCGTTCCTTCTGCGATCTGGCTTGCGACGCCGCGGCAGACTGTAGCGATTTCCCGCTCGACGTTCCGCAAGCCCGCCTCGCGCGTGTAGCCGGTGATGATTTTACTGATTGCGCTTCTGGTGATCCTTATCTGCTCCGGCTTCAGGCCGTTCGCCTCGATTTGCCTCGGAATCAGGTAACGCACGGCGATATGGATCTTCTCGTCGATCGTGTAGCCGGCAAGTTCGATGACCTCCATACGATCGCGCAGTGCGGGAGGGATTGTCTCAAGCATGTTCGCCGTCGCGATGAACATCACATGGGATAGATCGAACGGGACATTCAGATAGTGATCGGTAAACGAAAAGTTCTGTTCGGGATCGAGGACCTCTAAGAGCGCCGAGGACGGATCGCCGCGAAAGTCGTTGCCGACCTTATCGATTTCATCAAGCATAAACACGGGATTGTTCGATTGCGCCTGCCTTATTCCCTGGATGATTCTGCCCGGAAGCGCGCCGACGTAGGTTCGCCGATGGCCCCGTATCTCCGCCTCGTCATGCATGCCTCCGAGCGAAATCCGGATAAATTTTCTTCCCAGCGCGCGGCCGATCGAATGGCCGAGCGAGGTTTTTCCGGTTCCCGGGGGGCCGGCGAAACAGAGGATCGGACCCTTCGTGTCCGGCTTCAGCTTGCGCACGGCAAGGTACTCGATGATCCTTTTTTTTGGTTTTTCCAGACCGTAATGATCCTCATCGAGGATGCGCCTGGCCTTTTTGATGTCGAGGCTGTCCTCGGTGCTCTCGTTCCACGGAAGCGACGTCATCCAGTCGAGATAGGTTGAAGATACTGTGTATTCCGCGGAGGATGGGTGCATCCTGGAGAGGCGGGAAAGCTCACGTTCCGCCTCTTTTTTTGCCTCCTCGGGCAGTTGTTTGTTCTCTATCTTTGCCTTGAGTTCCTCTATCTCGACATTTTCGCCTTCCGTCTCGCCGAGTTCCTTGCGTATCGCGCTGAGCTGCTGGCGCAGGTAGTATTCCCGCTGGCTTTTTTCGATATCGCCCTTGACCTCGTTCTGGATCTTGTTCCCCAGCTCGAGGATATCGACCTGATGGTTGACGAGCTTTGTCACCTCGCGGAGGCGTTCCCTGACGTCGAGTATCTCAAGGATATGCTGTTTTTCCTCGAATGACGCGTTGATGATCGAGGCGATCATGTCGGCGAGGACGCCGGGCTCGGCGATGGATTTTGCCATCTGGCCGAATTCCTGCGGCAAAAAAGGGGAGAGCTTGACGATGCGGTCGAACAGATTGACCAGGTTGGCCATCAGGGCCTCGATCTCGATATCCTTTTTGCTTGAATCTTCGATAGGTTCTATATGACCGTAAAGATAGGGTTTCCCTTCCAGAATTTCGGTGAGACGGAAACGTCCGATCCCCTGCAGCAGAAGCTGGGTTTTGTTATCGAGGGTCTTTGCCATCCTTATGATGACGGCAACCGTCCCTATCCGGTAAAAATCCTCTATCGTATGGGGAGTCTCGGCAGGCTCGTCCTGTTTTTTAAGCAGGACCAGGCCGATCAGACGGTCTTTGGACATTGTCTCGTCAATAAGACTGTTTGCCGAACTTCCGGAAACCTCCATAGGCATCAGCATCCTCGGAAAAACAAAACTGCCCGCCATCGGCAGAAGCGGCAAGGTCTCCGGGATGCTGGGAATTTTCACTTCTTCCTGTTGTTTATCAGACATGAAGACCTCTTTTTAAAAGCAGGTTATTTGCTTTGAATGTTTATTTTATGAATCCCGTTCGGGGGGCGTTTTTTTAGGTGTATCTCGAGCAGGCCGTTCGTGTAGAAAACTTCGGCGGTTGCCGAATCTATTGGACAGGGGAGGGAAACAGTCCGCTCGAAATGGCCGAAGGATATTTCGGCAAGGTGGTAGCTTGCATCCATCTTCGCCGGATTGATTTCTCTGTATCCGGATATTTTTAAACTGAGCGAGGATATTTCCAGATCCATCCCTTCTTCCCGGATGCCTGCAATTTCGGCGATTATGACAATCTCTTTAAGGGTTTCGTAGATGTCGATGTGGGGTCTCCACTTCCTTTTTGAAATCAAAAAGCCGCCCCTGGAAACATGCAGCATGTCTTCGAGGGTTCGGACAATCTCGTTTTCCGTGTTTTCGTCATTATCGACGAATCGGATTTTGATGTAATCCATGTTGCGCTCCCCGCTTTAAAATAACCCTGTTATTTAAATGACTTGCGCAAACGCGTGGAATAGCGTATACATAAATATGTTCTTGATATTAAACGTCGGGGCATCAATCGTCAAGAGAAAAAAGAGCCCCGAAGAAAACCCGGATGTTGCACTGAAATGCGGATCAACGAATAAAGAGGCGAAGTTTTGCTTTAGGAGAAAGTGGATGGAAAATCTTTCGCAACAAATCGAACGACTGAGGAACCTTATTCTTGTCTCGCGCGGGCTCCGGGAGCCGGACCTGGTTCTCAAGGGGGGCAGCGTCATTAATGTTTTTACACACGAGATTATACGCACCGATGTCGCCCTTTATGACGGGATGATCGCCGGGATCGGCAGCTACGACGGATCGAAGATAATCAACGCGGAAGAATCTTATATATCTCCGGGTTTTATCGACGGCCACATGCATCTGGAAAGCACGATGCTCTGCCCGGCGGAGCTTGCAGGGGCCGTTATAAAACATGGGACAACGGCGATTATCGCTGATCCGCATGAGATAGCAAACGTCTCGGGAATTAACGGGATAAAATTTCTGCTCAACGCCTCTGCCGGGCTGCCTGTCGATATCTATTTTATGCTTCCGTCCTGCGTACCGGCAACCAGCCTCGAGACATCCGGCGCGGTTCTTACGGCGGGAGATCTGAAACCGCTTCGCCGCTATAAACGGGTTATCGGTCTTGCCGAGATGATGAATTACCCCGGCCTTCTCAGTGGAAACACCGACGTGCTTGAAAAGCTTGTCCTGTTTCGCGAGACAGTCCGTGACGGCCATGCGCCGCTTCTTTCCGGACGTGATCTGAACGCCTATATAGCCGCCGGCATTCGCTCCGATCACGAATGCACCCAATTCGAGGAAGCAAAAGAAAAGCTCCGGCTCGGGATGCATATCATGATCCGGCAGGGGACGCAGGCAAAAAATTTGCAGACGCTCCTTCCGCTCGTAACCGCCGATAATAGCACCCACTTTTCTTTTGTTACGGATGATTTGCACCCGCATGACCTCCTCGAAAAGGGTCATCTCGATTATCTTGTCAATCTTGCGACCGAACAGGGAATGGATCCTCTCAGGGCCATCGGCATGGTAACCTGGAACACGGCCCGCTATTTCGGCCTTCAAAAGAGCGGCGCCGTCGCCCCGGGATACAGGGCCGATCTTGTGCTCCTTTCCTCGCTGAAACCGCTCCATGTGCAAAGCGTCATCAAGGACGGCAGAGTTGTGTTTGATGAAGACAGGCTTACGGTTAAAATAAAATCGGGAAGACAAACCGGAAAACTGAATCGGATGAATGTCAGGCCCTTTGACAAAACGGATATCGCCGTCCGCGGGGCCGGGAAAAGGAGAATCCGTGTCATCGGCCTTATTCCCGACGAGATATTGACGAAACAACTCTTTCTTGCGCCGCTTGAAAAGGATGGTTACGTTATTTCCGATACAAAACGTGATATCTTAAAACTCGTTGTGGTTGAACGCCACAAACGCTCCGGCCGGATAGGCTTGGGCTTTGTCCAGGGCTTCGGTCTTAAACAGGGGGCGCTCGCCTCGTCGGTTGCGCACGATTCGCACAACATCATTGCCCTCGGGTGCAGCGATGACGATATATTCAAGGCCGTCAAGGCCATCAAGGAGATGAACGGAGGCCTGGTTGCCGTCTGCAATGGAGAGGTTCTCTCCCGCTTGCCGTTGCCGGTCGCGGGGCTTTTGTCCACGTCGCCGTTGGAAGAGGTCGCCGCGGGATGGGCCGAATTGCGTTGGATTTCCCGCACGCTGGGATCACTGCAGCCGGAGCCGTTCATGGCGCTTTCGTTTCTTGCACTGCCGGTCATTCCGGAGTTAAGATTAACCGATCGCGGGCTTGTCGACGTCAATCTGTTCAAGCACGTATCGATTTTTTCCGATCATTGACAGCTAATGCTAAGGCCCGGTTCACGTTGGAATGGTCTATAAAACAGGGTGGGAAAATATGAGTAACCATACGATTTTTATAGCTGATTCCCGTTCGATGATCGAACTTCCCGATGAATCTGTCCATCTAATCGTAACCTCGCCCCCCTGCCGGCGGCACGAGGGTCATGACGACGGATTACAGAGCCCCTTTCACGGCACGTACGAAGAGTATATCAATAATCTCAACCTTGTCTGGATGGAATGCCGCCGCGTTTTGTGTGGGGGTTGCCGGCTGTGCGTGGATGTCGCCGATCAGTTTGCCAGCATCGCTTCGTTCGGCCGTTATAAGGTTATACCGGTACGAACCGAGATTGTCAGGTTTTGCGAAACGATCGGCTTCGATTATATGGGGGCGATTATCTGGCAGAAGGTAAAGATCGGCGACACAGCAAACCCCGGGACGATCATCGGTTCATATCTCTACCCGCGCAACGGTGTCGTCAAGATCGATTACGAATTTATCCTGATTTTCAGAAAGCCCGGCATTTCCCCTCCTGTCGGCAAAGAGCAGAAGGAGCAATCGAGGCTCTCCGCACAGGAGTGGAATGAATACTTCTCCGGACACTGGAGATTCCCCGGGGAGAAGCACCACAGACAAATGCCGGTGTATCCCGAAGAGGTTCCCGGCCGCCTGATCCGGATGTTCAGCTTTGTCGGAGAAACGGTTCTGGATCCGTTCATCGGAACCGGGACAACGGCGCTTGCGGCCAGGCGCCTGCAGAGAAACTCGATCGGATACGAGGGCAACGATTCGCTCTTCAGGACGATAAGAAAAAGGCTCGGGGTTGACCAGGTGGATATTTTCAGTGAGGATGTCGTCGACGTGCTCAGACCGAAACGCGACCGGATTGATTTTGAGAAGGAAAGGCAGAAGCTGCCCTATATCTTTGAAGGTTCGTCGGGCTGATGCATACTTTCTGAAAGCGACAGAATTTCTTTTTTTCTAGAGGGACCCTGTACCAAACTCCTGACCCGAGCACGCAGGAAGGATTTCGACCTGATTTTATGCGATTGCATATTTCAGGCGTTTAAGCGAGTCCTTGAGAAAAAATTTGCCGCCTCTGCTGATGAAATCGCCGATGCACTGATTATTCTTTCGGAAGCCGCACAGGATGTTCTTGGACAGACTGATTCCATTGCACCCATCTGCCGGGATTCGGATGATGACTTGATTCTTGCCTGCGCCAGGGACGCGTGTGCCGGCTACCTTGTTACCGGTGATGAAGATTTATTGGTTTTGAAGGATTATGAAGGTAGAAACATCCTAAACCCTAGGGAATTTGAGAAACTTTTTCCAGATTGAGAAAGGGCAAATTCATCATCCTGCGTCAGTGTTATTGTTAATCTGCTGTGCTGATCGCTGACAATATGGTCAAATGCTTTCTTTCAAATACAAAGAGAGAGATTGGGAGGTCGATCCGGATCAATGATAACGGATCGAAACGTGCAGATTTTTGAGCATGATTTTTCCTGGGGGAGTTGATATTGTTCACTTCCTGAAGTCAGGCTTGGAGTAACTTTGACAGACATCCAACCTTTGATCGATAATCATTTATTGATTTCAATAGGGTTTTCATCTTGACAAGGTGCGTCACAAGCGTTACACTCATCCTGAAAGGAGAAAGAACAATGCCTACAAA
>DYLD01000029.1:0-11486 GCA_020722315.1 Syntrophus aciditrophicus
TCAGGCCCGGAATATTCCTTGACAAGTTAAAGCAGCCACCCTATGAGAAAAGCGGCGTCGGCATGAGGAAAGCGCTTCTATTGAGGCAATAAACAAGGGTGGGCAACAGTCCCGCCTTTCATAAATGGCAAACCTCAACCGGCAACTTCAGGCGGTAAACACGGAGGTCCTCATCCATGACAATTACTTTTAGACGTATGTGGCTGCCTGTGCTGTTGCTGCTCCTCTGCTCCTGCGAACAGACCAACCCATCCGCACCGGGACGGGAGACCGGCAAAACCCAGAAGGAAATCCTGATATATTGCGGCATAACCATGACCCAGCCGGTTATGGAACTGGCGGCGCTGGTTGAAAAGGAAAAAGGCTGCAGGGTCAAGATGACCTATGGCGAGTCGCAATGGCTCAAGGATACCGCCCTTGCCACCAGGACCGGAGATGTTTATTTTCCCGGTTCGCCATTGTTTCTCAAATCCATGGTGGCGGATAAAACGGTGGTCGAGACGGTCGAGGTTGGGGAAAGCCGGATCGTTTTCATGGTAAAAAAGGGAAACCCCCAAAAAATCAAGGCAGATCTCCGGGAACTTCTTCGCAATGACATCAAGATCGTCCTGGGCGATCCCGACAAGGGTTCGATCGGTCGGGAAACAAAAATT
This sequence comes from Syntrophus aciditrophicus, assembly GCA_020722315.1. Classification (GTDB taxonomy): domain Bacteria; phylum Desulfobacterota; class Syntrophia; order Syntrophales; family UBA5619; genus DYLD01. The sequence goes on from DYLD01000029.1 coordinate 654, forward strand.
TCTCTCGATAAAATGGGGATATACAGCCGGGTACTGGACAGGGTCCTCTACCTGACCCCCGACTCCAAGGGGCTCGCCCAGGCCATCCGGCAAGGAGACGCCGACGTGGTTGTCAACTGGAAGGCCCTGGCGGTTTTGAAAGAAAACGCGCAGCAGATGGATATCATCACCCTCCCCGCCGGACAGACCGAAAAACGCACCCTGACTATGGGGCGGCTGAGCTTCAGCAAACATGATGATCTGGCAAAATATTTCCTGAAGCGGGCGACTTCGGAGGAAGGACGTGCAATCTTCAATGCCAGTGGTTTTTAGAAACGAAAGCAGGCTACGGAAAGCGGCGCTTGATCTTCACAAAGGCAAAACGGAGCCGGTCATCAGACAGATTCTCCTGCTTGTCCTGCTTTTTTTCGCGGCGCTGGCCGCCATTGCGCTGGGACACCACATAACGAAAACCCGGCTTGCCGCCGTCGCCTCCCTCCAGAAAAACGAGCAGTCGCGGCTGGAGATGACCTATCTCACCCATATTGAGCTGCAACAAATCCAGGCCCTGTTCCAGAACATGTTTTTGTCCAAGACAGATATTGAACTCGCCTATATCAATAAGCAAATTCTGAATTCCCTCAGGAAGGTCGATCATCTCGTCTCCGTCATGGAAAAGGGCGGCACAATGACCTATGATTACAAGGTAAATTTCCGGAACAAAGAGGAAATCCAACAAAGTTTTCACTACCGCCTCTCCCCGGACCGCAGGATCGGCGGGATCGACATGGGTGTCTTTGAACTCAAAAACAAGATACGCGACATAGTGAAGCACCGGGAAGCCATTGAGAAACTCATTTCCGAAAAGATCAACCGGACCGGGACGATGCCGCAAGACGAGCGCGACCGGAAAATCCTGCTTCTCCATAAGGGGATCGACCCTTATTTTCAGCGGATATTCGAGATATCCTACCGCAATTATTTCAGCGCCCAGTCGGAGATGCAGCGCCTGACAAATCTTGGGAAAAAGACCGAACAGAGCTACATGGCGCGATTTTACCTGGCCATCGCCATCGTCGGTCTGTTCGTTATCGTCCTCGCCACCCTGATGCTCCTTAACATCTCCCGGATCCTCCGGGAGCGCTCGGCAATCCAGGATGAACTGAGAACAACGAATGAAAATCTGGAACAGCGGGTGGAAGAACGGACGCAGAACCTGCTCGCGGAGACAAAAGAACGGCTCCGCGCGGAAGAAGAGGCGAAGCAGCGGGCCGATTTTTTGAAGACGACCATCGATTCGCTGGCGCACCCCTTCTACGTGATAGATGTAGAGACGTATGAAATCGAAATGTTGAATGAGTATGCCCGGCAGTTGAATCCCGCACAGACCCGTTACTGCTTCACATTGACCCATAACCGGACCAGCCCGTGCAGCGGCGAGGATCATCCCTGCCCCCTGGCCCAGGTCCGGCAAAGCAAAAAGCCTGTGACAATGGAGCATATCCACCAGAATCGGGACGGCAACACCGTCTTAGTTGAAGTCCATGGCCATCCCGTCTTCGATTCCGCGGGCAGGCTCTCCCGGATGATCGAATACAGCCTCGATGTAACAAAGAAAAAGCTTGCCGAAATCGCCCTGGAGAAAACCAATGAAAATCTGGAACAAACCGTCCGCGAGCGAACGGCAGCCCTTGAGGATGAGATCGAACGCCGCCAGGAGATGCAGGCAAAGCTTCAGGATAGTGAACATTACTGGCGGACGCTGATCGAAAGCAGCAACGATCTGATGATCATTCTCAGCCTCCGGGGAGATATCATCTATGCCAGTCCCGCGGCAGAAACGGTCCTCGGTTATTCTCCCGAACAGTGGGCCGGCAAAAGCCTGTATGACTATCTCCACCCGGAAGACGCCCGTTTCGTAAAGGAAAATTTCGGACTCTTTATCGGATCCCTGCAGCCTGGAGCGCGCCTGAAACATCGTGTGCGCGCCGCAGATGGAAGCTATCGGGTTCTGGAATCGTCTTTTCGCAATCTTTCCGCAGACCGGAGCATCGGCGGGATCCTGGTGACTGCCCGCGATGTCACCGCCAGGCATGAGGCGGAAATTCTGATGAAAAAGCTGCAACTGGTGGTCGAGCAGAGCCCCAACAGTATCGTCATCACCAATAAAAACGGGGATATCGAGTATGTAAACCCCCAATTTGAAAAGGTTAGCGGATATTCAAGCAAAGAGGCGCTCGGACAAAATCCGAGGATCCTCAAAAGCGACATCACCCCGGCTGAAAAACACCGGGAGCTGTGGAAAACCATTGCCGCGGGAAATATCTGGCGGGGAGAGTTTGCCAACCGCAATAAAGCCGGAGAAATCTATTACGAAAATGTGGTAATCGTCCCGCTGAAAAATGAGCCGGGAGAAATAACCCATTTCGTGGCGATCAAGGAAAACATCACGGAACTGAAAAAGGCGTACGAGCAGGTGGAGACCTCCAGTAAAGCCAAATCGCAATTTCTTTCCCGCATGAGCCATGAACTGCGCACCCCGCTCAACGCCATCAACGGTTTTTCCAGACTGCTGATGGAAAGCGCCGCCCCTCCGCTTGACAAACGTCAGCTTGAATACGCCCGCCAGATCAATGCGGCCGGATATCACCTGCTCGAACTCATCAATGAGATCCTTGATTTGTCGCGAATCGAATCAGGACGGATGTCGCTCTCTCTGGAAACCATCAAGCCGACTGAGGCCGTGAAAAGCTGCCTTGGCCTCGTGGAGTCTCTGCTGTTTGATAAGAAGGTAACCCTCCATCTGGATGACTCCGTAAACAGCCTCCCTGCCATCACTGCGGATACGACGAGGTTCAAGCAGATAATCCTCAATCTGTTGACCAATGCGATCAAGTATAACCGACCCGGCGGAACGGTAACCATTTCCGCGGCGGTGGAAAACAACACGGCCATCATTAAGGTAGCAGATACCGGGATCGGCATTCCCCTGGAAAAACAGCAGAGCGTCTTTACCCCGTTTGAACGCCTGGGTCAGGAACACCGCGCGATCGAAGGAACCGGCATCGGGCTTGCCATTACCCGGCAACTTATGGAACTGATGCAAGGGACTATCGGCTTTGAAAGCACTCCCGGACAGGGGAGCGCCTTCTGGGTTGCATTCCCCCTTGCCGAACAAAACGGGCCGCCGGAAACGGACTCCCCAGGCGGCACTGGTTATGACAATGTTCAAAAAGATGACGTTTCTTCTGAAGCCGTCATCCTCTACGTGGAAGACGATGCCGTGAACATTCTTCTCATGCGGGAAATCATCTCCAGATGGCCGCGCTACTCGCTCGTGGTGAAAAAAACGGCGGAAAAAGGGATTCAGGCGGCCAGGCTGCTCAAACCCGACATCATCCTGATGGATCTTACATTGCCGACGATGAGCGGGATTGACGCATTGATATCCCTGCGACAGGATCCGGACACGCGAAACATCCCGGTTATTGCCCTGAGCGCGGATTATGAGCCGCAAACGGTTCAAAAATGCCGTGATCTGGGATTCTACGATTACCTCTTCAAACCCGTTGACATGAGCATATTGCAGGATGTTCTGGCTGCGGCCCTCAAAGGAAAAAAAAATGACCGACGCAAGCGAACTTGATGACAAGCTGAAAGAAGCAACGATTCTGGTTGTGGACGACAATCCCGCCAATGTCGCCCTGCTCGAGGCGATCCTCGACGAGGAGGGTTATCAAAACGTCATCTCGACGGTTGACCCCCGGATGGTCCTGCCGCTTTTCCAGAGGGAATCCGTAGATTTGATTCTGCTCGATATCCGCATGCCCTTCATGAGCGGTCTTGAGGTTATGGAGCAGTTGCGCAAACATCTTCCCGCCGGCGATTACCTGCCGGTGCTGGTGCTCACAGCGCAGACGGACATGCAGACGCACCGGGATGCCCTGAAACTGGGGGCGAAGGATTTCATTACCAAGCCGTTCGAGCAATGGGAGGTTATGCTGCGCATCCGCAATATGCTGGAGACAAGACACTTTTTCAAGCGGCAACTGGTACGGGGCGACCTGCTGGAGGAAGAGGTCAGAAAAAGGACCGAAGAGATCCGTGCGGTACAACTGGAAATTATCCGGCGCCTCGGCCTGGCGGGTGAATTCCGCGACGATGATACCGGCTTCCATGTGACAAGGATGAGCCGGATGTCGGAGGTCATTGCCCGGGGATGCGGATTTGACGACAAAACCTGCGAGCTGGTACTGTACGCAAGCACCATGCATGACATAGGCAAGATCGGAATTCCGGACAGGGTTCTTCTGAAACCGGGAAAGCTCAATCCAGAAGAGTGGGAAATCATGAAGGGACACACCCGCATCGGCCGGGAAATCATCGGCCATTATCCTGCCGAACTGATAACAATGTCCGGAACGATCGCCTGGTCGCACCATGAAAAATGGGACGGCAGCGGCTATCCGGACGGCCTGCGGGGGGAAGAGATCCCCGTCTATGCGCGGATCGCCGCCGTGGCCGATGTCTTCGACGCCCTGCTCTCCCGGCGGCCGTACAAGGAGCCGTGGCCGCGGGAAAAGGCCTTGCAGTTGATCCGGGATGAGGCGGGAAGGCATTTCGATCCCCGTATGGTAAAGATATTTTTCGACCATCTTGACGAAATTCTCGCCATTCAGAACAAGATGTGAAAATTTGGGAACATAATACGGATTATTCACTCCGACCGAACGTCTCGCCCCGCGGGATGGGGTGGCCGTACACAGCCAGGGGCAAAAGACAGGGGCGCGAAATATGTGTTATGTCCCCCTATCAGGCCCAGAATATCGTCAGCCGTTGCTTTTGTTCTTTACGTTCAATTTCAGCCTGCTACTACCTGGTTGCGACCGTTATTTTTGGCCCTGTAGAGATTTTCATCAGCGATCTTTATCAAGGAATCGGCAGTCATTTCAGGCGTCTTCCCGAACGCGCCGCGGGCGGCCAGTCCAAAGCTGGCGCTGATCTGTATGGTGTTGCCTTCAAAATCCACGCGACTGTCGAAAACGGATGCGCGAAGTTTTTCCGCAACTATCGTCGCGCCGGCAAGCCCCGTATCAGGGAGAACGACGATAAATTCCTCCCCGCCGTAACGTGCAATCCAGTCGAGGTCTCTGCGAATCATTTTGTCCATTGTTTTCACAAAATTGACAAGCACCCGATCGCCGGCCTGATGGCCGTAAACGTCGTTGATATGCTTGAAATGGTCAATGTCGGCCATGATGATGGAAAGGGGGTTTCCGTATCGCTCGCTTCTTTTCAGATCTTTTTGAAGTTGCGAGTTGAGATAGCCGCGGTTGAAGCAGCCAACCAGAGGATCGTGCGTGGTCAAAACCTCTATCTTTTTATTGGCGTCTTCCAGAAGATGAATCTTTTCACGTAATTCTCTGTATATACGGCTTCTTTCGATATGAACGTTCACCCGGGCAAGCAGTTCCTCTTTTGCGTAGGGTTTTACCAGATAATCTGTGGCGCCGGCCTTGAAGACCTTCAGTATCTCCGATAGATCGGGAACGCCGGTCAGGACGATGATCGGGATGTCCGGCATCGCAAGTTCCCCGCGGATACTGGTGCAGAGCTGCATTCCGTTCATACGGGGCATGATGAGATCGGTGATGACGATATCCAGTTCGTACTTTTTTTGGGAAATGACGTCATAGGCCTGCTGTCCATCCTCGACCTCAATTACATGAATCCCCTCCATGGAAAGGGAGCGGGAGGCCACCTTGCGCGCAACGGCGCTGTCGTCGGCTACAAGGGCCAGGGCGCGTTGTGAAACGTCCTGAACATGCAGAATCTTGTTGATGGTCGCCAGGATTTCTCCGTCGGAAAATGGCTTGGAGAGAAACTCCACTGCGCCGAGTTCGAAGCCTGTTTTACGATCCTCGACGGTGTCGTTGCCGGTGATGAAAATGATCGGTACATCGCCCTTGCGGTTGTCATCAACGAAACCGGCATAGCGTGGGGAGCGAAGCCGACGGCAGGTATCGAAGCCGTTCATCCTCGGCATTTCGATGTCTAAAGTGATCAAATCGAAAGGCGGGCCAGAGCCTATGCGAACAAGCGCCTCCAATCCATCCCTGGCTTCAGTCACCTCGTAGCCTCCCGCTTCGAGTTCTCTACGAATTTTCATACGCACCGTTTGGCTGTCGTCAACCACCAGAATGCGTTTTGAGGGATTGTCAATGGACATACTCTGATCCTCTACACGCGAAAGCGTTCGGTCATTTCCTTCTCTCCGGCGCGTACCGCCTTGATGGTCGCGTTGAGCGACAGGAGGTTGGTCTGTTCGGATATCCCGGCAGTCGATGAAGAAAAGAGAGCGACAACCTCTTCTTCGATTCCCGTGAACTCTGCCGCGGATTGCCGCTCATTTCGTTCAGGACCTTCGCCAAAGCTCCAATCTCATCTTCCCTGTCAATCTGAACTTTCTGGGTAAGATCTCCCCGCGCGATCATCCCTGCAGCCTGTGCCGCCTGTTTGAGGGGATGGGGAATGGACGCGGCCAGATAGAAGATGATCGCATCATGACTATGACTGCGCCCGGCCCCAGAAATAGTTTTTTCATCAAACTCAAACGATTGAATATCTGCATCAGGCATCTCCTTTTGTTTCTGTTTCCGGGGAAAGAAGACGGCAATCCTTGTTAAGGTTTTTTTTCTTTGAACTATTAGCAATATACTATATTTTCAGTCAATAGGAAAAGGTTTTTTTGCCAAGGATTTTCTCTCATGTTCGGCGAAAGAAACACAGTCGATCGAAAGTGAACTGTGTCTGCCTGTTTGGCGTTGTACAGGCTGAAAGAGAACCTGTTTTTATCCTGGGGAAGCCCTGTCTCTTATAACCGGGGTCAAAGACATATTTTTTCCCTGCGGCGCCGCAACAAATCTATCTCTGGCAGCGATTTTCCTGTCTGGCGCTATGGCTGGCAAAGGCAAGACCGCCGCCAAAGGCTCACATTCTGCAACGGGGACATGACGCCCTGTACGCCGATGACGATCAGCTTCAAACAAAGGCTGATCGTCATCTACGGCGATCCCGAAAGCGAAGCTTTCTCAAAAGAGCGGCTATCCGGACGGCCTGCGGGGGGAAGAGATCCCCGTCTATGCGCGGATCGCCGCCGTGGCCGATGTCTTCGACGCCCTGCTCTCCCGGCGGCCGTACAAGGAGCCGTGGCCGCGGGAAAAGGCCTTGCAGTTGATCCGGGATGAGGCGGGAAGGCATTTCGATCCCCGAATGGCAAGGATATTTCTCGACCATCTTGACCAAATTCTTGCCATTCAGAGCAGACTGTGATAACATTTCCCAAAGGTTCCGGAGCCGCAATACAGCAAAACATCCACGGATATTGCATAAGGGGGGAAATACATGTTTAAAAATCTCGGCATAAAATGGAAAATACTTTTTTTTGTCGTACTTGGTCCCCTGGTGATTTCCGTCATCCTTGCCTGGCAGAGACTGGACGATATCCGCACGGGGGCGGAGGAGGCCTTGATCTCCAAAAGCGCCGGCATTCTTCTGATGGCAGAGGCAACCCGCGACCGCATGGCCTCAAAGCTGAAGAAGGGGGTCATCAAACCCCTCGCCGAGCTTGACTCTTCCCGGATTCTGGAGGCGGTCCCCGTCGTCACCGCCTTGCAGGTGGCCAATGACAAGGCCCGCGAGGCGGGATATGTCTTCCGTTCTCCCAAAATCAGCCCCCGCAATCCCGAAAATGCCCCTACCGAGCTGGAGAAAAAGGTTCTGGAAGAATTGGAAAGTAAAAACATCAAAGAGAAGATCATTATCGAAAAGGAGCAGATTCGCTATTTCCGGCCTGTGTATCTTACCGAGGACTGCCTTTTCTGCCATGGCGACCCCAAAGGGGAAAAAGACGTGACGGGCGGCATCAAAGAAGGATGGAAAATAGGCGAGATACATGGCGCCTTCGAGATTATCGCCTCGCTGGCCGAGGCCAACAAGGCCGTTTCCCGGGCTCGACTGGTCGTTATTGCCTGGGTTGTGGGGATTCTGGCCATCATTATAGCGATCTCGTGGTATTTTCTGCAGAAGAATATCGTCAAACCCCTTGCCAGCGCCAATTCCTTCATGGACAAGGTTGCCCATGGCGATTTGACGGGGACGATTACAGCGGCCTCTCACGATGAAATAGGCCAGATGGTTGAAAATCTGGGGCAGATGAGCAGGCAGTTGAATGACGTCATCAAGGAAATAGCCCTCTCCAGCTCCACTCTGTCTGAATCCTCTTCCCAGCTCGGGTCCATTGCCGATGAATTTTCTGCCCAGAGCGAGGAAATGGCCGGGCGAACCCATTCGGTAGCCGCAGCGGCAGAGGAGATGAGCGTCAACATGTCCACCGTTGCCGCAGCCACGGAAGAGGCCTCAACCAATATTACCCTGATGGCGCACAGCACCGGGGAGATGACCTCCAATCTCGCCGGGATTGTCAAATCCACTGAAAAAGCGCAGCATATCACCGGCAACGCCGTAACCGAGGCCGAATCGCTCTCCGCAAGGGTGGATGAACTGGGCGCCGCGGCCGTGGAGATCGGCAAGGTGACAGAGGCAATTGCCCTTATCTCGGAACAGACCAACCTGCTAGCCCTGAACGCCACCATCGAAGCGGCCCGGGCCGGGGAGGCGGGAAAGGGCTTTGCGGTAGTGGCAAACGAGATCAAGGAGCTGGCAAAACAGACAACAACGGCCACCGGAGAGATTGACGCCCGTGTGCAGTCGATTCAGGATTCCACCGGAGAAACCGTCAAACAAATACAACAGATTACCCATATCATCCGAGAGGTTAACGCCATCGTCATGTCCATAGTAACGGCCGTTGAGGGACAATCGGCAACTACCATGGAAATTTCGGAAAGCATCAACCAGGCATCGATCGGCATAAGGGAGGTAACGGAAAATATTGCCCAGGTTTCTGTTGTTTCCAGAGATGTGGCCAGGGATATTGCCGGGGTCAACCAGGCATCCGCCGCCATCTCCTCGGGAAGCGGAAATGTGAAGGCAAGAGCGGCTGAATTGAACGTCCTTGCCGGGCAGTTGCGGGAGCTGGTCGGACGGTTCAAGGTTTAGCATTACGTGTGAATATTGAGTTTCACGTTCATCCTTGCTTACCGATAGCGTGCCGCCCTTATTGTTACCTGAATAACCGACGTGAAGGGAAAAGACCATGGAAGACGATATTCTTAAAAGTTTTATCGACGAATCCTTTGAACATCTCGCGGACATTGAAGGCGATCTGCTGGCAATCGAGCAGAACGGCGCCGATATCGACCTGGAGCTGGTAAACAAGGTCTATCGGGCGGCGCACTCGATAAAAGGCGGCGCCGGGTTCATGGGCCTGGAGGTGATCAAGGAACTGACCCACGAGATGGAAAACATTTTGGGAAAGATCAGAAGCCGCGAGCTGGTTCCGGATTCGGAAATTGTCGGCGCGCTCCTTTCCGCGGCCGATACGCTCAAAGCGCTCATTGCGGATACGGAAAACAGCAACAAGGCGGATATCAGCCGCCACCTGGAAGAACTCCGGGCGATCGCGGCGGGCAGGCCCCCGGCCCCGGTTTTCACGAACGGCCCGGGGGAAAAACCCGTATCCCCGGGGGCGCCGCAGCCCCCCGGCGAAGAGGCGCCAGCCCCGCCCTCCCGCATGCAGGATGCCGCGGCCCATTCCCGCCGCGCCGGCAGGAATGTCTATCAAATCCACATTGACATCATCAGAGACATTGAACAAAAACAGATGAGCCTCTCCCAATTCATCGAAGAGGCGCTCGCCACCGGCGACATTCTCAAGAGCGCCATCGAAGTGACGACGGGGGCAAAGGAATTCCGGGAAGGTGAAAGGCGAATCGATTCCCTGATTCTCCATCTAACCTACGCGACCATCCTGGATCCGGGAGATGTCAACATGGTCTTCCATCTGGATGAGTCGCAGATTGTCTTTTTGCCGGAGGATGTGGAAGCCGGAACATCCGTAAGCAGCGACAACGCCCCGCCGGACCTTGTTGCCGTTTACGCGGAACAGACAGTTGCCGACAAAGCTTCAGAACTTGCGATTCCCTCCGATTTGGTCATCCCGGAAGAAAAATCCGCGGTCATTCCCCGGAGCGCCGGGGAAACACCACTGCCGCCGGAGAAGCTGGAAAGACCGGACAGGCCTGCAGGTGGGGCAAACGTCCAGACAGGCGGGGAAAATACGGTCCGGGTGCAGGTGAAAATGCTGGAGAAGCTGATGAATCTTGCCGGCGAACTGGTCTTAAGCCGCAACCAGTTGCTCCAGTCTATTTCCTCGCGCGACAGCAGACTTATAGAGATGGGCGGGCAGCGGATAGACCGGATCACCTCCTCACTACAGGAGGCCATCATGCTGACGCGCATGCAGCCGGTGGGAATCGTCTTCAACAAGTTTCCCCGGGTAGTGAGGGACCTCTCCAAAAAACTGGGCAAAGAGGTGGAGCTGCTTATTGAAGGTCGTGAGGTGGAACTCGACAAGACCATCATCGAGGCAATCAGCGACCCGCTGACCCACCTGATACGCAACTCGGTTGATCACGGCATCGAGCTTCCAGAGGAGCGAAAGAAGGCGGGGAAGCCTCCGGGCGGACGGATCGAGCTTCGGGCCTTTCACGCCGCAGGACAGGTCAATATCGAGGTGCGCGATGACGGCAAAGGGCTTTATCCGGACAAACTGGTTGCTTCCGCCATCTCCAAGGGGATCATTACCGACAAGCAGGCGCGGCTCATGTCCGAAAACGAGAAGATGAACCTCATCCTGCTGCCCGGTTTTTCCACAGCCCAGAAGGTCTCCGA
>DYLD01000029.1:11586-12939 GCA_020722315.1 Syntrophus aciditrophicus
GGATTGAAATTATCGGGAACTCCGAGGTGCTCCGCCTGCGCGATGAACTGCTGCCCCTCGTCAGGCTGGCCGATGTGATCGGGATCGAACGGAAGTATTTCGATCCCGCCAGCCGCAGCGCCGCTCCAGACAGACGCGTCATGATAGCGGACCGAAGGTCTAAAAGATCCAGGGGCGATGATTTGGAGGAATGCGGGGGTGAGCCGCCCACAGGCGAGTTTCCATCCGGCGTCAAAGATAACCGCAAGTCTCCCGAGCGGCGGTACCACGCGGAAAGCTCGCTGAATATTGCCGTTGTCTCCAGCGCGACGATGAAATACGGCTTGATTGTGGATCGGTTTCTCGACGCCGAGGAGATTGTCGTGAAACCCTTAAGCAGGCACCTGAAGGGGTACAAGGCGTTCGCGGGGGCGACGATTATGGGAGATGGACGGGTTTCTCTGATCCTCGACGTCACGGGCCTTGCCCAGATGGCGCAACTCAACTTTGTCGCCCGCAGCGAACGGACAAAGGAAGAGGCGTTGGCCAGCGCCCGTTCAAAGGGAGACATCCAGTCACTGCTTCTTTTCCACAGCGCCCCGGGCGAGCAGTTTGCCGTTCCGCTCGGTCTTGTCCAGCGCATTGAAAAGATAAAAAGCACGCAAATCGAAACCATCGCCGGGCGAAGGGTGATGCAGTACAAGGGGGGAAGCCTGCCGCTCTTTTCCCTCGACGAGGCGGCAAAAGTCACCCCCATCCCGGATACAGCAGATCTGATTGTCATCGTTTTTTTCATCGCCGGCAGGGAGATCGGCCTTCTGGCAACCGCCCCGGTTGACGCCGTCGAGATTCGCGTGAACTTTGACGATCTGATCATGAAGCAAACCGGGATCATGGGCTCCGCCATCATTGCCGGTCACACCACGCTCCTTGCCGATATCTATGGATTGACGCAGGCCATCGTCCCGGAGTGGTTTTCCGGGCAAAAGGAAGATCATTCTCCCGACGCGAGGCCAGCCACCATTCTTTACGCCGAGGATTCCCGGTTTTTCCGGACCCAGGTGAAGAGCTTCATGGAGGAAGAGGGGTTCCAGGTGATGGAGGCGGAAGACGGCGAGATGGCATGGAATCTGCTGAAGGAACATCACGACGAGATCACCCTCGTTGTGACGGATATCGAGATGCCGAACCTCGACGGTTACGGCCTGGCCCAGAAGATAAAAAGTTCCGCCGAGTACTCCCATTTCCCGGTCATTGCCCTGACAACGCTGGCGGGGGAGGAAAATCAGGCAAAGGGGAGAGCCGTGGGAATCGATGAATACAACATCAAGCTGGATCGGGAAAACCTGCTGGCGAGCATTCAGCGGCAGTTAA
>DYLD01000029.1:13039-22515 GCA_020722315.1 Syntrophus aciditrophicus
CGCCGGGCTGCTCGCCTCCGGCGCCGTTATGTCTGAATCGGAATGGGAAAAGCTCTCCTACCTGCGCGCCGCCGTGCTGGTCAACATAGATTCTCCCACGCTCCTTATGAGCGATGCGAACAAAAAGCTACTCGCCGAATTACGACAGGGGGAGGCGCTGAAGAATACCCTGGTGGGGGTAAAGAAGGTGCTGAAGCGTGATACAGGGGGAACGGGGTCAGCCGCTGAGGCGGCGACCTTCTTTAACGAAGCATCCAAGGTTGTTAGAGGGTTACATAGTCTGAACAGAGCCATTCTGAAGGATCTGCTCGAGCGGGCGAATAAATGCAGGGCCAGGGTAGAGCGGACACTCACGATAGTGTTCATTCTGGGGGCTCTTTTCCTCGCGGCCATCGTGATTCTCAGCGTGTGGATGGTCAAGGGCGTCGTGAAACCGATCGTCCGCACCTCGGCGATGCTTAAGGACATCGCCGAAGGGGAAGGAGACCTGACCAGAAGGCTGGAGGCTTCATCCCGGGACGAGATCGGCGATATGGCCAGGTGGTTCAATATCTTTGTCGAAAAGATTCAGGGCGTCGTTCGCGAGATATCCGACAATGCCCTGGCGCTTTCCTCCTCATCGGCCAATCTCTCGGCCGTTTCCGCCCAGATGTCCCAGGGCGCCGGCGAGACATCGGCGCGGGCCAACGCGGTCGCGGCGGCGGCGGAGGAGATGTCTTCCAACATGAATTCGGTTGCGGCGGCGGCAAATCAGGCATCCACCAACATGGGAATCATCGCCTCCTCCGCCGGACAGATGACGGATACCGTGGCCGAGATTGCCCGGAACATGGAAAAGGCCCGCGCGATTACGGTGGAAGCGGTTGAAAGCGCCCGGAGCGCCTCCGTCAAGGTGGACGAACTGGGGGTATCCGCCCGCGACATCGGCAAGGTGACCGAGACCATCACCGAGATATCGGAGCAGACGAACCTGCTTGCCTTGAACGCGACCATCGAGGCGGCCCGGGCCGGGGAGGCCGGCAAGGGATTCGCCGTGGTCGCCAACGAAATCAAGGAACTGGCCCGCCAGACGGCGGAAGCGACCCAGGAGATACGCGCCAGAATCGACGGCATTCAGCAATCGACGGCGGGAACGGTTTCCCAGATTCAGGGGATCTCCCATGTCATAGACGAGATCAACGGCATTGTCTCAACGATTGCCGCTGCCTCGGAAGAGCAGTCGGTGACCATGCGGGAGATAGCGACAAATGTCAGCCAGGGGGCGCAGGGGATTCAGATGGTGACCGAAAATGTGTCGCAAAGCTCGTCGGCCGCAAACGAAATCGCCCGCGATATCGCGGGGGTGGACAAGGCGGCGGCGCAGATGGCCGACGGGAGCAATCTGGTCAAAATGAACGCCGCCCAACTCAACAGCCAGGCGGAGAAACTCAAAGAGCTGGTCGGGCGATTCAAGGTTTAAAAAAATTAGTGACGAGAGGAAAACAATGGATATTCGACACACCACGGAAACCTCGCCCCTTTGTGAACTGGTCACCTTTCATGTCGGCGGGACGATTTGCGGGCTCTCTATTCAGGATGTTCAGGAGGTCAATCCGGTTGGCGACATAACGTCCGTCCCCCAGGCGCCCCCGTATCTGAAGGGCATTCTGAACCTCCGGGGACAGATCATCACGGTTATCGACGTCAGCGAGAAACTGGGGCTGGGAGCAACCGACAAAGACAGGCAAAACCGCATTGTCATTGTTCAGGACAAGGGCGAGGCGTCCGGCCTGCTCGTTTCCCGGATGGGCGACGTGATCATCGCCGAACGCGCGAAGATAGAACCGGCGCCGGCGAATGTCGGGGCAATTCAATCGGCCTTTTTTGAGGGCATCTTGAATGAGCAGGGATCCATAACGGGCATCCTCAATCTGGAGCGGGTGCTCGCCGATTAAACAGGAAATAAGGAGAACAAAATGGCAGACACCGCCATACGGGCGCTTGTCGTTGACGACACCGCGCTCTTCAGAAAGATCATCACCGACATCCTGAAAACAATTCCGGGTGTCGAGGTGGTGGGAGCCGCCCCTGACGGCATAGCCGCCCTGGAGAAGATCGCCTCGCTAAAGCCGGACATGGTTACCCTCGATATAGAAATGCCCGGGATGAACGGGATTGAGGTGCTGGAAAAGCTGCGTGAAAGACGGGTGGATACAGGGGTGATCGTCGTTTCCACCCTTACCACCAAAGGCGGCGAAATGACGCTCCGGGCGCTCGAACTGGGGGCGTTTGATTTTATCACCAAGCCCCAGTCGGGATCGATGGCCGAAAATATGGAGTCCGTTAAAGGCGCGCTTACCCCGCTTGTCCATGCCCTGGCCAAACGGAAGGAAATAAAGTCGCTTTTGAAGCCCGGCCCCGCCTTTGGGCGGCCAGCCCCGCCCCGGACACAGACCACAAGCGCGCCCGGCGGCGCTTTTTCCACCCGCAGGGACAAGTCCCAAATCGTGGCAATCGGCGCTTCCACCGGCGGCCCGAACGCCCTGGCCGTTGTGGTGCCGGCCTTCCCCGCCAACATCTCCGTTCCGATCCTGATCGTTCAGCACATGCCCCCTGTTTTCACCGCCTCGCTGGCGAAGAGCCTCGACGAGAAAAGCGCCATCCATGTCAAGGAGGCAGAGGATGGAGAGCCGATAGCGCCCGGGACGGCGCTGATCGCGCCGGGCGGACGACACATGAAGGTGGAGGCCAGCCATGATGGGAAAACGCGACTTATCCGCCTCACCGACGACCCCCCGGTAAACAGTTGCCGACCCTCAGTGGATTATCTGTTCACATCGGTTGCCCGGCACTATGTGGGCCGGGCTACCGGCGTGATCATGACCGGCATGGGGTCGGACGGGTTCGAAGGGCTGAAACTGATGAAAAAAAACGGGGCGATCGTCATCGCCCAGGATGAGCAGACCTCTGTGGTCTATGGGATGCCGAAGGGACCCGCCGAAGCGGGAATTGCCGATGTGATCGCTCCGCTCGGCGCTCTGGCAGAGCAGATTGTCAAAACCGTGAAATGACGACTCAGAAAATAACCGCCGATGAAATAGAGCTGCTGACAAAGTACATCTACGATGTATCCGGCATCGCCATCGAAAAGACGAAGAGCTATCTGCTGGAGACCCGTCTGGGACCCCTTCTCGACGAATTCGGTCTTGATTCCTACAGGGCGCTCCATGAAAAGGCAAAGGGGGATTTCCGGAAGTCCGTCGAGACAAAGATCATCGACGCCATCTCCACGAATGAGACGCTTTTTTTCCGCGACCGCGACACGTTTGAGGTATTCAGAAACAAGATCATCCCCGATCTGATCGATGCCCGCTCCGGTCGGGCGCCGGCGCTTCCTTCCGTGCCGATCCGGATATGGAGCGCGGCCTGCTCCACAGGGCAGGAGGTTTACAGCATTGCGATCACGTTAAAGGAACTGTTGGTCGATCTGAAAAAGTACCGGATAAAACTTCTCGGCACCGATATCTCGGACGCCGCCGTAAGCCGGGCAAGCTACGGCATTTACAGCAAGTTCGAGATAGAACGGGGCATGCCCCAACCCCTTTTGCAGAAATACTTTTCCCCTGTCGGCGCCAACTGGAAGATAAACGATGAAATCAGGGCAATGGCTACCTTCCAGCGGCTGAATCTGCTTGCGCCCTTTGGCGCCCTGGGCAGGTTCGACATCGTTTTCTGCCGGAATGTGGCGGTCTATTTCAACCCCGAGGACAGAAAAGTTTTGTTCAATAGAATTGCCGATATCCTGGAGCCGGACGGCGTCCTCATCATCGGCGCCACGGAATCCCTGACGGGGGTTTGTCCCCGGTTCGAACCCAAACACCACATCCGCTCGATTTTCTACCAGCTCAAAGGAGGACGGTAGCCGATGAAATCCTTGAATATACTTCTTGTGGACGATGACCCGACGGCGCTCCTTGTGCTGGAAAAGGGCCTTTCCCTGCAGGAATACCCCGTGACGACCGCCGCCGATGGCGAGGAAGCCCTGGGGCGGATAGCCGGGGAATCTTTCGATGTTGTCATCACCGACCTGATGATGCCGGGGATAGACGGGATCGGGGTGCTGAAAGCCGCTAAAGCGAGGAGCGCCCGGACGGAAGTGCTGCTCCTTACCGCCAGCCAGTCGCTCAAAAGCGCGGTGGACGCCATGAAAAACGGGGCTTCGGACTATTTGCAGAAACCGGTTGATCTCGGGGAGCTTCTGATCATCCTGGAGAAAATAGAGTCTTTCCGGAATATGGCCGCCTCGGCCGAAGAGCTTCGCGAGGCGATGGACGTAACCGAGCACAATGCGCAGGAGACCATCGGCCGTCTCGAAATGGAGGTTGCCCGGCTCGCCTCGCTGCTTGAGCAAATCAGGGAGATTCTCTCCGATGAAACGCTCGAAGCAGGAAAGCGGGTGGAGAAGGCGCTCCATTGCGCTTCGAATGACAGTACCCGAGGCGGCTGAGTGCAATGTTATCCTGCTTCGTGATGGGCGCTCCATTGCGCTTCAAATGACAGAACAGCAGGGGCGGCCGCGGCCGCGCTGACGATGCCGGATATCGGGCCTGCATGATGGCGATGAACGAAAGGAAGGATGAACCCCTTCGGAGACGAGGTATTGTTTGATGGCAGTCAGGCAATTTACCGGATTTGTTAAACGACGAAGCCTGTGGTTCACGCTGGCCGCGGCGCTGATCGCCGGGGCGCTTTTTACCTGGTGGGCGGCGGCGCGGGCCGACCGGGAGATGCGCGACGAGCTTCTGCAGCAGGCGCACATTGCGGCCCAAACGATAAACATCGAGCATCTGCAGGCCCTTTCCGGAACAAAGGCGGACCTCCAGAGCCCTGAATACGCGAGCATCAAGGAGAGGCTCACCGCGCTCCGGAGCGCCAATCCGCAATGCCGTTTTATCTATCTGCTGGGGCGCAAACCGGACGGCACGGTTTTTTTCTTCGCGGACAGCGAACCTCCCGACTCGCGGGACTACTCTTTCCCCGGCCAAACGTATGAGGAGGTTACGCCCGAAACCCGCCGGCTATTCGAGACCGGCCGGGGAACCGTTACCGGCCCCGATGCGGACCGCTGGGGCGTGTGGGTCACGGCGGTTGTTCCGCTCACCGAAAAAACCGGGGACAAATCAGCCATCGTTACCCCCGACGACGCCCGAAAGATGGTGAAAAAAGCCGTTGCCTTCTATAAAAAAAACGGCCGTAAACGGTTCTTGTCCGAGGTCGGCGACCCGCGCGGGGAGTTTCGCCGGGGGAGCCTGTACGTCTTTGCCTACGACCTCACAATGACGATGCAGGCCCATCCGGTGAAGCCGGAACTGGTCGGTCAGAACCTGCTCGACCGGAAGGAC
Organism: Syntrophus aciditrophicus; assembly: GCA_020722315.1. Lineage (GTDB taxonomy): Bacteria > Desulfobacterota > Syntrophia > Syntrophales > UBA5619 > DYLD01. Next base: position 18,421 of record DYLD01000029.1, read on the forward strand.
TGGTCCGGCGGGAAATATTTCCGCAGGGAGATACAGCAGGTCGCGCTCTCCAGGGGGAGCGGCTGGGTTGATTACCAGTACGAAAACCCCAGCAACCACAAGGTCATGCCGAAGACCACATATGTTGAGAAGGTCAACGATCTGATCGTCTGTGCCGGGGCTTACAAAGGCACGGGCGAACTGCCGGCCGTCCTCGGAATGGACATGGACGCCCGGCGCTGGCGCGGGGGCGTCGCGGCGCGGGCCGCCCTGCCCGTGGGACTGATGCTGATATTGATCATTGCAGTCACTGCGGCCTTTCTCTCCACCAGACAGGCCGCCTCCCCGCCGAAACAGCTCCTGCGGCGTTTGTTGCCGCCTCTGGCAGCCATCGTGGTCCTGCTGGTCGGAGGAGCGGGACTTCTTTTGTGGTATCAGCATCAACGACAACTGGATGACAGCATCGCCGGCAGCGCCGAGAATGTTTCAAGGGAGTTGCAGATGGTGCTCGAACAGCGGACCCTGGCCATCACCGTAACGGCTCAGACCATCGCCGCCGATCCCGAGACCATATGGATGCTGCAGGCAGGCGACGTGGGGCGGCTCTGGACAACCTGGCGGAAACTCTTCACCAGCCTTCGCCAGAAAAACGGCATCACGGACTTCTCTTTCCTGGACAAAAACCGTCGCTGCATCCTGCGGCTCCACAAACCGGACCAGGATGGCGATCGTATCAACTACTTTACGGCACGCAAAGCCGAACGTACCGGCAAAACCGCCTCCGGGATCGAGTTGGGAACGCAAGGCGACTTGACGCTGAGGGTAGTGCAGCCGTTTTTTCAAGAGGGCAGCCTGGTAGGCTATCTGGAGATGGGCCAGGAAATGGAAACAACACTTCACAGCCTGCAAACCCGCTCCGGCGTACCCCTGGCCCTGCTCATCAAAAAGGAACATATAAACCGGCCGGCATGGGAAAAGAAAATGAGCGCAACCGAACGAAACGCCGATTGGGACCGTTTCGCCGATTACGTCCTGATATACGGGTCATCCACGAAGCTTCCGCCGTCCATCCTTGCGGATAGAAAAGTTCCCACGGGAACATCAGGAGATTTCGCCGCTGACAAGAACATTTATTTCGATGGGAAGTACTGGCGCGTGTCCACTACAGATCTGAAGGACGCCTCGGGAGAGGCGATCGGCAAGATTCTGGCGATGATCGACGTCACCCGGGCCAGGCAGGACTTCACCGCTATGGTTCTTCCGGGTGGAATAGCAGCAGCGGTCATCCTCTCCTCTCTTTTGGGACTCATCTACGTCCTGCTGCGCCGTACAGACACGGGCATCCTTGCCCAGCAGAATGAGCTCCGGGCAAGCGAGTCCAATTTCCGCGCCTTCTTCGAGACCATCACCGACATGATCGTCATCGCCACGCCGGACGGACGTCTGCTCTTCTGGAACTCCACCCTCGAGAAAAAACTTGGCTACAGCGCGGCGGAACTGGCTGAGTTGAACATCCTGGAGCTCCGTCCGGCGGAAAGGCGGCAGGAAGCAGAACAGATATTCACCGCCATCCTCGGCGGCGAAAGGGAAAGCTGCCCGCTGCCGCTGGCCGCTAAAAACGGATCCGTCATTCCCGTGGAGACCCGTATCTGGCAGGGAATATGGAACGGAGAGAAAAGCATTTTCGCTATCAGCAAGGATCTGAGCCGGGAAATCGAGGCGCAGCAGCGCTTCGAGCGCCTGTTCCGTAACAATCCCGCCCTGATGGCGCTTTCCACGGTTCCGGATCGGCGCTTTGCGGACGTCAACGACGCCTTCCTGAACACGCTGGGCTACTCGAAGGACGATATCATCGGCAGAACCTCCGCTGAAATCGGTCTTTTTCCGGATCAGGAACAGCAGGACGCCGTGGCCGGAATGCTGGCGCAAGACGGACGGATAGCGAACATCGAACTGGATATCCGCCACAAAAACGGGGCAATCCTCACCGGCCTCTTTTCGGGCGAGGAAATTGTCAGCCAGGGGAAACGCTATTTTTTGACCGTAATGATCGATGTCACCGACCGCAAACGGGCCGAAGAGGAATTACGGCAGGCAAAGGAAGAGCTGGAGAGGACCAACGAGTATCTGGAACAGCAGACAGCGATTGCCCGGGATATGGCGGCGCGGGCCGAGATGGCAAGCATCGCGAAGAGCCAGTTTCTCGCCAGCATGAGCCACGAAATCCGCACGCCGATGAACGGGGTGATCGGCATGACCGGGCTTTTGCTCGACACGGCGCTGAGTGAGGAGCAGAGGCGGTATGCGGAAGTCATCAGCGCCAGCGGGGAGGCACTGCTCGCGCTCATCAACGACATCCTCGATTTTTCGAAGATCGAGGCGGGTAAGCTCGAGCTGGAAGAACTGGACTTCGATTTGTCCTCCCTTCTCGAAGATTTTGCCGCCATTCTGGCCGTCCGGGCTCACGAAAAGGGGCTTGAGTTCATCTGCTCCGCCGACCCCGAGGTTCCCTCGCTCTTGCGCGGCGACCCGGGACGTCTGCGCCAGATACTCACCAACCTGACCGGAAACGCCATCAAGTTCACCGCCGCAGGCGAGGTGGCGGTGCGCGTCTCGCTTGTCGAGGAAAATGAAGCTGATCTGCTCTTGCGCGTTTCGGTCCGCGATACAGGGATCGGCATCCCCAAAGACAAGATAGGGATTCTTTTTGATAAATTCACCCAGGTGGACAGCTCCACCACCCGGAAGTACGGCGGAACCGGCCTGGGGCTGGCCATTTCCAAGCAACTGGCCGGGCTGATGGGAGGCGAAATCGGGGTTGAAAGCACGCCCGGAGAGGGGTCGGAGTTCTGGTTCACCGCCCGCCTGCGGAGGCAGCCGGCAGGGGCCGGTAAGCAGGGTCTGGCGGAAGCAGACTTAAGCGGGATCCGGATACTGGTCGTGGACGACAACGCCACCAACCGGGAGATATTGACCAGACGTCTTCTTTCCTGGGGAATGCGCCCGGCGGAGGCCGGGGACGGCCCCGCCGCGCTCGGCCTTCTTTCCCACGCGCTCGCTGAACAGGACCCGTTCAAGATCGCCATTCTCGATAGACAGATGCCGGACATGGACGGCGAAACCCTCGGCCGCGCCATAAAGTCGGATCCGCTTCTTGCGCCCACCCGGATGGTGATGCTGACATCCCTGGGGACGCGGGGAGACGCCCGGCGCTTCGCGGAAATCGGTTTTGCCGCTTATACCCCCAAACCGGTGAAGAACGAGGAACTCAAGGCAATGCTCATGCTCGCCCTGGCTGACGAGCCGCAGGCGGGACAGACAGCGCGGCCCATCATTACCCGCCATGCGGCCCGCGAGACCATCCACCGTTTCCACGGCGCCCGGGCGCGCATTCTCCTTGCCGAAGACAACATAACCAACCAGCAGGTCGCCCTGGGGATTTTGAAGAAGCTCGGATTATCCGCCGATGTGGCGGCAAACGGCGCGGAGGCGCTGGGGAAACTCGCGGCCATCCCCTACGATCTTGTCCTTATGGATATGCAGATGCCGGTCATGGACGGCCTGGAGGCCACGCGCCGCATTCGCGATACCCACTCCCAAGTCCTCAACCACCGGGTTGCAATCATCGCGATGACCGCAAACGCGTTGCAGGGGGATCGGGAACAATGTCTGAAGGCCGGAATGGACGACTACATATCAAAACCAGTAACACCCCCGGCGCTTGCCGCCGTGCTGGAGAAGTGGCTCCCGAAGGAGACAGACGTTTTCCCCGAACAACAGCCTCCAAAAGATCAAAAGGATGAGAAACCCGCAGCCGCCGCCGTTTCCGACGCCGGGCCGGAGCTGCCGGTGTTCGACCGGGCGGGGATGATGGGACGGCTGATGGACGACGAGGACCTCGTGAAAACGATAAGCGAGGGCTTCCTCGCGGATATCCCGCTGCAGATCGAAAAATTGCGGGCAGCCATTGAAGCGGGAGACGTCGAAGGCGCCCGGAGACAGGCCCATACGATCAAGGGGGCGTCCTCCAACGTCGGCGGGGAGAGGCTGCGCGCGGCGGCTTTCGACATGGAGAAAAAGTGCGGCGGGAATATGGATGACGTCAGGGCGCTCCTG
>DYLD01000204.1 GCA_020722315.1 Syntrophus aciditrophicus
AGGAACGATAGAATTAAATCGGGTTTTTCGTCTATCGCCGCCAGGGACCTGTGATTTTCACGGATGATACTGGAAATTTTCCGTACCGAAGTCCGGGCGGCGGGTTGATGTTAAGCTTCAACGTCGGAGTGAAAAAGACTTTACTGTAAGGTTTTGCACCATTTCATTGACAAAAAAAGGCCGCTTCATATAGGAGAAACGGCATGGTGTTAATCGTTATGCTCTAAAGAAGATGCATTGCATCTTTTTGGAGCTATCTTTTCTAATTCGCCGCATCTGAAAGGTAGCATTGTACTGTGAAACAAAGTCTTTTCGACCTGAAGCGACGCTATGTTCCGCTATTGATCCTCTTAATGTCTCTTCTTACGCTGGTCTTTGCCTGCATGTGGATTCTGGCGCAGGGGTTTGAGCCCTCCGACGATGCGCTCCGCCATGTGGCTAAGGTAGTCTCGGGTAAAACATGGCCGGAGATCCTGCTGGTTCGTCCGGAAATCACTATGGACAGCCACCCCGGCTGGCATGCGATCCTTTTTGTCTTTTGGAAATTGTTCTCCGCGAGTTCGGAATCTCTTCTTATGTTTTCGGTTTTTTTCCTTTTTATGCTCTTCGCGATCATTCCTGTTTTTCTCTTTAGACGTCCCGAGGCGTGGGTGTTGGCCCTGCTTGTCATGGTTCTCTTTTCTTTCGGGGTTTTCTATAGAACCTTATACGGCCGCCCATTTATTTTCAGCATGTTTGTCGTCGTTCTCTTCTGCTTCTTGTGGGAAAAGCTGAAAAACGGTCGTCTTGTATCTTTCCAAGTGGGCATCTACACGCTGGCAGTCGCCCTTGCCACATGGATTCACGGGGCATGGTATCTGATGGCGTTGCCTCTTTTTGCCCTGGTTTTCGCCCGGCAGTGGCGTCCTTTCTGGCTTTTTGGCCTCGCAACGATCGTGGGAATATTCCTGGGTGCTTTATTTACCGGGAACCCTTTTGTTTTTCTCTATCAGATGGTTTTTCATGCGGTGGAGGCCTTCAGTTCGCATACGTCTCAGAGGCAACTGGTTACAGAATTCATGCCCTTTGACGGCGCGCCGTTTGTCCTTTTACTTGTTTTTGGGTTTTTGCTCTGGCGGCGTGCGTCGGGGGAGTGGGAGACAAAATGTATTGATAACCCGGTCTTCTATTTGGGTGCATTGGGCTGGGGCATGGGTTTTATTGCCACTCGTTTCTGGACAGACTGGGGATGGCCGGCGATAAGTGTCTGGATGGCACTGGAGCTCGAGCGTTTTCTGGAAAAACATTTAGACGCATTTAGCTTTAAAAGGGTGGGCATTGTCATTGCGGTCTGTCTGGTTTTTTTTGTTGCTTTCACCAATGATCGTGACAGCCGGTGGACGAAAAAGCTGGGAACCCCGTGGCCTGACATGACAAAAGCCGAACAGCGCCCCTGGCTTCCCGATGACGGCGGCATTCTTTACAATGACAGTATGTATGTGTTTTACAATGTTTTCTATCATAACCCCCACGGGAATTGGCGCTACGCGCTGGGCTTTGAGCCTGTCTGGATGCCGAAGGAAGATCTGAAGATTTACCGCAATATCCAACTATCTCCGAACAGTTCCAAGAGCTTTAAGCCGTGGATCGACAAGATGACAAAAAAGGACAGGCTGATGCTGATACGTAATCAAAAGCCAGATATCCCCGGCCTTGAGTGGCACGAGGTCGTCCGCACCGTCTGGAGCGGAAGATTGCCCGGCTGAGCAATTTGCGTGTAAATCCGCTCTAACGGCTTGCCTCGTTCCGGTAGAGGTGCCATCCCACCCCGGAAAGACCCAAAACGGGGTAGGATTTGGCGAGCAGATAGGTTTTGCCCCTGATTTTGGCGATTTTTGGGGGAGTAAATTCTTCACTGCAGGTGTTGTGGAGGATAAGCCAGTCAGGTCCCTCCGGCGGCCAACTGTTCATCCTGAAATAAACCATGCGCCGATTTTTCGGCAGATATCGGCTGTAGAAAAGAATCGGCAGTCCGTTGCGAAAATCGTGGTCGCCGCCCACCGTCACAACCTGCCTGGGGGTGCTGGCTGCCATATAGTCAACCGCCTTCAGGTAGCCGCCGCGTCCCACCCGGAGAAAATCGGCGGTCGCCAGGGAATTTCCGGCCAGCATCAAAAGACCCAGGCCGGCAATCGCCACCCGCACTTTTTTAAATCTTTTTGCGGTGATACTCAGAGTCTCGCCGACCATCAAATAGAGAAACGGGAACTGGATAATGAAATAACGGACATAGATATAGGGCCTGTTGTTTACCCACAACATCAGCGCGGGGGCCAGCAACAAAACGGAAAAATAGAATATCCATCTATCCGAACGAACCAGCCTGGCGAGAATTACGAGACCCGCGGTTATTAAAACACAGCCCCCGAACAAGGCCCACCATCTGAATTCCGGCTGCATCGGGAGACCCAAAACGACGGCCATTGTGTCACCGATCACCCGCATCAGAGGAAGAACATCGCCTCCCACCGAATCCCATTGCCGCATGACTGTGAAATAGAGATAGGCAATGACGGCAGCAGGAACAGCATGCAACAAAACCAGTTCGCGGACATCCCGCGCCAGGCCGCCGCTACGCCTCCATTCGCGCACGAGAGACCACAAGCCAAGGGAAAGATAAACACAGACCGCCGCCGGATGGTAAAGAACCGCGAGCACCGTTGCAACCCAAAAACCCAGTATATAGGCTTCGTTACCCCGGCGCCAGTAAGTTTCCATAAAGAGGAACATCGCAAGCGAGAAGAACGATGCCGGCGCATATCCACGCGCCTCGGATGAATACACAACAAGGGGATAGGACACCGCCGCCAGGGCCAGCGTGAAGAGCAGTGCCGCCGGGCCCATACGGCGATACCCCGCCAACGCCATCAGGAAGATGGTCCCCGTACCCGCGATCACGGATGGAAGTCTGTACCACACCCAGTTCAACTGATCGCCAAGCAGATACATCCCGAGTGTGACCAGAAACTGGTGCTCCACCTTGATGCCGGTGAAGATGTCGCTTACGGAATGTACCTGGTTCATCGCCAGGAAATAGGTGAAAATCTCGTCGAGCCAGAAATTGTCGGTTGCTGCGTACAACCGCAGGAACAAGGCCCATGCCGAGAGTATGATCAGGGCAAGAGGAAAATGCCGGTAACTCAAGCCTTTGTTTGATGAAAAACCGTTCATTCGCATATTTTGTCGCTGCCTGCTGCTTTGAAGCGGAAGGACAGGTCAGGAAAATTGAATGTTTGTGCAATATCTCGGCAACTTTTCTTCGCTGCACAATCATTTCCTGAATCTTCCCGCATGTCTCCCCATATAGACCTTCAGACATTTTAGCGATTTGTAGAGGCATACTATCGAAGGGCATCTTGAAAAGCAACAAACGCCCTTTAATCACGGTGAACTGTCAAGTTCACCAACGAGGTGAGCGGGAGGATAATAGACGCTGCCTGTGACGTCAAGAAGAAAAATGG
>DYLD01000030.1 GCA_020722315.1 Syntrophus aciditrophicus
TCTTATATCCGGCAATGATGGAAAGTCAAGCGAAACTCTTTATTATGCTGACTTGAGATCGCGGTTCCGACGAGGCATTCGTTTTGCCGCCGTCGTTAAGCTTGATAAGGCTAATCCTTTATGGTTGAGATAAACATAGCGGAGTATGGAAGAAAAAAGGGCCGGTTCGGAGGCGCAGGGATGAAGGTGTTCGGACCCAACGAACTCTTGGAAGATGTGTATGAAAGGGATTTGTGCATTGGATGCGGGGCCTGTGTAAACTTGTGTCCCTACTTCAAAAACTACGCAGGAAAGACCGCGATGATCTTTCCCTGCACGCTTTCCAGAGGGCGTTGCTATTCATCCTGTCCCAAGGCCGAGCTGGACCTTGATGAGATATCGAACATGCTTTTCCAAAAGCCTTATGACGGAAGCCCTCTGGGATCGCACCGGGATATTCTTATAGCTCATGCGGGTCCTGCGATGGCCAAATCCGCGTTCCAGGCCGGCGGGAGTGTTTCCGCACTTGTCACCTTCGCGCTGACCGCCGGCATGATTGATGCCGCCGTTCTCACAGACCGGGAGGGTCTGTTCCCGGTCCCCGCGCTGGTGACCGATCCGGGGAAAGTGACAAAATATGCGTTATCCAAATACATGGCAGCTCCCACTGTTGCGGGGCTGAACGAGGGTTTGAAGCGAGGATATAAAAACATCGGCTTCGTGGGAACGCCCTGTCAGGTGATGGCTGTCGCAAAGATGCGCTGCAACCCCTATCAGGCGGAAGACTTCGTTGATCCTGTCGCTTTGGTGATAGGGCTTTTTTGCACATGGGCGCTGGATACACGCAAGCTGGTTGCATTCCTCTCGGCAAGGGTGAGTGTGGGGGAAATCAAAAAAATGGACATTCCTCCCCCTCCTGCCGAGGTATTTATCGTCGAGACAAAAGACGAAAGGCTGGAATTCCCGCTCGACGAAATCCGTTCCCTTGTTCCGGATACGTGCCGTATCTGTCCCGACATGACCTCCGAATGGGCGGACGTATCCGTCGGTGTTCTGGAGGGTGCGCCCGATTGGAATACACTTATCATACGCACACAGAAGGGGGAGCAGCTCGTCAGGAAGGCGGCGGAAAAAGGGTATTTGATCCTGGAGAGGATGGCAGAGAAGAGCCTTGACCATCTTTCTTTTGCGGCTTCCCAAAAGAAAAAAAGGGCTCTGAACCGGGCAATGGAAAGAGGACTGCTCAATAGCCCGGAAGGTGAAAAGAGGGCTGCCTTGAGGATATCCCGGGAAGTTATAGAACGGATTGTTTCGTAAAACACGGTGGAATCATGTCATACGTAGTCAACGGAGAAAGTGGCAGGAAATATCTGCTCAGGGGGAATGAGGCGATTGCTCGGGGGGCCCTGGAGGCCGGGATCAGTGTAGCTGCCGGATACCCCGGGACGCCTTCTTCGGAGATCATCGAGAATCTTGCCGAAGCCTCCAAAGAAAGGCCGCTTTATGTCGAATGGTCCACCAATGAAAAGGTGGCCCTGGAGGTTGCTGCAGCGGCTTCTTTCGCTGGCCTCAGGTCGCTGTGCGCGATGAAACAAAACGGAGTGAATGTCGCTTCGGATTTTCTTTTGCATCTGGCGATAACCGGTACAAGAGGGGGCATGGTTCTGCTGCCTTGCGATGATCCGGGGTCCCTCTCCAGTGCAAATGAGGGTGAATCCCGCCATTTTGCCAGGCTTGTTGAGATTCCTCTTCTGGAACCGGCGGATTTTCAGGAGGCCAAGGATATCCTGAAATGGGCCTACGAGCTATCGGAGAGTATCCACAATGTTGTTATGGTCCGCAGTGTTACGCGGCTGTCCCATGCAAGCGGGCAGGTTGTTCTCGGGGAACTTCCCCGGACCGAAGCGCGGGCCTTTTTCAGACACGGCGAGAACATCATGGATACGCTGAACGGGGCCGTCGTGACGTTGCCTGTTGTTCCCAGGCATATCCAGCAGCAGGAAAAGCTTAAAAAGGTTGTTTCCTTCTTTGAAGACAGCCCGTTCAACACGTACAGCGGACCCCCGTCCCCTGAATTACTGTTGATCACGAGCAGTGTCTGCAGCCTTTACAGCATGGAGGCTGTTCGTATCCTCGGCCTGGAGAACAGGGTCGGCATCTTGAAACTGGGAACGACATGGCCTCTTCCCCCGAAACTTCTGGAGAGGCATCTCGCTCTCACGGACAGGATCCTGATTGTCGAAGAAGTGATTTCCTTTCTGGAGGATAATGTCAAGATTCTGGCCGCAGAATCGGCGGCGAAAGTCGGAATAAAGACGTTTTATGGAAAGAGCGACGGCTCCATCCCATCTACAGGTGAATTGAACCCCGATGCCGTTATCAAGGCCCTTATGAGGATCCTGCAAATCGAATACAGGGATATGCCGGATGACTACGCCCAAAAAGCCGGGGAAATAGCTCTGATCGGAGCCCCCGGCAGGGAGATGACGTTTTGTCCGGGATGCCCGCACCGGGCCTCTTTCTGGTCGATCCACAACGCGCTGGAGATGGACAACAGACGCGGCTTCGTCTGTGGAGATATCGGGTGCTATTCGATGGCCATTTTTCCAACCGGTTTCAAAACCATGAAAACCCAGCATGCAATGGGTTCGGGGATGGGTATCGCAAGCGGTTTCGGAAAGCTGGGGATGTTTGGAATGGACCAGCCGATACTGGCCGTCTCCGGGGATTCGACCTTTTTTCACGCCGTTCTGCCGGCCCTTGTCAACGCGGTTCATAACAAATCAGATGTCATCCTCGTGGTTCTGGATAACGGCGGTACCGCGATGACGGGTTTTCAGCCCCACCCGGGCCTTGCCGTCGATGCGTCCGGAAACGAGGTGCCGGGAATTGATATCGCACGGGTTTGCGAGGGAATAGGCGCGTATGTCCGCACATGCGACCCGTTCGACCTGGAAGAAACCCAGAGAACCCTTTTGGAGATGATGGAAAACAGACAGGGCGTGCGGGTTCTGATATTGAAGAAGGCCTGTGCGTTGAGCCCGGAGAGGAAAAACAAAAGGGATTACAAAATGAGCGTCGATGAGACGGTGTGTTTGGGCGAAAACTGCGGCTGTAACCGTTTCTGTACGCGAATCTTCAAGTGCCCGGGTCTTATATGGAATAAAGAAAAAGGCGTCGCAACGATAGATGAAGCCATTTGTACCGGCTGCGGCGTTTGTACATCGATCTGCCCTGCGGGTGCAATAAAGAAGGAGGTTGCATAGGCCATGCGAAATGCAATCCTCCCATCGGATCCTTTCAATCTGATCATCGCTGGCGTCGGCGGTCAGGGTAACGTCCTGGCCTCGCAGGTCGTGGGCAATATGCTGATGGAAAAGGGGTTCACGATCACTATTGGAGAGACATTCGGCGCATCCCAGAGGGGAGGTTCCGTGATGAGCCACCTGAGGATTTCCGCCGGACTTACGTTCTCTCCTCAGATTCCTAGAGGCAGTTCTCATCTGGTCGTGTCGCTGGAGCCGACCGAGGCTATAAGGGTGTTGAAGGATTACGGAAATCCCGGGGTAAGCGTTCTGTGCAACATGCGCCCGATACATTCGGTCGGGGTCATCTGCGGCGAGATGTCCTATCCCTCGCGGGAGGATTTGGAAAAATGGATCCGGATGTTATCCAAACAGGCCTGGTTCGTCGATACGACCGATGCGGCGATGAAACTGGGGAATCCGGTTTTCGGAAACATCATGCTTGTGGGTGCATTGGCGGCAACCGGGATTCTCCCGCTGGATCGAGAGACGTTCAAGAACGTTATATCGAGAACCATGACCGATACAAAAGTCGAGATGAACTTAAAGGCGTTTGATCAGGGTCAGGCGATGCTGAGCAATTAAAACCCTTTATACTGCCGGGTTCCTATCTTACAGAGACCCGCAAAGCCAATTACTTCGTCTTCCTCCGGGAGAAATACAGGCTATGGATTGACCACCCGAGGATGATCCCGATGACGAGGATGAAGAACATCCAAAGAGCCCTTGACATTGACAAGGTCCAGAACAGGAAGCTTACGTCAACAACTGTGATGTTCTGTATAATAAAGAGCAGGGCCAGCGCCACCAGTATCAAGCTGATAATCAGCTTCGCATTCATCGTAACTCTCTCCTTATCATAGTGTTTCCGTCGCACTCTGTTCTCTGATCTCTGTTAAAGCAACAGTAAATGTCTATGTCAAGAAAATACATGCATGATGTCATGCTCGGGGGACTTTTTTAATTAAGGAAGGTCCGTTATTTTCTTCTTGCATTCATGCTTGGAACGTGTTACGGAACCCGAAAATTCATCAGCGTGGTTTTGATGAGTGGGCATTTGCCCACTTTTTTTTTGAAGGTTTTGTCGGTGGATTTATATGCAAAGGAAATAACGCAGCTTGCGGAGCCGATGGTTCATGCCGACGGTATGGAGGTTATTATGGTCGAATGCCTGAGGATGAAAAGCCGCTGGCTGGTCCGGATATACATTGACAAAGACGAAGGGGTCACGGTGGATGACTGTGCGCGTGTAAGCGACAAACTGGGGGATCTGTTGGACGTTCATGAATTGCCCCCGGGCCCTTATACGCTGGAGGTTTCTTCCCCCGGACTTGATCGCCCGCTTTACAGGGACAAGGATTTTGTGAAGTATTGCGGCTCTCGCGTCCATATTCGTTTAAGCGAAAAGCTGGAAGGCAGGCGCGAGTTCCGTGGAGAAATGGTTGCATACGAAGATGGCGAGGACGGGAAAATCGTTGTGATGCTTGTGGATGGCAGGACTTTTCGGATTCCGAGGGAAAGGATTGTTAAGGCCAATCTGGAATATGCATTGTAACCCTTGGATTATAGAGGGTCTGGAAGAATTAGAACGGAGGTTTATTGAATGTTTCCGGAACTGAAACGTTTGATCGAACAGATGGGAAAGGATCGCGGCATAGAAAGAGATGTGATCGTCAGGGCGCTCGAGGACGCGATGCTGGTGGCAGCCCGAAAGAAGCTCGGCGCGGATGTTGAACTGGAAGCCCATTATAATGATGAGCTCGGCGAAATAGAGGTCTTTCAGTTCAAGACCGTTGTCGAAAAGGTGCTGGATACTGAAACGCAGATTTCTTTCGACGAGGCAAGGTCAACGCTCGATGATGAAGCGCAGTTGGGGGATGTCCTCGGCCAAAAGATCGATAGCAGCACATTCGGGCGTATTGCTGTTCAGACGGCCAAACAGATCATTATCCAGCGGGTAAAGGATGCGGAGCGTGATAAAATTTACGAGGAATACCACGACAAGAAGGGGCAAATAGCCAACGGCTTTGTACAGAGATTCGAGGGGGGAAACATTATCGTCAATCTCGGCCGCGCAGAGGGTTTATTACCGGCCAACGAACAGGTATTCAAGGAGACGTATAAACGAGGAGATAGGATCCGTAGCTATATATTCGATGTTAAAAAAATAACCAAAGGTCCGCAGATCATCCTTTCACGCACCCACCCTGAGTTCTTGAGAAGCCTGTTTGAACTGGAAGTTCCGGAAATTTCGGAGGGCCTCATTGAGATCGTCAATGTATCCAGGGAGCCCGGCAGGCGTTCCAAGATTGCTGTCAGGACGCGGGATAAGGATATAGACCCTGTCGGGGCTTGCGTCGGGATGAGAGGGGCAAGGGTGCAGAACGTCGTTCAGGAACTCAAGGGCGAAAAGATCGATATCGTTCCCTATGCCGATGATCAGGCGAAGTATGTCTGCAATGCCCTTGCACCGGCAAAGGTGAACAGGGTTTTCGTAGATGAGGAAAACAGGGCGATGGAGGTTATTGTGCCCGATGATCAGCTTTCTCTGGCGATCGGTAAAAACGGACAGAATGTCAGGCTGGCCGTCAAGCTGACAGGCTGGAAAATTGATGTGAAGAGTGAGACGGCGGCTGCGGAGAAAACGGATGAGTTGTACAAGGATTTGATGAAAATCCCCGGCATCGGGGAAATTACCGCGGAAAAGCTGGTTAAGGTGGGGCTCAAAAGTGTGGCGATGCTGGCTGCGGCGGATTCGCAACAGCTTGCCGCGATACCCGGCGTTGGCGAGGCAACAGCCGCACACTGGATACAAGAGGCAAGCAAGGTGCTAAACCAGGAAATCGAAGGGAAGTAATTCGGAAGTTGTAGACGCCGTTGCATGGTAGTTTCGATAGGGGAGAGTGTTAAGCATGCCGAAGAAAAGAGTTTACGAGCTGGCGAGGGATATGGGGCTTGAAAATAAAGAACTGATTTCTCGTCTGGAAAAAATTGGTATTGCGGTTAAATCCCATTCAAGTACGCTCGAAGAAAGCGACATGGAAAGGATAAAGGCCGAATTGTTTGTTCAAGAGCCCAAGGAGATTGTCGAAAAAAGAATCAAGTCGACGGTTATCAGAAGAAGGGCTGTAAGGGTGCCGGTCGAACACGTCGAGCCCACCGAAGAACCGGTTAAGAAGACGGAAGATGTGGTTGTAGCGCAGATCGAAAAGACTGTTGAGACCGTTGCTACCCCGCAAACACAGGAAGAAACAACCCCGATCCCCGTCAGGACATCCATTTACAGGGATCAAAAAGAGTTTCCCCGCAGGCCGAAAGACATTTCTCCCGAGATGCTCCAGCAGGGCGCCACCGCCCCCGGAATCACCACCGCGGCCAGGAACCGCTTGAAACAGGAAGAGGTGGAGCTTAAACGGAAAAGGGAAAAAACCACGGAGAAACCTCCTGAGGAAAAACCGACGGAAGTTGTGCTTCGACCAGACGGGGAGCAAGCCCGCAAAGGGGTGCAGAAGTCCGTCGAGGTTCTGAAACAGGAGGAATTGATTCATCTGGACAAACATGTCCATCCCGGCAAAAAAGAAACGGCTCTGGAAACCGTTGAGAAACCCGTTGCTCACCATGAAAAGTCCCGGCAGCCTTCACCTGAGATGCTCCATAAACCGGGGCTCAAAATTATCAAGAAGGAGGTGGATAAACTTGCCGCCCCTCTAGTTTCCGGCAAAGCCGTCGAACCTTTCGAGATCCCCGAAAAACCGAAAAAGAAGGGTCTGAAAGCGCCTTTTGAAGTGATTATGAGAGAGGAGCCGGCGCACAGAAAGGGCTTCCTGAAGAAATTAATCGAGAAAAAGACCCTGTCTCTCGATTTGGAACAACCGGAGAGATTGACGAAGTGGCGCGAGGAAAAGAAGATAGCGCCCGCTAAAATGCAGAAAACCCTGATCACCACCCCCAAGGCGATCAAAAGAAGGATCCGTGTGGATGAGACGATCAGCGTCGGCGAGCTCGCCAAGAGAATGGGAGTCAAGGCGTCTGAGGTTATAACAAAGTTGATAGGCCTCGGCCTGATGCTGACGATAAACCAGTCCCTCGACGCCGACACGGCTGCTCTTATTGCGTCCGATTTCGGATATCAGGTCGAAGCGACGCAGGCCGAGCCCGATGAGATACTCCAGCGGCCCGAATATTCTGCCGAAAGGATGAAGCCACGGGCGCCTGTTGTGACAATTATGGGGCATGTCGATCACGGGAAGACTTCCCTTCTCGATGCGATCAGACAAACGAATGTTATCGATGGCGAGGTAGGAGGGATAACGCAGGCTATCGGTGCGTACAGTGTCAATATCAACGGCAGGGATATCGTTTTTTTGGACACGCCCGGTCATGAGGCCTTTACCGCGATGAGGGCAAGAGGCGCTCAGGTGACGGATATTGTCGTTCTTGTAGTGGCTGCCGATGATGGTGTTATGGAACAAACCATAGAGGCGATCAATCATGCCAAAGTCGCCGGTGTGCCAATCATTGTCGCAATCAATAAAATGGACAAGCCGGGGGCTGACCCCGGAAAGATTCGTCAGGCCCTTACGGAATACAACCTTGTATCGGAGGAATGGGGTGGGGATACAATCTTCTGCGAGGTTTCGGCCAAGAAGAAAACGGGCATCGAGGGGCTTTTGGAGATGATCCTTCTGCAGGCGGATGTCATGGAGCTTAAGGCAGACCCGGACCGGCCGGCGCGGGGCGTTGTCATCGAAGCGAAGCTCGATAGAAACCGCGGGCCTCTGGCTACGGTCTTGATACAGGAAGGAACACTCCATGAGGGGGATGCCTTTGTGTCCAAAACCGAATTCGGCCGCGTTCGCGCCCTGAGCAATTATCAGGGGAAAAGAATCCGTGAGGCAGGGCCGTCAACCCCTGTTGAGGTTATCGGTTTTTCCGGGGTTCCGCAGGTCGGAACGGAATTTGTCTGTGTCGAAGATGAAAGGAAAGCCAAAAATGTCGGTCAGTATTGGGTTCGCAAGGAACGGGAACGGGATCTTTCCAAATCATCGAAAATAACGCTGGAACAGCTCTATCAGCGAATGATGGAAGGGGCCAAAGAACTGAATGTTATTGTAAAGGCCGATGTCCAGGGTTCCGTGGAGGCCCTTAGTGAGGCGCTCAATAAACTGAACACCGAGGATATAAAGGTGAAAATCATTCACAGCTCCACAGGCGCTGTGACGGAAAATGATGTTATGCTTGCCTCGGCGTCGGATGCGGTAATCATCGGCTTCAAAGTCCGGCCGGATTCACGGGTTGTTGAAGTGGCGGAAGAAGAAGGGGTGGAAATAAAATTTTACGATATCATCTACAATGTTATCGCAGACGTAAAGGCTGCGATGGAGGGTCTTCTGGAGCCCCTCTTCAAAGAGACCATCCAGGGACGGGCCGAAATCAGGGAAATCTTCCGCATTCCCAAAGTGGGAGCCATTGCCGGGTGTTTTGTCCTTGATGGAAAAATCACCCGGACTGCCAGTCTTCGTTTGATAAGAGACGGGGCGGTTGTTTACGAAGGGAAAATAGCCTCTCTAAAGCGCTTCAAGGAAGATGCGAAAGAAGTCGTTGCGGGTTTCGAGTGCGGGATCGGCATTGAAGGTTTCAACGATATCAAGGTGATGGATGTTATCGAAACCTATGTGAAGGAGAGAATTGAAAGAAAGCTGTAGTTGGCACAAAGGAAAGGATTTTTTAACGGCGGGGAATGGGTATGGTCGTCGGATGCGCCCTGCTTGATTTCAGGATCTTTGGGTGCGGATCCCTCAAGGAAAAGCGCAGCGTTTTAAGCCGTCTGATCAAACGGACACAGAATGAATTTAATCTATCGATCGCCGAGGTCGGTGATAATGATCGGTGGCGGAACGCAAAAGTGGGATTTTGCGTGGTTGGGAACGACAAATCCTATGTGAACGCAAAGGTTGATCATGTGTTGAATTTTATCAGCCAGTTCGCAGCGGTCGAGGTTGTCCGCAGCAGGGTTGAAATCACCGCCTTTTCCGACATGCCGGAAGATGTCGGAGATATAGAAGAAGGGAAATATCTCGAGGATTATGAATAATTTTAAAAGGTCGGATCGGGTTGCCGATCTGATTAAGAGGGAAATATCGGATATCTTTGTTAAACAGGTTCATGATCCCCGTATCGGAATCATTACCGTAACCGGGGTTAAGGTTGCCGATGATTTGCGATCAGCCAGAATTTTCTTTGTAGAACTGGGCAAGGACGAATACAGCGAGGATGTCAAAACCGGCCTTGAAAGGGCAGGCGGTTTTATCAGGCGGGAGCTGGGGCATCGGCTCGGTCTCCGTTATGTGCCGGAACTTATCTTTACGTATGATTCTTCGTTTGCTTACGGGGAAAGGATAGACGAATTGATCGCCCAAATCCATCGACAGCAGGAGAAGCATGATGCTTCAACAGATCAATGACCTTATAACGCAGCGTCGTTCTTTTCTCATCGCGGCTCATGAACGGCCCGATGGCGACGCCGTCGGTTCGGTTCTGGCTTTTTACCATATGCTCCGAGGTATGGGAAAGGATGCCGTTGTTTACAGTCAGGACCCGACGCCGGCCAATTACCTTTTTCTTCCGGGTAGCGACCGGATTGTCTATGAGCTGCCCCCGGTTGAAACTTTCGAAGTCGCCGTCGTCCTTGACTGCGGCAGCCTCGAACGTGTCGGGGCCCCGGCGGCGAGGATTGCGGAAATCCCCGATCTCATCAACATCGATCATCATGTCTCCAACGGAGGGTTCGGCCGGATTAGCCTGATCGATCCCGACGCGAGTTCAACGGGCGAGCTTCTTTTTCGGCTGTTTCGATACGCAAACGTGCCCCTTACGAAAGAGATAGCAACCTGTCTTTACGCGGCGATTTTGACCGACACCGGAGGTTTTAGCTACGGCAACACGCGAAGCAGCTCCCTGAGGGCGGCGGCCGAGCTCGTTGAGGCAGGGGCCGATCCCCAATGGATTTCAGAAAACATCTATGAATCCGATCCTCTGGAAAGAATACGGCTTCTGTCTGTGGTATTGCCAACCTTGAATCTTGAAGAGAACGGAAAGATCGCCTCTGTCGTCGTTACGCAACAGGCCCTTGCCGACGCCGGCGCGCTGTCCGAACACACAGAAGGATTTGTGGATTTGCCGCGTTCGATCAAGGGTGTCAAGATCTCCATCCTTTATGCGCAGATGCCCGACGGACGTTTTAAAATAAGCCTGCGTTCGAAGGGGAAGAAAATTAATGTGGAGCCGGTGGCCCGTTCTCTAGGTGGAGGGGGACATGTTAACGCCGCCGGCTGCCGTGTTTCCGGAACTCTTACCGAGGTACGAAAACGTGTCGTCGAAGCGATCAGGATGCATATTCCTGAATTGTAGAGTTAAGGAAATGGGAGTGGAATTTTTACGTTGCATGCAGAAGGGTTGTAACGAAAAGAGGAAGGTTTTGAAAGCTTCCCCAAGCGCCAAGGAAAACCGTTCTGGGTAGTTTTGCGGAGCTCTCGATAGGGTATTATACCGACGATAATGGCTATGAATGGCGCGATCATTATAGATAAACCTCAGGGAATGACCTCTTATAAGGCCGTCGAGAAGGTCAAAAGGATTTTAAAGCTGCAGAAGGCCGGCCATACAGGAACCCTCGATCCTCTGGCGACCGGTGTTCTTCCCGTTTGTGTCAATGAAGCGACCAAGCTTGTCCGCTTTCTTGCCGCTGACGACAAAGAATACCGGGTTACGCTCCTTCTGGGTGTGCGGACGGATACTTTCGATACTGAGGGCAGGATTCTTTCAAACCAAACTCCATCGGTATCCAGACCGCAGCTTGAAGAAGCACTGAAAGGTTTTACAGGCAGATTCAAACAGAAGGCGCCTCTTTATTCGGCCGTGAAGGTCCGAGGAAAAGCCCTTTACAGGTGGACGAGACAGGGTGTAGAGATTACCCCTCCGGAAAGGGAAGTGGAAATTTACTCGATCCGAATCGATCGGTTCCATCTTCCCGAGGTTGATTTTACCGTTTCGTGCTCAAAGGGGACATATGTCCGGACTCTGTGCGCGGATATCGGAGATATTCTTGGGTGCGGCGGATGCCTATCGGCGTTACGTCGGACGCGCAGCGGGATATTTGGATTGGACAGGGCCGTTACGCTGGAGGATCTGTCTAAATCCGAAGAGGAGCAAACCCTGTTCGATAAAGTGATTCCTCTTGCGGAATTGCTCCCCAGACTGCCGATGATTGAGGTCGATGATGCGCTGGCCAAGAGGATTAAAAATGGTTACCAGCCTAAAGAGGACGCCTTTGATCAAAGTCCTTTTCTTGTCGGTGGAGATATGGTAAAAATAATCACTGGCAAAAGCCAACTTGTTGCAGTTGCAAGTATGTCGCGTCCGTTGGGTTGGGCTGGCAGGGAGAGTCGCCCGTTAAAGATTTTACGTGTTTTTAACAATGGATACTAAAAAGTTTTTTAAACAGCGAGACCTTTGAAAAACGGTGCCTGAAGCGCAAATTTATTGATTTTTCGGGGTACCCCGCCGTCGCAGGAAGGCTTTAAAGGCGTTAAACACGCAAGCGTTCCCAGAGCGTTTAGCCTTTGAAGCCTTGAGCGAGACGTTGCGGGGTCGAAAAAGATGCGCTCAGCGCGAAGGCGGCGTTTTGCAAAGGTCTCACAGCTATCAGCAGGGAGGAGATAAGAATTGTTAGATGTAGAAAAAAGAAGGGCCATTATCGACGGTTATAAATTGCACGAAAAAGACACCGGTTCCCCGGAGGTTCAGGTCGCACTGCTCAGTGCCCGCATTGATTACCTGACCGAACATTTTAAAACCCATAAAAATGACCATCATTCGCGGAGGGGACTTCTTAAACTGGTAGGCCAGAGGCGCAGGCTTCTTGATTATATGAAAGAGAAGGACATCGAACGTTACCGAAACATCATCCAGCGGCTCGGCTTAAGAAAGTAGCGTGCAGAATTTTCGCGGGATATCGATAAAAAAGCAGAAAGTAAAAAGTAAACAGTAAAAAGATTCAGACCGATCATGGCCTGCAATGCTTTTTGCTTTTGCCTTTTACTTTCTGCTTGTTTTGCGTCCCGCATAACAATTAACTTGAAGAGGAGAATATGAACGATACATTTAGCGCCCAATTTGCGGGGCGAACGGTTTCGCTGAAAGCGAATTATGTGGCGGGCCAGGCCGATGGTGCTGTCATGGCCAGATACGGAGATACCGTGGTTCTTGTGACGGCTGTATCCCTTAAGTCTGTTCGGGAGGGAGGGGACTTTCTTCCTTTGACCGTCGATTATCAGGAGATGACCTACGCGGCCGGAAAGATACCGGGAGGCTTTTTCAAAAGGGAGGGGCGACCCAACGAGAGAGAGATTCTGACATCAAGAATTATCGACCGTTCCATCAGGCCGCTGTTTCCGAAGAATTATTTTCATGAAACGCAGCTCGTCGCATCGGTCCTTTCTGTTGATGAAGAGAACGACTCCGACGTGACGGCGATGCTCGCGGCATCCGCTGCGCTCGAAATTTCCGATATCCCTTTTAAGGGGCCGATCGCCGGTGTTCGTGTTTGCCGGAAGGACGGCCTTTTTGTCTGCAATCCTTCCCTCGAACTCCAGGAAGTGAGCGATCTGGACCTCTTTCTTGTTGGACGCAAGGTTGAGCCTGGAACGAACGGCAGAAACTACGACATGAACCTGGTTATGCTTGAGGGTTCGGCAAACGAGATTCCGGAAGATATTGTTGTGGATGCTATAAGTTTCGGCCTCGAGTCGTTACGCCCCGTGATCGATCTGCAGGAGCAAATGCGCGTGCAAATAGGGAAAGCCAAGCGCGTTCTGGAAAAGGCGGTTGTCGAAAATGACCTCGTTTCGCGTGTCAATGAGCTTGCCGCTGACAAGCTCAGGACGTGCTACCGGATAGCGCGGAAGATGGAACGTCATGCCGCCCTTGATGAACTCCGCAGGTCTGTTGTTCAGGAGCTCGCGCCGGACAACTCCGCTTTAAAGGGAAAGGTCCTCGAAATCTTTGAAGGACTGGAGAGGGAAATCCTCCGCGGGATGATCATGAACGAAAACCGGCGCATTGATGGGCGAACCAGCTCGGAAATCAGGCCGATCAGTTCCGAAGTCGGGTTGCTTCCCCGCGTTCATGGTTCGGCGCTTTTCAATCGGGGCGAGACCCAGGCCCTGGTAACCGTCACGCTGGGGACATCCCATGACGAGCAGAGGCTTGATTATATAGCCGGGGAAGAGATGCGGCATTTTCTGCTCCACTACAATTTCCCTCCTTTTTCGGTCGGCGAGGCCAAACCGCTCCGCAGCCCGGGGAGAAGGGAAATAGGCCATGGGGTTCTGGCGAGAAGGGCGCTGGTACCTGTCTTGCCTTCGAAAGAGTCTTTTCCATACACAATAAGGGTTGTTTCGGACATCCTGTCGTCGAACGGTTCTTCGTCGATGGCGACGGTCTGCGGAGGATGCCTTGCACTGATGGACGCCGGAGTGCCTGTAAAAAACATCGTCGCGGGTATTGCAATGGGTCTATTGAAGGAGGGTGATAAGACCGTCATCCTTTCCGATATTCTTGGTGATGAAGACCATGCCGGCGACATGGATTTCAAGGTTTGCGGGACGCAACAGGGCATCACTTCGATGCAGATGGATATCAAAATTGACAATCTTACCAAAGACATCCTCCGTCAAGCCCTGATTCAGGCCCGCGAGGGACGATTGTTTATCATCGAGAAATTGCGCGAGACGATCGCGGCGCCCCGCAACGAAATTTCGATCTATGCTCCGCGTATCACGACAATGCAGGTTCGTCCGGACAAGATCCGGGATGTGATCGGCTCCGGCGGTAAGAACATCCGTCAGATTGTAGCCGAGACAGGCGTCGAGATCAACGTCGAGGATGATGGGACGGTAACGATCGCATCGAACGATGCGAATGCGGCAAACCGGGCGATCGATATGGTGAAGTGGCTGACCGAAGAGGCTGAGGTCGGAAAGATTTACTCTGGTACGGTTAAGAAGATTGTCGATTTCGGCGCCTTTGTCGAGATTTTGCCCGGAACGGAGGGCCTTCTGCATATCTCTCAAATTGCCAGGGAACGTGTGAACAAAGTGACCGATATCCTTCATGAGGGCGATGAGGTCAGGGTGAAGGTGCTGGAGATCGACAAACAGGGGAAAATCCGCCTCAGCCGGAAGGAAGCCCTCTAGGCCGTTAGGCGCCCTGTCTGAACGAAGATGGGTGGATCAGAAATGGTCGAGGAAATCCACGTATCTATTCGCAGGTTGCCCGGGGCTGAAGACATCCCGTTGCCCGTATACATGACAGAACAGGCGGCAGGTATGGACCTCTGTGCTGCCGTTGAGACGGATACAGAGATTCCTCCCGGAGCTTGGAAACTGATTCCTACAGGTCTGGCCATAGCCCTGCCGGACGGTTTTGAGGCGGAGGTAAGACCGCGCAGCGGTCTTGCGCTGAAGTACGGCGTCACGCTGGTAAATTCCCCCGGTACGATCGATGCGGATTATCGGGGCGAGATCATGCTGGTTGTTATCAATCATGGAAGAAAGCCATTCACCGTCAAACGCCGCGACCGCCTGGCGCAGATCGTCGTGCATAGAGTCTGTCGTGTGATATGGGACTCCGGATTCGAAGGGGCATCGACGGCCAGAGGGAAGGGGGGGTTCGGTCATACGGATTGAAGTTCAACGCGGCCAAATGGGTGCATTATGAAACTCTTTAAGGTGAACAAGACCTACAGCCAGATTAACGAAAAGATCCGTGAGGGTAAGGCGGTCGTCGTAAACGCCGAAGAGATGATTGACGTTGTCAAAAGACACGGCGATGTCGAAGCCGCCAGGAAGGTTGATGTCGTAACAACGGGGACATTCAGCCCTATGTGTTCATCCGGCGCCTTTTTGAATTTCGGCCACACCTCCCCGAAGATCCGCGCCTCCCGGGTTTGGCTCAACGATGTGCCGGCTTACGGGGGAATTGCCGCGGTTGATTGTTACATTGGGGCTGGGGAAGCCGCGGAAGGAGATCCCCTCAACAGTGTCTATCCCGGCGAATTCAACTATGGCGGCGGCCATGTGATTCATGATTTGGTTGCGGGAAACGTAATCCGGCTCAGGGCTGAAGGTTACGGAACCGATTGCTATCCTGCAAGACGCTATGAAAGGAATATAACCCTTCAGGATTTTCGCGACGGATTTTTGTTTAATCCGCGAAACGCGTATCAGAATTATAACTGTGCGGTGAATCTGTCTGATAAAACGATTTACACGTATATGGGAATGCTCCGTCCGCGGATGGCCAACGCGACGTATGCGACAGCGGGTCAGATCAGCCCGCTTTTGAATGACCCCTATTATAAAACAATCGGCATCGGGACAAGAATCTTCCTCGGAGGGGCTCAGGGATTTGTAGCATGGCATGGCACCCAGCATAATCCCCGAGCGCTTCGCGGTAAAAACGGCGTTCCCGTTGAAGGGGCGGGAACCATTGCAACCATCGGCAACCTCAAAGAGATGAGCCCCGAGTGGCTCGTCGGGGCCAGTCTTTTGGGCTATGGTGTTTCTCTATACGTGGGGATCGGCATCCCGATACCGATCTTAAACGAAGAGATGGCCCGTTACACGGCGGTGAGTGACGAAGACATCTTTGCCCAGGTACATGATTACGGGATGGATTATCCGAAAGGGGATGATAAAAGTCTCGGTCAGGTGAGTTATAAGGAATTACGAAGCGGGAGTATCGTTTTGAACGGGAAAAAGATTCCCACCGCTCCGATGTCCAGTTATTTAAAAGCGCTTGAAATTGCTAATATTTTGAAAGATTGGATCGAACGGGGCACATTCCTTTTGGGTGAGCCGCAACAGTTTCTCCCAACGGTTTCTTCGTAACAGAATGTTTTTTAAAAATTTTTCGTAGAAAAAGCTTGCGTCAAGATTTTTATTGTTTATAATAAAACCGAAACATTTCTGTAACTAAGGCATTCTCATCAAACAGGACGCCTCACTAATGAAAATTGGAAGGTATTTTATAGCCGTTCTTTTAATCATAGGGGTCCTCATCACGTTCGGGGAAAGAGGACTTATCGATAATTTCCGTAAAAAAGAACAATTGATGATGATTAAAAGGCAAAATCATCAGCTCACCCTTGAAAACATCTCTCTAAAAAAGAATATCATGTTGCTGCGGGAAGACCTCTCTTATCTGGAGATGGTCGCGAGAAATGAACTGGGCATGGTTAAAGCGGGCGATCTGGTTTACCGCAATGCCCAGTAATCTTTACATAAAGACGGTGGATGCATGTTTAATATCGGGGGCTTGTTTTCGGGGACAAGTTTGCTGGCCGGTCTTGACATTGGTTCAAGCAGCATAAAACTTGCAGAGCTTGATGAAAATACCGGCGGAAAGACATTGACCTGTTTCTCTATGATGCCGCTTGCCAGGGGGGTTATAGTCGACGGCGCCGTGGTTGAAAAGGAGGCCCTGACGGCTGCCTTGAAGGAGCTGTTTAAAAAATCGGGCTGTAAAAGAAAAAAGGTCGTTGTTTCGATTTCAGGTACTGCGGTCATTATTAAAAAGGTCAGCTTCCCGCAGATGGCAGATGATGATTTGGGAGTCTTGATCCATGATGAGGCCGGTAAGTATCTGCCTTTCGACGATATGGCGGATGTGAATTACGATTTTGAGATAGTGGGGGAGAATCCTTTTAATCCGAACCAGATGGATGTTATTATCGTCGCGGCGAAAAAGGACATCGTCGAGGGCTATACGGAGGCTGTTCAAGCCGCCGGACTGACACCTCTTATCATGGATGTTGATTCCTTTGCCTGCGAAACGACGTTTGAGGAGAACTATGAGTCGGAGGAAAACGAAACAAGAATTCTTGTCAATATCGGTGCATCCATCACAAACATCAATGTCATCAAGAATGATACATCCGTCTTTACGCGCGATTTTCCGCTGGGAGGTGATTCCATAACAGAGGCTATTGCCGCGAGTTTGGGTGTTCCTTTTGAAGATGCGGAAAAGGCCAAAATCGAAGGGCAGGGTGAAAGTGATCAGTTACGGGAGTCCTTTCGCGAGGGATTGATTGTGCATGCCGATCCTGTCTGTTCTGAAATAGAAAGGTCTGTTGATTATTACCGGAGCACTTTCGGTTTTGAGGAAATCAAGGGTCTTTTTCTTTCCGGCGGCGGTTCTTTGACGCCGGGAATTGACAAAGAATTAGAAAGGCGTTTGGGAATACCAACCGAGCGTGTTGATCCTTTCAAAAAGATTCAACTTAATAAGAAGCTTTTGAAGATCGGACCGGCCGACGTTCTAGGCCCTATCGCGGTTGTAAGTATCGGTCTGGCGCTCCGGAAAATGGGCGATAAATGATAAAAATCAATCTCCTTCCCTATCGAGAAAAGAAAAAGAAAGAGAATATCAAACGTCAGTTGTTTATCATTTCGGGGGCGGTTATTCTCTTTCTTTTAGTGGTTGTTGCCGTGCATCTGTTTTTCCTTACGAGTCTGGGACAACTGGAATCCCAGGTCAAAGAGAATGAAGCCAAGCTCGTGGTTCTCAATAAAAAAGTAGGTGACGTAGAAAAATTTAAAAAAGACAAAAAGACACTTGAGGGAAAGATAGGGGTTATAAACAAGCTCGAATCTGACCGGTATTTTGCGGTTCGCTGGCTCGACAAATTGAACCTTCTTGTACCATCGAAACACGCGTGGCTCGAAAAAATAACGCAGAACGGACAGGAAATACGAATTGAGGGAATCGCCAGGGATAATGGAATTGTGGCCGGCTTTATGAAAAACCTGGAAAAGGCTGAATTTGTGAGGTCGGTCGAGCTGGTTGTCGCGAAGGAAAAAGTGATTGCGGGTGTCCCGTTACAGCAGTTTGTCCTTGTTTGCATGGTTGACAGTATTAAGGAGTAGTCGTGGACCTCACACTTGATAGTTTAAAAAAGCTTTCGCCGGGGATGAAGGCCTTAATCGTCGTCGTGGTGTTTCTCCTTTTGGGATACCTTTACTATATGTTTTTCCTGCAGGATATGATTGCCAAGCAGATATCGCTAAGGACAAAATTGGCCGATATGGAACATCAGATTGCCCAAAAGCAGAAGGCAGCGGCCCAATTGGTCAAATATAAAAAGGAAGTGGCTGAACTCGGCGAGTCTTTGAAGATAGCCTTGCAGAAACTTCCCAACGAGAAAGAGATCGCTGGCTTGCTGTCATCGGTTGTTCTTTCCGGCAAATCCGCCGGGGTGAATTTTGTCTTGTTTGAACCGAAGGCTCCGCCGCCGAAGCCCCAGGCGGCTCGGGCGAAGCCTGCCGGGAAAAAGGATCCAAAGGCGCTTGTCAAGCCGGCGGAACCTGAAAAATTTTATGAGGAAATACCAATAGACGTGCAACTGTCAGGCCCCTTTCACAACACGGTATCCTTTTTTGCCAAAGTGGCTAAGCTGCCGAGAATCGTGAATGTCGAGGATATAGAAATCAAGGACGCTAAGGCAGTAAAAGGTACACAAAAAATGGTGGTCAAAACCTCTTGCAGAATGAAAACCTATATGTTCGTGGATAAGGTGAAGAAATGAGCGGGAAAGGTTTCTTCATGACCGCGGGTGGAATTCTGTTTTTTATCGCGATGATGGGTTTTTCAGGCGTGGCGGCGACTTCTCCGAACGTTGATAATAAGATTCAGACAAAAGCTCCAGTCCCTCTCAACGCAAAGGGATACGACTACAGCTTCAAAGGGAAGAGCGATCCGTTCAAGCCCTTCATGGAAACGGATCTGTCCGTGATCCAAAAGAAAAAAGAAGAAGCCTTGAAGCGACAAAAGGCAGCCGCGCTTAAAAAAGAAGGGCCGATTTCGCCGCTCCAGAAGGCTGATATAACACATTTTCAACTGGTCGGCATTGCGATAGACGAAAACGCCAAAACGGCGATTGTTGAGGACAAGACCGCCAAGAAACATTACCCTGTCTTTGTCGGAACCTATATAGGTCTTCATGGGGGTCGGGTTGCGGAGATTCTTGCCGACAGGCTTATCGTCGAAGAAATTTCCAAAAGCGATGATAACAAGAAAAAGCAGGTAAAACGAATTGAAGTGTTCCTTCATAAAGAACAGCCATAAATTGAACTGTTCGGGAGAGCGAATATGAAACAGGCGAAAAAACGGGGTTTTTATGTTTTTTTCACGGTTATATTAAACTCTTTTCTTTTGCTGTATGTCTTGGGTGCAGATTGCGCCGTGAAAAAGGCGCCGCCCGGGAAAACAGAAACAGGATATCTCGAGAATATATCCTTCGAAAAACTTCCCGGAAAGGAAAGGGTGAGGTTTTCCGTTTCCAGGGAGACCGAGGTTTCTGCTGAAGCTAGCCAGCGCAACCAGGTTGTCGTTCGTATGAACGATATTTTTGTTCCCCGGGGTTTGCAAAGACCAATCAAGGAAACAACGCTTTTTAATGTCCTTGGGGTAACCATGAGGCAGGAATCAGAAAAAGGGGGGCTTCGCGCTGTCGCAACGATTGATCTGAAGGAGAAAACGCCGTTCAGTCTCACCAGAGATGGGCTTCATGTTTTGATAGATTTCAATGTCGCATCCCTGGTTTCTGCCGCCGAAATAAAGGCACCGGCCGATACGCCGCAGAAACCCCGGACCGCCGCGATATCTTCCTTGAAACAGCAAGCTAAGAATGGGGAAAAAATCACACAGGGACCGAAGATACTCCTTGATGTTCAGGATGCCGATATCAAATCCGTCTTCAGGCTGCTTGCCGAACAGGGAAAGGTCAGCATCGTCTCCGGCGATGATGTGAAGGGAAACGTTACCGTGCATTTGAAGGATGTCACATGGCTTGAAGCCCTTGACACGATTCTCGAAATAAAGGGGTTTGTCAGAAAAATAGACGGTAACGTGATCAAGGTTATGACGATGGAAAAGATCGACACGGAGCCGTTGGTAACGAGGGTTCGCAAGATCTATTACGCGGATGCGAAAAAACTTACGGAGAATATCGTCGCGCTGCTTCCCAAGGGCAAAGACGGCAAGGTGTCAAAGGGTTCCGTAAGGGTTGACGAACACAGTAATTCGCTAATTATCCAGGCTTCCCGCCAGGATATGAACAGGCTTTATCCGGTTATAGAGAAGATAGATACACCGACCC
This sequence comes from Syntrophus aciditrophicus, assembly GCA_020722315.1. Lineage (GTDB taxonomy): Bacteria > Desulfobacterota > Syntrophia > Syntrophales > UBA5619 > DYLD01. The sequence continues at coordinate 20,503 of DYLD01000030.1, forward strand.
CGCAGATCCTGATTAAGGCCAATATCGTCGAAACAACAAAGGAGACCGCCCGCAGTCTCGGGATACAATGGGGCGGGATGTACGGACATACCATAGGAAGCCAGGGGCTGTATGTGACGCCCGGGGGAACGGGAGGGAGCACTGTGCCTCCCGGCTCGGCCTTTTCAGGGGGTTATTCGCCGGCCTACGGATCCAGGGGGATATCCGGCCAGGGCTTCGGTGTCAATTTCCCCGCGACCGGTTTGACCGCTGTGGCCTCCGGGACTCTGGGCCTGATGTACGGCACGATAGGGGAGAACATCCTCGAGGTTCAGTTAAGCGCGTTGCAGAAAGACGGCAAACTGAGGATTCTTTCCAGTCCGTCGATAACCACACTTGATAACCACAAGGCCTTTACCGAAAACGGCGAGAAGGTTCCCTATAACAAGCTTGACGACAAGGGCAACACCGTTACCGAGTTTGCGGATGCGGTTCTGCGTCTAGAGATCAAGCCCAACGTCATTGATGAGAAGAAATTAAAGATGGAAATAATCGTTAAAAAGGACGAGGTTGATACCACCCGTAGCGTCGGCGGCAATCCTTACATCATAAAAAAACAGACCGAAACGAACCTCATTGTTGGAGATGGTGAGACGATCGTAATTTCCGGTTTGACGAAGCAAACCAAAAAGGACAGTGTCAGTGGAATTCCGTGGCTGAAGGATGTCCCGATACTGGGATGGCTGTTCAAAGGCGAAGGGAAAAGCGAGACGATGGAAGAGGTCCTGATCTTTATTACGCCCACTATCCTGAAGGCGCCGGAGATATCCGGCATCCAGGGCGGATTTTAGAAGGAGAGACGCAAGATGAGGAAACGTTTGGCCGCGTTGATAGTCTTAATCGCCGTATTCGTTCTGGCGGGCGGGTGCACCGGGTTCAATTTTGGGAAGGGCCTGAAGCAATACAGACCTGAAAATGTCGCTCAGGCCGTTGAGGAACTAAAGCCGCTTGTCGAAAAGGGTAATGCCGATGCCCAGTTCAAACTGGGTTCCCTTTATTACCAGGGTCTGGGTGTGCCTCAGAACTACATGACGGCGGTGGAATTGTTTCGCAGCGCCGCGGAACAGCACCATGTTTTCTCGCAGATCATGCTGGGTACGATTTATGCCGATGGGATTCAGGATGTGATAAAAAGGGATTACCCCCAGGCGCTGATGTGGTTTATTTTTGCTTCCGCCCATGGGGATAAGGAGGCGATGGATTTGCGGGACTCTCTGGCTTCCAGAATGACCCCGAGGGAGATAGCCGAAGCGCAGGAGATGGCGCGTCGATTCAAGCCGAAAGATGCGTATGCGAGGCTTTATGAAGAATTGAAATCGCTTGCCGTACAGGGAAATCCGGATGCCCAGTTAAAGCTCGGTTTTATGTATTACAGCGGCAGAGGAACCCTGAGGAATTATCAAGAGGCGATAAACTGGTTCAAGAAATCGGCTCAGCAGGGCAACGCGCCGGCCCAGTCCAATGTCGGCTATATGTACGAACGGGGCGAAGGGGTTCCGCAGGATTACGCGGAGGCGGCCAAATGGTACCTCCAGGCGGCGGAAAGAGGCAATGCCCTGGCCCAGCTTGCGTTAGGTTCCCTTTATGAAAGGGGTTTGGGGGTAATACAGGACGAGGTGCAGGCCTTGAAATGGTTTATCCTTGCGGCGAGCCAGGGCAATACGAATGCCAAGGCGGCCAGGGATCGCGTAATGGTCTGGATGTCTCCCGCGCAAATAGAAGAGGCACAGCGTCTTGCAAGTGAATTCAAG
>DYLD01000205.1 GCA_020722315.1 Syntrophus aciditrophicus
TATGTCCACTTTGCCGGCCCTTTCAGTTTCGTGATGTCCCACGACCAGAGCTGATTGGGCCCACTGGCAAGCAGCTCCGGCTTCTGGTAATGGGGATGAGTTAATTGATTTCGCCGTTCCCTAACCTCCCCATGTTTTTCCAGAATCCTATACATGGTCCTCACTGAGCATAGGTATTTGCCCTCATCCAGGAGGGTGTTATAGATTTCCTGGGGCGCCTGATCTGCAAAGCGCTCTGAGTGGAGAATATCAAGAACCGCCTTTTCCTCTTCATTGGACAAGGCCAGGGGCGGAGCCAGCCGAGGTTTCCTTCTGTAAGCATCCTCCTGTTTTTGCCTATCCTGCCAGCGGTAAAAACAGGCACGGGGAATTGCTAAAGCAGTACAGGCCTGTTGCACATTAACTTCTTTTGCGAGAGATTCCGTTGTCTTCATGATTTCGTCTCTTCCTTGGGATCGAGGGACGTCTGGAAGATCTCGGCGATTTTTTTTTGAGCCGCGATGATAAGTTCTGCCTGTCGGAGTTTATGTTCCAACTTCTGGGTTGTCTTCTCCAGTTCGGCTATCCGCAGAAGGGAGGGATCGATTTTCTTTTCCTTCGGACCGCGTTTTTTCGGTGAAAGCGCCTCTAATGTACCCTTTTCTGCTTGGCGCCGCCATGTGACCAGATGAGAGGAGTACAATCCCTCCCGACGCAAAAGGGCACCAATGCAGCCCTGTTTCCTGCAAGCGTCCGCCTCCCGCAGAATACGGCGTTTGTATTCTGCCGTGAACCGGCGGCGAGATGCCTTCTCGGGCACCTCGGAATCGGGAACAACAGATAAACCTTCCCGGCCTTCGGCTCGGCTACCCGAAGAAATTCCAGTCGTCCTGCGGACTCCTTCCATTTCTTCGGGTTCCTTGGAAATATGAACCAACATCGCTTCTTTCTTCTCCATGATATCGCTCCTTCCCGCCCTTAATTATATACACTAAATTCAAAGGGGGGAAGTGTCTCACTTACATTGGCACAGAGGGGACCATACAAAACCGGACAGATTACATGTTACTGACATTAAAAAGATTTTTCTTGACAAAAAGTCCTTTCTTGGCGTTAAATTAAGTTATTGGTAAGTGATATATATCTTTTTGATTAATTATTTGTTTTTTAAGGATTTTTCTTCAATTGATATAGCATTGATAAAACCGGCCGTAAGGAAACAGGAGAAATCCATTTATTCTGGCGATTTATGTCACATGAATTGGTAAAGACAAAAGGGACTCAGATACCCCGGTATTATCTTATCCAGAGAAGCATTCTAAACCGCATTGAGAAAGGAGAATGGGCTCCCGGGGAAAAGATACCCCCCGAAAAGGAGCTTGCAGCCATTTTTGGGGTCAGCGTGGGCTCGGTCAAAACGGCAATGCTAAACCTTAGTAATTCCGGATTTCTTAACCGTGTTCAGGGGAAGGGCACTTTTGTCGCGGGCTCCGTCATCGGCCGGGATAGGCGTCGTCTCTACAATTTTGTCTCCGATTTTGAGACGCAAAACGAGCCGTTGAGTGTGAAACTCCAAGAGATAAAAGCAGTGGAGGGAATCGCTCCTATCTGCGGGTATTTAACACTTCCGCCAAACGGACAGATGTTTCGGGTCACCCGCATTTTTACGCTACATGAAAGCTCGATCATCTTATCAATATCCTACCTGGCACAGCGGCTTTTTAAAGATATAGATAAATTGCCTCGTGATTTTTTTGAAAGCAACCCTCTTTATAAGCTGTTTGAAGATACCTATAAACTACCGACTATCCGATATCAAGAAATGTTCTCCGCGGTACAGGCACCCGTTGAAGCGGTGAATTTCTTGCAGCTCTCAGAATCCGTTCCCCTGCTTAAAGTAGAAATGCTGGCACTGACCTTTAAAAATGTCCCCCTTGAATATCGGATTAGCTATTGTAATACGAAAGACCTGAAGCTCTTTCGCATGCCGTTCAGGATGAAGACGCATCGTTGGGGAGTGTAAAAAATAATATTGAAAAACTTTTTTGTGCATAAGGGAAGATTTTTATGTCAGTGATGATTAATATCAGTCGATTTAAAAGGGATTTTGATCGTTTAGCCCAAATTGGGCGGACGGCGGAAGGCGGGGCAAATCGAATCGCTTTTTCGCAAGATGAAAAGGTCGGTCAAGAGCTTGTAACGAAACTGATGGAGGAAGCAGGACTTTCTCTATGGATTGATCCGGCAGGAAATATCCATGGCAAGCGAAAGGGTAGAAAGGAAGGGCCGCCCGTTGCCACAGGATCCCACACCGACACCGTTAAAAACGGAGGACATTTTGACGGTGTTGTTGGCTTGTTGGGCGCAATCGAAGTGATGCGATCCCTAGATGACGCAAACATAGCGACGGAAAGGGATCTGGAAGTTATTGCATTCGCCGCCGAGGAGACAAACGATTTTGGTTTCAGCTGCTATGGCAGCAGGGCACTGTCGGGAGATTTTGATCGGGAATTTATTTTCGGACGTCACGATTCCCACGGCAACATACTGTCGGATGTGCTTCGTTCGTTCGGGGTGTCCCCAGAGGAAATACTGACGATTAATCCTGACAACTACCGCTACCACGCCTTTATCGAAATTCATGTGGAGCAAGGAAGAGTGTTGTTTGACAGAAGAATCCCTGTAGGTTTGGTGACGGATATTGTCGGAGCATATCGCTACAAGGTTAATTTTATAGGCGTGGCGTCTCATTCCGGAGCAACACCAATGGACAAGCGCAAGGATGCCCTTGCCGCCGCTGCGGAGGGGGTACTTGCGGTGGAAAGCATCTGCAAAGAGTATCAGACCCGCGACATTGTCGGAACGGTGGGAGTGGTTACTGTTTTACCGGGGGTTATCAATGTCATACCCGGACGCTGTGAAATGATTTTTGAGGTGAGGGGCAGAGTAGATTTTCCGAAAACGCAGCCGGTTGCCGAGATCAAGAAAATGTTGGCGGCCATTGCCAAAAGACGGGGAATAGAGGTACATATCGAAACCCTGTTAGAGGATGAATCGGTCCCGGTTTCCGCCAAGGTGCTCGATGCACTGCAAAAAAGTGCGGAAGAGCTTGATATTAATTATCTGCTGATGCCCAGTAGAACAGGACACGACGCAGCACACATGGGCAATTTAACGGATATAGGGATGATTTTTCTGCCCAGCCGCGAGGGGATTGGTCATAATCCCGACGAATGGACGGAGCTGGAGGATATTGAAACAGGTCTAAGACTTTTGGCTGAGACTCTTGTAAGATTATCAAACTCCTAATACATTACTTTCTGCATGGTTTTTACGTTTCTTTTCGAAAAGCAGCATGAAGAAACTCGGTGTACTGTACATCACGTTCTTCTGTTTCTCCAAATGAACCTCTCCCCGTTGTCAAGACAAAAAATGGGATTGTATTTGGTGCATTGTCAAGCCGCCTCGTATAATGAAAGTTAGCCTATAAAGTT
>DYLD01000031.1 GCA_020722315.1 Syntrophus aciditrophicus
AGTACTCTGGTTGACCATTGCCCTTTTTGAGCTGAGCCATCTTCTTCGCTTTATTTCCATTACAGGGATTTCATCACTCCTGTTTTTGATTGCGGCCGAAAGTGGGAGAAAAGTGGGATAGTGAGGCAGGCAAAGAAAAAAGGGGGGTTAAGCTTTTCTCGCCTAACCCCCTGATTTTGTTTGGCTCCCCAGCGCGGACTCGAACCACGGACAGGATGGTTAACAGCCATCTGCTCTACCGACTGAGCTACTGGGGAACAGCCGTTACTTAGAGGCTTTCATAGTATAAGAAATTTCCGTTGTCAACAGAAAGTCTTTAAAAAATCCGCTGGAACGGACAAGACCCTAAATTGTCGCTTGGCAAATGAGTTGTTAAGTAATTTTAAGATGTTGGAATTAAGATATAAAAAGTCTGGTGCACCGGAAGATTTATGATTGACACGGATGCATCAAATCATGTAAAAAAACAAACTACAAGATCCTTGAAAAATGCTGTCTGAAGCGCAAATTTATTGATTTATATTAGGTACCCCGCCGTTAAAGAGCAAGGCTTTTAAAGGCATTAAGAACAGAAACGGTCCCAGAGCGTTTAACCCCCTAAACCCTTTTTTAGAGAGGCCGCGGGTTAGAAAAAGATTTCCTCAGCTTAAAAAGACGGCGTTTTGCAAAGGTCCCACTACAAGAATATCGGCTGGACATAGAGATAAAAAAGATTATCGTCGGTACTACGTGTGGGATGTTTTTTTACCCGAAATTTCCAGTTACTTCAGAAAGGGAGGTGCATCATGGGAAGATATGTGTGTGGAATATGCGGTTACATTTATGACCCGGCCGAGGGAGACTCCGAAGCGAATATACCCCCGGGGACGCCATTCGAAAAGCTGCCGGATGATTGGACCTGTCCTGTCTGCGGCGCCTCCAAGGAGGATTTTTCTCCGGAGGAGTAGATCGCTGATTTTTCTTTTTGGGTTTGATCGATGAGCACAAAAGATAACCTGCGCCAAGCCTACGCCGGCGAGGCCAAGGCCGCCCTGCGATTGAAGGTTTACGCGGACAAGGCGGATGAAGAAGGCCTGGCGCAGATCGCAAAGCTTTTCCGGGTCATTTCCTTTTCCGAAGAAATCCACGGCGCGAGGGCGCTGAGGGCTCTCAGGGAGATCAAAAGCACCGAGGAGAATCTTGCCGAAAGCTTCCAGTCTGAGCAGGGTGTTGCGGCCGTTGCGTACAAGGCGTTTGTCAGGGAAGCCGAGGCGGAAGGGAATCAGGTCGCCGTCCTTCATTTCAGCCAGAGCCATGATGTCGAAGAGTCTCATGCGAAACTCTACAAGGAGGCGATGACCCACCTCCTCGAAGAACGACAAACGACCTACTATGTCTGCACGGTCTGCGGCTATATTTCCGATGGGATTCTTCCCGAGACATGCCCTGTTTGCGGCGCCCCGCGGGAGAAATTCAAGACCTTCAGTTGATTCCCGGCCTGACCTCATTACAGAAATGATGAAGGATTTTTGCCGCTTCAGGCAAGCAGCCTTTTGGCAAGCAGAGAGTGCTTACACTGTAACAGAGGGCCTTGAGGCGCATCATCCTGGGGTGCACCGTGAGGCCCTTTGCCTGTTTTAAGAGGATGTAAATTGCGATGAGAGGCATTCTGATACGCTGGCTTTTGTCGACGGCGGCCGTTCTTGCCGCCTCGTGGTTTCTGGAAGGCATACATGTGAGCGGCTTCCTGCCGGCCTTTCTTGCCGCGGGTCTTCTCGGTATTTTGAATGCGGTGCTGCGCCCCCTTCTGATCGTGTTGACGCTGCCGATCAATATCCTTACGATCGGACTCTTTACGTTTGTCATCAACGCATTCCTTCTGAAGGTTGTGTCGTCTTTGATTCCCGGATTTGACGTTGATGGGTTCTGGACGGCGGTTTTCGGCGCGATCGTCATCGGTGCTGTAAGCTGGATTCTGAACATGTTTATCGGCGGGCGCGGGTCTGTGGAACGCTATGATTACATCGATCTGAAGAGAAAAGGCCAAAGATGGGAATAGGCGATCTTACACCGGCGATGCGGCAGTATGCGGAGATTAAGCAAAGTCATCCGGATGGCATTCTGCTCTTCAGGATGGGCGATTTTTATGAGATGTTTTTCGATGATGCCCTGATTGCCTCCAAAATTCTCGAAATAACGCTGACGACGAGAAACAAGAACAGTAAAGACCCGGTCCCGATGTGCGGATTTCCGTATCATGCGGCCACCTCCTATATTACCAGGTTGATCGAGAGTGGAAACAAGGTGGCGATCTGCGAACAAATTGAGGACCCGAAGCTTGCCAGAGGGGTGGTTAAACGGGAGGTCGTCAGGATTGTCACACCCGGTCTTCTCCTTGAAGATGAAAACCTCAACGCAAAGGAAAATAATTTTCTCGGCGCGGTCGCTCTTTTGGACGGAAAGTGGTCGCTGGCCTTCGTCGATATCTCGACCGGCCAGTTCTGGATTTTTGAGACGGAGGACAGGGATGCATTCGTCGTCGTCGCGACGGGGCTGCGGATCCGAGAGCTCCTTTTACCGGATGATTTCGGGGATGATAAGCTCATCGAGCTAATAGCCGGCGCCGAAGGTAACCGCTGCCTTGTCAACCGCTTGCCGGGCGGATACTTTAATATCAAGACTGCGGAAACTCTCTTGTCCGAGCGCTTTTCCAATGAGGAACTCTCCAAGATCGGCCTCAAAAATCACAGGGGGACGATTTCTGCGGCCGGCGCGGTGCTTTCCTATATGATCGAGACGCAGAAGGACCGTCTTGATCATATCAACACGATCACCTGGTATCAAAACGAAGATTATCTGATCCTCGACGGGACAGCGGAAAAAACGCTCGAACTTTTCGCCGCCCTATCTGACGGAAAGAAGAAGGATTCGCTCTTCGGGATACTCGACGAGACCCTGACGTCGCCGGGCGCGAGGAAACTCCGCTGGTGGTTGAGTCATCCGCTTCGCGATCCGGTAAAAATCCGGGAACGGCTGGCCGCCGTGCTGGAACTCAAAGAGGCGCACCTGCTGCGTGAATCGCTAAGATCCGCGCTGAAGCCCGTTTATGATATGGAACGTCTTGGAAGCAGGATCGCCGTCGGCATTGCGAATGGACGAGACCTCTCCGCGTTGAGGGCCTCTCTCGGGATTCTTCCGAAAATACGGGCGTTGCTGGCCGAATGCGAGGCGGCGCTGCTGAAAGCCATTTACCGCGGCATCGATGAAATGGCCGATTTCCGGGAGCTCTTGGAAAAGGCCATTGTCGATGATCCGCCGTTTACGATCCGCGAGGGTGGCGTCATCAAAGAGGGGTATGATGCGGAGCTGGATACGCTGATCTCGGCGATGCGGGACGGAAAGAGATGGATTGCAACCCTCGAGGAAAAGGAACGGCAAAGGACCGGCATCCATTCCCTCAAGGTCGGGTTCAACAATGTCTTCGGTTACTATCTGGAGGTTACCAGAGCCAATGCCGCGATGGTACCGGGCGATTATGTACGCAAGCAGACGCTGGTGAATGCCGAGCGATATATCAATGAGGAACTCAAAAGATACGAGGACACGGTTCTTCACGCGGAGGAGCGCAGCCGGCAGAGGGAATACGATCTTTTCGTTGCAATAAGGGAAAGGATAGCCGCGCAGATTGTCCGGGTTCAATCGACGGCTTCGCATATCGCGAACCTCGACGCGGTGGTTTCGCTTGCCGAGGTTGCCGAACGTAACCGGTACTGCTGTCCTGTGGTCGATGACGGCGATGTCATTGAAATATCAGAGGGCCGTCACCCGGTTGTCGAAAGGATCGTTGGAGAAGGCGGGTTTGTCCCGAACGACATCCTGCTGGATCTGGAAAGGAACCGATTCCTGATCGTAACCGGCCCGAACATGGCAGGCAAGTCAACCTATATCAGGCAGGTCGCGCTTATCGTTCTGATGGCCCAGATGGGGAGTTTTGTTCCCGCGGCAAAGGCCCGGATTGGCGTTGTTGACCGTATTTTTACACGCATCGGCGCGGCGGACAACCTTGCCCGCGGCCAGAGCACGTTCATGGTGGAGATGAACGAGGTTGCGGAAATATTGCGGAACGCGACAAATAAGAGCTTGATTATCCTCGATGAGGTCGGGCGCGGAACCAGCACGTTCGACGGCCTCAGCATTGCGTGGGCGGTGGCCGAGCACATTCACGACTCGTCGTCGCTGGGTGCAAGGACCCTTTTTGCGACGCATTATCATGAACTGACCGAGCTTGCCGCGACAAGGGACGGGATTCGCAATTTCAATGTTGCCGTCAAAGAATGGGGGGATAAGATCATTTTTCTCAGGAAGATTGTCGAAGGGGGGGCGAACCGCAGCTACGGGATACAAGTTGCGCGCCTTGCCGGAGTTCCGGAAGAGGTTGTTCTGCGTGCAAAGGAGATTCTTCTGAACCTCGAAAAAGGGGAGGTTGACGAGGCAGGCATGCCGAAGATCGCCAGGGGTGCAAAAACAAGACCACTGAGCGACAATCAACCGAGCCTTTTTAAGTCGGAGAAAGAACTGGTGATCGAGGAGTTAAAAAACAGCGATGTCCTGAATATGACGCCGCTTGCGGCACTTGAGCAAATCAGTAATTGGAAGAAAAGACTTGAAAACGACGGATCCTGATCTTTGTGACGATCACTATTTGATGCAGACCCGTTCGACCTGTTTTACATCCGTAAAGCCCTGGAACGCCTTGAAGATACCGTCTTGCAGAAGCGTCGTCATTCCTTCCTCAAGGGCCACTTCCCTCATTTCCTCAACGGTCGCATGCTTCTGGATGAGCCTCTTGATGTTGTCGGTCGCGATCAGCAGTTCGTGTATTCCCATCCGGCCCTTGTAGCCGCTGCCGTTGCATTCCTCGCACCCTTTCGGCCTGTAAAGCACAAGGTCGTCTTTATAGGTTATGTTTAATTTCTGAAAATGTTTTTCTCCGTATGCCTCAACGATTCCATCGAATTCTTCTTTTGTCGGATGGTAGGCCTCCTTGCATTTTTTGCAGAGGGTCCTGACGAGACGCTGGGCCAGAATACCGAGCAGCGCGTCGGCGAAATTAAGCGGGTCTATCCCCATGTCAAGCAGACGGACGATGGTCTCCGGGGCGCTGTTCGTGTGCAGCGTGCTGAAGACGAGGTGTCCTGTCAACGACGCCTCGACGCCGGTTTTTGCGGTTTCAAAATCACGCATCTCGCCGACCATGATCACGTCGGGGTCGGCACGGAGAAAAGCCCTCATTGCAGCGGCGAAATCGAAGCCTATCTTCGGTTGGACCTGCACCTGGCGGAGCCCATACTGGGTTATTTCAACCGGGTCCTCCGCCGTCCATATCTTTTTGTCTGGGGTGTTGATCTCGTGGAGGGCCGCGTGCAGCGTCGTCGTCTTGCCTGAACCAGTCGGACCGACGACGAGCACCATTCCGTAGGGTTTATTGATAATATTGATAAGCTCCCTGGAATTGCGCTCCGTCATTCCCATTGCGGAAAGAGGAAGCGTATCGCCGGCCTTTGCGAGAATTCTCATGACGACATCCTCTACGCCCCCCTGGGTCGGGATCGTCGCGACTCGGAGTTCCATCTCTTCCCCTCCGGGCTTCTTGAATTTGATCTTCCCGTCCTGGGGGAGGCGTTTCACCGTTATGTCGAGATTGGACATGATTTTGATACGGGATACCACCGCGGCGCGGTAGCTGAAAGGGAGAGTCTGGTAGATCGCGCAGTTGCCGTCCACCCGGTAGCGTACCTCGACATTCTTTTTTTCGACATTCGGTTCGATATGGATATCCGAGGCCCGTTTGCTCTGGGCGTCCAGGATGATTTTGTTAACAAGCTGCATGATGATGCTGTCGCTTTCGGTTACCTGTTCCTCTGCTCCTTCTTCTTCAGACACCTCTTGTTCGGCATCAAGTTTTTCCAGGATGTCATGGAGAGAACTGTCGTCGCTTGTTTGGAAGAAATAGTTGATATATTTGAGAATGTCATCCGGCAGCGAGACATCGTAGCTGACGGCTTTTGTTCTTAAGAGGTTTTCAATAGTGTCTCTTTTGATGATGTTGTTGGGGTCGTCGATCAGTATAACTATTTTGTTGTCCTTTCTTTCCAGCGGAACCCAGAGTTCCCTCCGGAGGAATTCCGGTTTTAGATTGAAAAGAACATCGGTGGGAATCGGAACCTTGTCTGAGAACGGGACGAAGCGGCATTTAAAAAATTCAGAGAGGGATTTGCCGATATCCTCCCGCGAAATCCTGTATTTTTTCATCAGGTAGTTTTCTATCGTTTCTTTCGCCTCACGTGCTTCTTCCCAGGCCGATTCGAGGTCTTCTTCCTTGAGGAGATCATGATTCACAAGGTAATCGAAACGGGTTTTTCGCCTTCTCGCAAAACGTTCCTGATTGAAAAAGGCCAGGCCGAGAACCTCGGATATCTCATGGATAAATCCTACCTCGTCTTCGGAGAACTTTCCCAACCCGATCTTTTTATTGAGGATCTGGATGACACCCATCAGTGTTTTTTGATAAAAAATGGGGGCGGCGAGTATCTGTTTCGTGCGGAAACCGGTTTTTTTGTCCCAGCTCGAATCGAAAGTCAGTTCTTTGTCTATTCTGAGAAGCTCCTGTGAATCATAGGCATCGGCTATGTTTACGACCCTGCCGGTGTTTGCGACATAGCCCGCGATGCTCCTGTTGTTAATCGGGACCCTTATTTCTTTGACCTGTGTTCCGCTTAAGAACATCGAATATATTTCATTTCGAGCGCGGTCAACCACGTATATTGTTAACGAATTGGCATTAAACAAATTTAGAATGCCGTCCCTCAAATCGACCAGTATCTGTTTGATATTCTGGGCGGCGTGGATACGGTTGGTTATATCCAGAAGGGCCTGCTTGCTCTCCAGCTTTTCTTCCAGTTCTCTGATGTTTCTGTTGTCGACCTGGTATGCCATAGACTTCCTTTGCGAATCCGTTTGATGCCCAAAAGGGGTTTTGGGCATCTCCTTTTGGTTTCCATCATATTTTTACTAAAGCGGAATTGCAAGAATAAAATATAAGATGCTATTCGACAACGATCCTGGAAAAATCGGCAAGTGTATGGAAAAGCGATGATATTTCCTTTAGCAGGGAAATGCGGTTCGCGCGCAAGTCATTTTCTTCCGCCATGACCAGAACACCCTCGAAGAACGCATCTACAGGTTTTTGCAGATGCGAAAGTTCGAAAAGGGCCTGCTCAAAATGTCCGTTCGAGATAAGCGAAAGGACTTTTTCTTTGACGGTAAGGAAGCTTTCGCGCAACGCGTTTTCTTCCGGCGTTTGAAACAGCTCGGGATGAACTACTCCTTCGTCGTATCCCCTGGAGATATTTTCGACACGTTTAAAGGTCAGCGCCAGCTTTTGGTAATCCGGTAGAGACTTGAACGTCTCCATTGCGGTCACGCGCTGGTATGTCGAAACAATATCGTCTATTCCTGTTGACAAAACCGCATCGATGACGTCGTAAGGATGTGATTCTGCAAGGAGCATGTTTTGCAGACGGCCCCGGAAAAATTCCAGCACCGCGGATTTGGTTTGATCCTTGTCGTTCTTCAGAAAGGGCTCGAGAATCTGAAGGCTTTTGTCGATCATTTTGCCCAGTGAAACACTATAGCGTTTCGACAGGATTATATTGATCATGCCGAGCGCCTGCCGGCGCAGCGCATACGGGTCGGCTGTGCCGGTCGGAATAAGGCCCACCCCGAAAAAGCCGCAGACCGAATCAAGCTTGTCGGCCAAGGCGACAATTGCTCCTTCGTTTGTTGAAGGCAGTTCTCCTCCCGCTGCGACGGGAAGATAATGCTCGTATATCGCCCGCGCGACGGTAGGCTCTTCGCCGGAAAGAAGCGCGTATTCGCGCCCCATGATCCCCTGGAGCTCTGCGAATTCGCCCACCATCAGCGTCGTCAAATCGGCTTTCGCAAGCAGCGCGGCCCGCCCGACATTCGGTTTGAGAGAAACATCAATAGATTCGGCGATCCAGGAGGCGAGCTTCTGTAAACGGAGGGTTTTTTCGTATGTCGTCCCCAAAAGCGTGTGGAACACAATCTTTTTAAGATCTTCCACGCGTTTGTGCAGCGGGATTTTTTTGTCGGTCTCCCAGAAGAATCCGGCATCGGACAGCCTGGCCCTGAGGACCCTTTCATGGCCTCGTTTTACGACCGCAGGATCACGGGCGAGGGTATTGTTTACCGCAATGAAGAAAGGAAGAAGGCTGCCGCTTTGGTCAATCACCGGGAAGTATTTTTGCTGGGAGATCATTGTCGTTGTAAGGACTTCTTTGGGAAGCTTGAGATATTCCCTGTCAAAGCTGCCCCGCACAACAGTGGGGTATTCGGTGAGAAAGACAACACTTTCAAGGAGTTCTTCCGGCATCAGGCTTTGGCCGCCGACTTCCTCTGCGGCCTTTTGTACCTCGTGGAGGATCATCTCCCTTCTTTCTTCAGGGTCGACAATGACAAAACGTTCGCGCAGGCCAAAAGTATATGCCTCGATCGTGGTCGGAGAAAATGCGCCAGGGGCCATAAACCTGTGGCCGGGGCTCAGATTCCCGCTTTTCACGCCGCCTATCTCGAATTGGATTAGATCGCCGCGGTAAACGGCAAGTATCCATCGTATCGGCCTGGCAAAACGAAAGTCAACATCAGACCACCGCATCGATTTGGCGAACGGAATTTCGGAAATGATCCCGGTTATAAGCGACGGCAGGATCGTTTCGGTCGGCTTGCCGGTTATTTTTTTTCTTACGCAGACATATTCCCCTTTCGGCGTAACAACTTTTTCCAGCTCCGAAACATTGACCCCCTGACCCTTTGCGAAACCGATCGCTGCAGAAGTCGGGTTTCCTTCGTTATCGAAGCAGACCCGGCTTGCGGGACCGAGTTTTTCCGTCAGCCGATCGGCCTGTTTTTCGGAAACGTCGGCCACCGCGATAAAGAGCCTGCGGGGTGTTCCCATAACCCTCATCTTACCCCGGGGTATCTGATTCTCGTTGAATTTACGCTCGGCAATGTCGCCGATGTCGCTGAGCACCTTCGGGAAAAGGGCCGCAGGCAATTCCTCGGTTCCGATTTCGAGCAGCAATTCATTTCCCATCCGGCTTCTCCGCGTTCGTCGAGTGACTGTTCGTGCTGGTTTTTTTGTAACTTCTGTGATCTTTCAGGAGGGGGTACCCCATTTTTTCTCTCTGTTTTAGGTAACACTCCGCGCTTAAGTGGGCCAGGTTTCTGACCCTGCCTATATAACTCGTCCTCTCCGCGACGCTGATCGCACCGCGGGCGTCCAGAAGGTTGAACGTATGGGAGCACTTGAGACAATGGTCATAAGCGGGCAGCACCAGACCTTTTTCGGCTGCGCGGATGCCCTCTTTTTCGAACATCTCGAACAACTGCCTCAGGAGCGCGATGTCGGCGGATTCGAAGTTGTAAACCGACCATTCGACCTCGCTTTGATGATGGACATCGCCGTAGAGTATATTGTCGGTCCATTTCAGGTCGTAGACATTGTCGATCCCCTGGAGATACATCGCGATCCTCTCCGTTCCGTACGTAAGCTCCGCGCTGACCGGCCGGCAATCAAACCCTCCGACCTGCTGAAAGTATGTGAACTGTGATATTTCCATTCCGTCGAGCCAGACCTCCCAGCCTAAACCCCAGGCGCCGAGTGTCGGAGATTCCCAGTTGTCCTCGACAAAACGTATATCGTGGTCGAGGGGGTCGATTCCGAAGCTCTGGAGGGAATTGAGATACAAATCCTGGATATCGGGCGGCGAAGGCTTCATGATGACCTGATACTGGTAGTAATGCTGCAGGCGGTTCGGATTTTCCCCGTAACGTCCATCCGTCGGTCTCCGGGAAGGTTCGACATACGCGACGTTCCACGGTTCGGGGCCGAGCACCCTTAAAAACGTCGCCGGATTGAATGTGCCGGCCCCGATTTCCAGATCATACGGCTGCTGGATCAGGCAGCCGTGATCGGCCCAGTAATTCTGCAATGCAAAGATCAATTCCTGAAATGTCACATGTCCTCCCCGACACAGCCCCCATGAGAAGCACTCTCTTATTTTGCCTGCGGCTCATAACATTGCCCCTTTGTGATGTCAATACGAAAGAGACAGCGTTTCTGGGCCTTGAAGCGTCTGCGCCCCGATTTCGATCGTCGGAAGTGCGCGGACCGCCGGCATCATTTATGCTCGGGTGACGTCACTGAGAACCCGGAAAGATTTCACATCCTTTCCGAGGATCCGGATGATAAAGTCATGAAGGATGCGACGGCTTTCGTCGGCCGATTGAACGCTGAACAAAAGGCGGCCGAGATTGTCCAAATCCAGTTCCCGTCCCATTTTCAGCGTTTTGATTGTGCCGGGCGATACCGGGATCGCGTCGGGATAATGGTGGTGGCAGTTGTTGCAGATAAGCCCGCCTTTAGCGACGTCGAAAAAATACCTTTTTTTGTCCTCCAGCGGCGCCTTGCAGTGTAGGCAGTAATCGAGGACCGGCGCGTATCCGGAGATTCCCAAAAGGCGAATCTCGAAAAGCCGCAGGATCGCTTCCGAAAACGGTTTGTTTTCTATCAACAGAAGGAAATGGTGCAACAGATGGTAGGATGGCTCGCTCTTTTTCTGCTCCGGTGTAAATTTGTCCGTCAAGTCGAGCAGATACGACGCAGCGAGGGTTTTATCAAGATTCGAGCGAATCGCCGGAAAGTGGGTCAGGACATCGCAGGTTTCAATAAAATCCAGACCGCTTTGGATCTTCCTCGAGAAATTCAGTTGCAGAAGGGAAAACGGCTCCAGCGCATTCGCGAAGCGTCGTTTGCTCTTCCGCGCTCCTTTGGCAATGCCTTTAATCTTCCCGTAGTCCAGCGTGTAGAACGTAACGATCCGGTCCGATTCGCCGTAGTCGATCGATTTAAGGACAATAGCCTCGGTGCGGCAATTTATGCTGGCGCTCATCTGTTAGGCTGATCTTCATAAATCCTGGTAGCGTATCTCGCCGCCGACGATGGTGAGCACGGCTTTTCCCTTCAGCAGCCAATCTTTGAACGGGGTGTTTTTACCCCGGGAACGGAAATTCCGGGGATCGACAACCCATTCTCTGTTCTGATCTATCACGGTAATATCCGCATCGGCGCCGTCGGCAAGGGTTCCTTTCCGGATGCCGAGTATCCGGGCAGGATTTATGGCCATTTTTTCTATGAGTTTCGGCAGCGTCAGAACCCCGTCCTGGACGAGGGAAAGCGAGAGTCCGAGGGATGTTTCGAGGCCTACAATACCGGTTGCCGCATAGTCGAATTCCACTTCCTTGTCGGTCCGGGCATGAGGTGCGTGATCGGATGCAATGGCATCGATGGTTCCGTCTGCGAGTCCCTCCCGGACGGCAGCCCGGTCAGCCTCCCCGCGGAGCGGCGGGTAAACCTTCGCAAACGTGTTGAATGTCCTCACGGCTTCGTCGGTCAGCGTGAAATAATGCGGCGCCGTCTCGGCGGTAACGTGCACGCCCCGGGATTTTGCCTCCCGGATGAGCCGGACCGCCCCGGCGGTGCTGACATGGGCGATATGGATGTGGGCCCCGGTGAATTCGGCGAGCAGAATGTCCCGTGAGACCATCACATCCTCGGCGATTCCGGGAATGCCGACGAGACCTGTTTCGGCGGAAACAAACCCTTCGTGCATGGTCCCTCCCGCCGAGAGATTCGTGTCCTCGCAGTGGGATATGACAGGCATGTTCAGCGACGATGCGTATTCCAGTGCCCTTCTCATCAGTGCTGCGTTCATGACCGGTCTTCCGTCGTCCGAAAACCCGACGGCGCCCCCTTCCTTGAGGTCCCAGTAATCAGACAGCGTAATGCCTTCGGATTTCAGACTGATCGCCGCGATCGGATAGACATTGACGATGCCGGCTGCCGCGGCCTTTTTGATGATGAATTCCGTAACCGATCGGTTGTCGTTTACCGGATTTGTATTCGGCATGCACGCGATCGACGTGAACCCGCCGGCTGCCGCCGCCTGGCTTCCCGAAGCGATCGTCTCTTTGTACTCGTGTCCCGGTTCCCGCAAATGGGTGTGCATGTCTATCAGCCCCGGAACAACAATTTTGCCCGATACGTCTATGACATAAAGATCATCATTCCTTTTTCGCCCGGCAGGGCCTTTCGTCGGCTTAAGATCGGCGCTTCGTGCACGGATCTTTCCGCCGCTGATCAGCAGGTTTTGAATTCGATCCCGGCCGGAAGAAGGATCGATGACCCTGCCTCCCTGTAGAAGTATGTTCATGCATTGCCTCCTGCGAGCAGATACAGCAGCGCCATGCGGACGGCCACACCGTTCGTAACCTGTTGGAGAATCACCGAGTTTGCGGACTCGGCAAGATCCGGCGATATCTCGATGCCGCGGTTGACCGGGCCCGGATGCATGATCAGGACGTCCTTCGCGGCGGAGCCTATATTTCTTCTGTTTAACGAGAAATGACGGGCATACTCCCTCAACGACGGAAATATGCACTGTTTTTCCCTTTCCGTCTGGATGCGCAGCGCCATGACGACATCCGCGTCTCTGATCGCCTCTTCAATCTGCGTATGGACAACGACCCCCATATTCTCGATTCCGTACGGGATCATCGTTGCAGGCCCGGCGAGATGTACGCTTGCACCCATTTTTGTCAGGCCGTAGATGTTCGAGCGGGCCACCCGGCTGTGGGAGATATCCCCTACTATTGCAACCTTCAGTCCGGCCAGTTTACCCTTGATCGACCTGATCGTCATCATGTCCAAAAGGGCCTGGGTCGGGTGCTCATGCGCCCCGTCGCCGGCGTTGATGACGGGTTCGTTCAGAACCCCAGCGATCATGTGCGGCGCGCCCGCGGCGCTGTGCCGGATAACTATCAGATCGGGGTTCATCGATTCTAGGTTTTTTGCGGTATCGATCAGTGTTTCCCCTTTGACGACGCTGCTCGTCGAGGAGCTGATGCTGATTGTATCGGCGCTCAGTCTCTTCGCGGCTATTTCAAAAGACGTCCTTGTCCTTGTGCTCGGTTCGTAGAAGAGCGTGATGATTGTTTTTCCACGCAGCGTCGGGACCTTTTTGATCTCCCGGGTGGAAACCTCGACGAACGAATCCGCTGTTTCCAGGATCAGGTTTATCTCGTCTACGGACAGCTCTTTTATTCCGAGGATGTCCTTTCGGTGGAGTTTCATCTGTGGCCTCGCGTCGGTTTTTATTCGTTTTTCTCGATAATAACCTCGTCTATGCCGTCTTTCTCCGTCAGATGGACGCTGACTGCTTCCCATAGCGAGGAGGGAAGGCTCTTGCCGACGAAGTCCGCCGTGATAGGCAATTCCCTGTGCCCGCGGTCGATCAGAACGGCGAGCTGGATCATCTTCGGCCTGCCGAAATCGATCAGCGCGTCCATTGCCGCCCTGATCGTCCTGCCGGTAAAAAGGACGTCGTCGAACAAAACCACCTTCTGGCCGTCGATGGAAAACGGTATGTCCGTCTTGCCCAGTACAGGCCTGCTTTGAGCCGACTTTAGATCATCCCGGTAAAGGGTGATATCCAGTATTCCAATCGGTATCTCAATTTTTTCCGTTTGGCCGATCTTGTCGCGGATTCTCTGAGCGAGAAAGACACCCCTGGTTCTTATCCCCACGAAGGCGAGCCCCTCGACGCCCTGATTTTTCTCCAGGATTTCGTAAGCGATGCGTTTGAGCGTCCGATCCAGCCCCTGTCTGTCCATTACAATTCTACTTTTTTCCATCACGATCCCCGGCTCATGAAAAAAAAGCCTTCCCCCAAGGAGGAAGGCTTCGACGTGTCATGAACGTGTCCTTGTTTCTGCATGAGCGACCTTTTTTAAGTATAACAAACAAAAGAGAGACATTTTTTCGTGCCTTTTTATGAAAAATATAATAGAAGCGAAAGTGTTGTCAAGCATAAATCGTTGGCTTGAAGGCGCCGGATAATGCGTCGCTTTAGCCGCGGGTTGTCCTTTACAAAGAGCAAAATACATGGTAGGCGGCGCCGAATGTGGAGGCGTTTCGAATGGATGCCAATACCAAAAACGAGATAAAGAAGACCCCGCTGTTCGTTTTTTTCAGCGAGCTGATGGGCAAAAAAATATACGATGCCAACGGTAATCAGGCGGGATCTGTGCTTGACATGATCGCGAACGTCAATCTTCCGTATCCGCAGGTGACAGCTGTTCTGATCCGGCTTGCCAGAGACAAACAAGTCATCGCCGTCCCGTGGCGGGAAATTTCCTTTACGCCGGAACAGATCCGTCTAAAGAACGAAAGGTATGAACTTCTCAAGGCATACAACAGCGGTGATTCAAGGCTTAAAGAGACTCTTTTGGATAAACAGGTTGTCGATACCGACGGCGCGAAAATAAGGCGGGTCAATGACCTTCAGTTTCTTGTGGCGGATCAAGCCCTTTTTCTGGTGCATGTGGACGTCGGTTTCCGCGGCCTGCTCAGGCGTGTCGGCCTGATGCGGCTTTTCGGTTTTTTCCTGCATGCCCTTTTTGATTACCAGCTGAAGGACCGGCTTATTTCCTGGAAGTTTATTCAGCCGGTGTCGTCTCCGGATCTGCTGAGGCTGACGATCGCGCAGAACCGTCTCGCCCAGCTTCATCCGGCGGATCTTGCTGACATCATTGAGGAGCTTGATATCCATCAGCGGTCCGCCGTTTTCAACGCGCTGGATATAGAAACGGCGGCAGAGACACTGGAAGAAACAGACCCGAAGGTGCAGGTCAGCCTGATCGAGGGCATGTCGGCAGAAAATGCATCGGATATCATCGAGGAGATGTCTCTTTCCGAGGCGGCCGATCTTCTCGGCGATCTGCCTCCCGAAAAGGCGGAGGGAATTCTGAATGAGATGGAAGACGATGTTGCCGAGGATATGAAGGAACTGCTCGCACACCCTGAAGAAGTGGCGGGGGGCCTGATGACGACCGCTTATTCCAGCTTCGGGCCGGCGCGTACGGTATCCGATGTTCTTGACTATATTCATCGCGAGCAGGAGGATCTGGACCTTATCTATTATACCTATGTTGTCGATGAACACGATCATATCCTGGGGGTCGTTTCGCTACGCGACCTTCTTGCCGCCGCGCCGGAGGAAAAACTTTCCGAAATTATGGATACCAGGGTTGTTTCGGTAAACATCAGGGAGAAAAAGGGAAGGATCGCAGACGATTTTTTCAAATACGGTATTATGGCACTGCCCGTCGTTGATGATGATGAGCGGCTTGAAGGCGTTATTTTGTTCAAGAATTTGCTGGAAGTGGTTGCAACAAGGCTGGGAAGATAAAAAAATGGATGAAGAAGGCGCCGATAGATGGGCAATACCGTCAGCAGGGAAATTCGTCGATTATTGTACTTCTTTAACGGTGGCAGCCGCTGGAGAAAGTTGTGGCTGTTTTTCGCCCTGATCGGCCCGGGAATCATCACCTCCAATGTCGATAACGATGCCGGCGGCATAACAACCTATTCGCTCGCCGGTGCCGAATACGGGCTTAGCCTTTTATGGACACTGATCCCAATTACCGGGGTACTGATCCTGATCCAGCAGATGTGCGCCCGGATGGGCGTGATTTCCGGCAAAGGGCTTTCCGATCTGATACGCGAACGGTTCGGCGCGCGGATCACGTTCTATTTGATGATCGTGCTGTTTCTGACGAATCTCGGCAACACGATTTCCGAGTTCGCCGGTATAGCGGCCAGCATGGAGATTTTCGGCGTCAGCAGGAACTTTTCGATCCCTGTCAGTGCGGCTTTTATCTGGTGGCTGGTCGTCAAGGGGAATTACAAATCCATCGAAAAGGTCTTTCTTGTCGCCTGTGTCGTCTATTTTTCCTATGTGATTTCCGGTTTTCTGGTCAATCCTGATTGGAGTGTCGTCGGCTCTTCCTTCGTAAATCCCTCGTTCCGACTGGATGCAGGCTTCCTCACAATGGTCGTGGGTCTAATCGGAACAACGATAGCGCCGTGGATGCAGTTTTATCTACAATCATCCGTTGTCGATAAAGGCCTGAAAGCCGAGGATTATCCATATACGAGAATCGATGTCGTCTTCGGATCGGTGATGGTCAATGTGATTGCGTTTTTTATTATCCTTCTCTGCGCGATGACGCTTTTTAAAAACGGGATAAGGATTGAAAATGCAATAGATGCGGCGGAGGCACTCGCGCCGCTGGCGGGCGACTATGCATCGGTGCTCTTCGCGTTCGGGCTTCTGAACGCCTCTCTTTTCGCCGCTTCGATCCTTCCCATTTCGACCGCGTATACGATATGCGAGGCATTCGGCTGGGAGTCAAGTCTTGACAGAAAGTTTGTCGAAGCCCCGCAGTTTTACGGCCTTTACACGTTGATGATCTTTTTGAGCGCCATTATTATCCTTCTGCCGGATATGCCGCTGGTTCGGATCATGTTTTATTCGCAGGTCATCAACGGTATACTGTTGCCGTTTGTGCTGGTATTTATGCTGCTTTTAGTGAATGACCGGCGCATCATGGGCAAGTATGTCAACGGCCCGGTCATGAATCTCCTTTCGTGGGTGACGGTTATTGTTTTGGCGTTCTTGTCTCTGGCGATGGTGTTCTTTTTGTTGTTTGGCTGAGCACAACTGTTAAAGGATGTGTCCTATTCTCCTCCAGCGCAGGGTGTGGTCTTGGCTGTCCCACGACCAGTAAATGATCAGGGCCTTGCCCAAGATGTCCTTCTCTTTGACGAACCCCCAGAACCTGCTGTCGTAGCTCTCGTCCCTGTTGTCGCCCATAACAAAGTACGAATCCTCAGGCACAACGACAGGTCCGAAATTATCGCGCGGCTGAATTGCCCCGGGGATCACGAGATGATCGACATGTGTTCCGTACGGATCATTCCATAAAAGGCCGTTGATGAAAACCTTCTTTTCTTTTATCTCAATCGTATCCCCGGGCAGGCCAACCGTCCGTTTGATGAAATCCTTCGACCTGTCTTCCGGGTAGATAAAAACGATGATGTCCCCCCTTTTGGGTTTTCCAAAAGGTATCAACGTGCAGCGAAGCAACGGGAGTTTGATCCCGTAATTGAACTTGGTTACGAGCAGATGATCCCCGATCAAAAGCGTAGGTTTCATCGAACCGGAAGGTATCTTATAGGCCTGAATAATAAATGTTCTGACGAAAAAGGCTATCACGACCGCCAAAAGAATCGCTTCAATGTATTCGCGCAGCTTTGATTTTTGTTTGCTCATGCGTTGTTTCCTGATTAATGATAGATGCTGTCAAGCGAGATTACCGTCATAATGAGGGCAAATGCCCCCTTGACACAGATGCCGGCCGCTCTTCCGACAATGGTTCCCCAGGCGGCGCGCAGAGACGGCTTTAAACTCGTTTGCCTGAGGATTTCAACGACGAAAACCCCCGCAAAGCCTCCGATAAATGCACCCACGATTGTGCCTAAGCCCAGCATAAACTTAGACAGCAGAAGCGCCCCGGTTGTGCCTCCTATAACGGATGCCAGAAGAGACTTTTTGGATGCGCCGAATTTGGCCGCGCCGCCCATACCCACCGCAAATTCGGCCAGTTCGGCAATAACGGAAAGAACGAGAAGGGTGAGGAGGACCTTTACCCCGATTCTTTCAAAGCCGGTGAAAAGCCCGTAAATGATTGCGTCCAGCAGTATGATCACCGTGCCTGGAAGGCTGAAAATCGTCGAGAAGACGCCTATAATCAGCATAAAAACAAACAGGCTGGTTCCTAAAAGTTCTAGCGAGGTCAAGGCTATTTTTTCTTCCTAAGCCCGGAAGGCTTAATACGTTCAAACAGCAGCACAATCGGACTCGCGATGAAAACGGTCGAATAGACGCCCGCTATCGTTCCGACAATGAGGGCAAATGTAAAGTCGTGAATGACCGGCCCGCCGAAGAAGAACAAAACGATCAGGACAAGCAAAACCGTAGTCGAAGTGAGAATCGTCCGGCTCAGGGTCTGGTTGACGCTGGAGTTGATGATGTTCTCGAGGGTTTGCCTGATGTTTTTGCGCGCATTTTCCCTGATTCTGTCGAAGATCACAATCGTATCGTTGATGGAATAACCGACAATCGTCAAGAGCGCCGCCACGATGTTCAGGTCGAATTCCTTGTTGAACAACGAAAGAAAGGTTATTGTTACAAGAACGTCATGGATAAGGGCGATGATCCCTCCCAGTGCGTAGCGAAACTCGAATCTGAGACCGACGTAAACCAGAATCCCGACCCACGAAAAGATAATCGCAAGTATCGCCTTGCGGGTCAGGTCACGACCGACCTTGGGTCCGACCATCTCTATGCGTCTGATTTCGTAGTTTGTAGATCCGAAAGCAGCATTTAGTCCGCTGTTGACCTGCGAGGCGACATCACCTGTCTTGGAACCTGATCCGGGAATCCTTACCAGAACCTCCCTGGGGCCATAGTCCTGGACGATCGCACCGTCGAAGCCAGTTTTTGTGAACGCCTCTCGTATTTTATCGGCGTGCATTTCGTTTTTGAATTTGATCTGAATGAGCGTTCCGCCGGCAAAATCAATCCCGTAATTCGGTCCGCCATGCCAGATGAGTGACGCAATCCCGATGATAATGACGACGATCGATACGATCACGGCAGGTTTCATCAGCCTGACGAAATTGTAATCGGTTTGAGTTTTTATGATTTCCATCCGTTGCTCCTTGCTAAATGTATATCCTCGTTGCCGGTCTTATCGACGATGATCAGATGCTTATTTTTTCAATCTTGCGGTTCCAGACAAAATAATCGAAAATAATTCGTGTGACAAAGATCGCGGTGAACATGCTGACGATAATCCCGATTGTAAGCGTTACCGCAAATCCCTTCACCGGTCCGGTCCCGAAACCAAACAAAAAAAGCGCGGCGACAAGCGTTGTTACGTTGGAGTCGAAAATCGTCAAAAAGGCCTTTTTATAACCGGCCTCGACGGCGGCGCGGGGGGTCTTGTTCAGACGCAGCTCTTCCTTGATGCGTTCGTTGATCAAGACGTTCGCGTCAACGGCCATCCCTATCGTGAGCACTATCCCTGCGATACCGGGGAGAGTCAGCGTTGCCTTGAATGCGACCATCACCCCCAGAAGGAGCAGCATGTTCATCGCGAGCGCGACATCGGCGATCAGGCCTGTGGCCCTGTAGTAGGCAACCATGAACACGAGAATCAGCAGCCATGCGATGAGGCTGGCCCAGGTTCCCTTGTCGATCGAATCCTGACCCAGAGAAGGCCCGACGGTTCTTTCTTCGAGGATCGTGACGGGGGCCGGAAGGGCGCCTGCGCGCAGCACGATCGCCAGATCTGTTGCCTCTTCCATCGTGAACGAACCGGTGATCTGCGCCTCCCCGCCGGCGATCCTTTCCTGAATCACCGGAGCGGAGTGAACAACCCCGTCAAGAACGATCGCCAGGCGCCTCTTTACGTTTTCTTCGGTGATCCTCTCAAAGTCCTTCGCCCCCCGCGAGTTGAACTTGATTGCAACATGGGGCTCTCCGAAGCGATCTCCGATCCGCACCCTTGCGTTCTCCAGCGCGTCTCCGGTCAGGAGGGTTCTGTTTTTCAAAAGGATCGGAATCTCCGTACGCCGTCCGGAGGTCCGATCCAGACGTGATTCATAGGCGACGATATCGCCTTCGGGGACATTCCCCTTCAGGGCTTCTTCGAGGCTGTTTTCCTCATCCACGAGCTTGAATTCGAGCAGCGCCGTCCGGCCGATCAGGCTTTTGGCCCGTGCCGTATCCTTGATTCCGGGGAGCTGGGCAATAATGCGGTCGGCGCCCTGCGGGATGATTTCCGGCTCGGTAACGCCGAATTGATCCACACGGTTGCGAATGGTTTCGAGGCTCTGGTCGACGGCCATCTTCTTGATATCCTGAGCCCTTTTGTCTTTGATTTTGATTGTGACGGCGCCTTTTCCCTCCACGATCTGGGAAGAGGCGATTTCAAGATCGGGATATTCCCTCGCAAGGAGTTTCTCAAATGCGTCGCGGGAGTTGACGTCGGGAAATTCAAACGCCGGGGTCTTGCCGCCGGCGCTATGGGTCAGCCTGAAACGGATTCTGTGTTCCATCAGGTTTTCCTTGAGATCGTTGATGGATCTTTCCAGTGTGGTTTCCACAGCCTTTGCCGTGTCCACTTCCAGGACAAGATGCATTCCTCCTTGAAGGTCGAGCCCGAGATGGATTTTGTCCATTGGGAGGTGTTTTTTCCATTCCTCGGGGAGGTTCGAGGTCAACGTAGGCGCCAGATAGAAAAGCGCCGCCAGGCAAACGATGACGGCTATGGCGGCCCTGATTCTGATGCTTTTCAACATAATTTACCCCTTTCAAGTGGATCAACACTGTCGATATGTAGCGATTCTGATGGCGGATGCCGATTGTCGGAAGCCGGCATCTCAGGCTTTATGCATCCGTGGTCGTTCCCTTCTGCAAGACCGCGGAGATGAAATTCCTGTTGACCTTGATCCTGACCTTGTCGGCAACCTCGAGCGTTACAACCGTATCTGTCAGACCGGTGATCTTGCCCTGGATCCCGCCTGTCGTCATGACCAAATCCCCGTGGGCCAGATTCGCGATCATATTTTTCATCTCTTTCTGTTTTTTCTGTTGCGGTCTGATCATCAGAAAGTAGAAAATTCCGAACAGCACCGCCATCATGATGATAAAGCTGATATCGCCTCCCCCGGACGCGCCTCCGCCTCCTCCTGGTGGAGCCATAGCAAATGCAGAATGAATCACTATAAGCCTCCTTTTTTTAAGTTTATGGTTTTAATCACGATCCGAGCCGTTTGTGTCGTCGGGATGACGCTTCCGGAGAAAATCGCTACGGAATTCCGAAAACCTGCCCTCCGCGATTGCCCCCCTTATTTGTTCCATCAGACGCATGTAATAACGGAGATTGTGGATCGTGTTTAATGTCATGGCCAAAATCTCTCCGGCGATAAAGAGGTGTCTCAAATAGGCACGGGAGTAATTTTGGCATGTATAACAATCACATGCGCTGTCAATGGGAGAGCTATCCTCCCTGTAACGGGCGTTTCTTATAACAAGCTTTCCTTCGTTTGTAAACAACAATCCGTTGCGCGCGGAGCGCGTCGGCATGGCGCAGTCGAACATATCGATCCCGTGATAGACACCTTCGATGATGTCTTCCGGCGTTCCGACCCCCATGAGGTATCGGGGGCTGTCTTTCGGCAGCAGCGGCGCGGTTTGCGCGATAGTGTCCAGCATCAACTGCTTGGGTTCGCCGACGCTGACGCCGCCGATCGCATAGCCGTCAAAACCGAGGGCCGCTATTTCTTCACTTGCCCGTTTGCGGAGATCGGGATAGAATCCTCCCTGGATGATTCCGAAAAGGGCCTGCCCGGAATTGTTTCTGCTTTGCAGGCATCTTTTTGCCCAGGCGGATGTCCTGGCAACGGCCGCCTCGATTTTCCGTCTGTCGGCGGGATAGGCCGTGCACTCATCGAGACACATCATGATGTCGCTTTCGAGCGCTTCCTGGATCTCCACGACCTTCTCCGGCGTTAAAAGGTGTTTCGAGCCGTCGATATGGGATTGAAAGAAGGCCCCTTCCTCGGTGATTCTGCCGAGAGCCGCAAGGCTGTAAATCTGAAAGCCTCCGCTGTCGGTAAGGATCGGGCCCGGCCAGTTCATGAACCTGTGCAGACCCCCGAGCGCCGCAATCAGTTTGTGTCCCGGGCGCAGGTAGAGATGGTAGGTATTGGCGAGAATCACGTCAGCCCCCAGGCTTCTGATCTGCTCAGGGAGAAGCCCCTTTACGCTCCCCTGGGTTCCGACGGGCATGAATGCCGGCGTTCTTATCTCCCCGCGGGAGGTCTTTATCAGGCCGAGCCTTGCTTGGCAATGAGGGTCCTGTTTTATTAGTTCGAAATCCATCAAGCCTTTCCTAGACAAAAACGATCCTTAGATAAAGCCTCGTGAGACCTTTGAAAAATGCTGCCTGAGGCGCGATTTTAAAGATTTTTCGGGGTACC
>DYLD01000206.1 GCA_020722315.1 Syntrophus aciditrophicus
AAAGAAGTCGCCCAAAGGCTTGGGTGGCGTCAGCAAAAATGAGATCATCAATTCCCCAGTGCCATAACCCTTTGTTTCCTATCCTCCGCAAGCGACATAACCATAAGGTGGAGACGGTTCAATACATTGACCTCGGTTATCCCCGCGTCCATATCGATGTATAGGAGGTTTAGATTCGGGTACAGCGCCTTCAGCCTTTTCTCCACCCCCTTGCCGATGATGTGATTGGCCAGACAGCCGAACGGTTGAAGACAAACAATGTTCTCGATGCCCTGTTTGAACAGCGAAATGATCTCGGCAGGGAGCAGCCAGCCCTCCCCCGCCTGATTGGCCAGGCTTGTCACACGAGCCGCCTCGCGGGCAAGATCCTTCAGAGGATAGGTTTTTCTATAGTATTTAAATGACCGCATGACCTTTTCAACGCGGCCAAGATAAAAACCTACGTAATTCTCAACGAGGTTCAACACGACCCGATCCCGCACCGAGCGTTTCATGAAAGCCTGCTGATCAAACCTGCCGTTGACAAAAACCTGCTCGAAAAAGGCCAGAAGGGGCGGAACAACCACTTCAATACCCTGGGACGTAAACCAATCAACAATGTTATTATTCGCAAATTCATTGTGTTTGACGAATATTTCTCCCAAAACCCCGACAGCCGGGACTTCACCATCATAAACGGGAAGCGTGTTAAAATCATGCACGGCCCTTTTGAGCATCTCCAGAAGCGCCTCAAAACTGTCTTTGCATACAAGGACTCCAACCTCTTCCAGGTATTTTTTATGCAGGGCCATTGTCGAACCCGGTTTGATTTCATGCGGCATCGTCGCCATTGCCATTTTCGCTAGGGGATCGGTGAAAATCAACCCCAGGGCAAGTCTCTTGACAAGCTTTTTTTGATCGATCGGAATCCCCGCCAGGTGCATCGACTCACCGACTGAAAGGGAAACAACCGGCACTTCCGGGAACCCTGCCGCCGCAAGGGCCTTCTGCGTCAACGGCAGATAGCTGGAAGCCCGGCATTGCCCGAAGGTTTGAGTGAGTATCACCGTTGTTTTTTTCGGGTCCCACTTTCCGGACTGCATCGCCTTGATGATATCGCCCACAACAATAATCGCAGGGTAACAAACATCATTATTTACATAACGGAGACCGACATCGACACTAGAACGATCCTGCGGCATCAGGATCTCGACATTGTTGTACCCGAATGACCTGAAAACAGCCGGTATCGCGGGAGAATAAAAAGGGGAAAACCACGGGATAATGATGTTTCTGTCCTCTGGTTTTGTAAGTGCGGTGTAAGCGTTCGTCTTTGCGGCCGTCTGACATCTCGACTTTTGCAGTCGTTCCTTGGCGACCTCGAGCATCGAGCGGAGACGAATTCGGACGGCGCCAAGATTGGAGATTTCATCCATCTTGATCAATGTGTAGACCTTACCCTTTTGACGGATGATGTCCGCAACCTCGTCCGTGGAAATGGCGTCCACCCCGCACCCAAAAGAGGTAAGCTGAACGATTTCAAGATTGGGGTCTTCGGCGATCGTTTTGGCAACGGCGAGGATGCGGTTCGTATAGGCCCACTGGCTCAGGATTTTTACGTCGTCGAGCAGACGGTCGCTGCTTATCATAATCGCGCTCTCGGGAATAACATCCACACCGAGCCCCGCCAGCATTTCCGGAAGACCGTGATTGATCAGAGGATCGAGATGGTAGGGTCTGCCGGCAACAACAACGGCAAAACGGTTTTCTCTTCGAGCCTTTTCTATCAGCAGAGCTGCCTTATGTTGCAGTTTCGCTCTGACAGAGTTCTGCGCCTGGATTCCCTTGTCGACCGATGCAGACACGGTTTTTTGACTGACGCCATAGCGTTTGAAAAAGTGGTAGAGCTGTTTCTTGAGAAGAGCGATATCTTTGAAACTGATGGCCGGGCTGTCGAGGGGGATTCCATAGCGTCCTTCAGGGTCTATCGAGCTTTGTATTACATCAGGGTAACCCGTCACAACCGGACAGTTAAAACTGTTCACCGCCTCGGGAAACTCCTGTGACTCGTAGACAACGATCGGATAGAAGATACGATCAACCCTTTTCTCCAGTAGATCAATGATATGCCCGTGGGCAAGCTTGCCGGGAAAACATATGTTGTCGGACATAACGGTCCGTACGCCTTTTTCGTAGAGCTTCATATCGGACAAAGAAGAAAGAACGATTCTGAAACCACAGGAGGTTAAAAAATGCGCCCAGAAAGGGAAATTCTCGAACATATTCAGCACGCGGGGAATGCCGAATGTCAGGATTTCTTTGCCGGCCGGTTCGGTCGGCTGCTCGAAGGCAAGCTTGAGACGGGTAGCAAAAAGATTTTCTCCCGGCCTGATTTTGTCCCCCCTGTTGCTGAAATAGTTCTCGCAGCGGTTGCCGGTAAAATAGGTACGTCCTCCGCTGAACACAACTTTCGACACCTTGCAATGATTTTCACAGCCGCCGCAGTGAAAGCTTGTTGTGCCGACAATCTGTTCTTGGCTGTCATTATTCAGGCCGGGAAAGGTCGTAGGCAAACTAGGATTTGCGAGATAGTTCTCTAGCGCGGTAAGCGCAGCTCCATAGGCTCCCATCATTTCAGAAATGTCCGGGCGAATAACCTTGTGCCCGATCTCCAACTCAAAAGCCCTTAAAACAGCAGGGTTGCGGAATGTTC
The DNA here is from genome assembly GCA_020722315.1 of Syntrophus aciditrophicus. GTDB lineage: Bacteria > Desulfobacterota > Syntrophia > Syntrophales > UBA5619 > DYLD01. Next base: position 2,693 of record DYLD01000206.1, read on the forward strand.
CCCCCTGGACGACAATATGGTCTCCGAGCTGTGATGGATCATGGAGTTTCAAAACCTTGTAAAGTGTGTTGCCGATAACCGAATACGCAAGGCCTGCAGAAATGTCCGCGATCGTAGCCCCTTCGCGCAGAGCCTGCTTGACTCTGGAGTTCATGAAAACGGTGCAACGGGTTCCGAGATTGAAAGGCGCAGGCGCCCGGCAGGCAAGCCTCGCAAAATCATTAACACTGACCTTAAGCGAATCAGCCAGGGTTTCTATAAATGTACCGCAGCCCGACGAGCATGCCTCGTTGATCTGGATATCCGAAATCCCACCGTCAACGACATAAATCGCCTTCATGTCCTGACCGCCGATATCGAGAATAAAGCTTACCTCGGGAAGAAAATGGCGAGCGGCACGATAATGGGCAACGGTCTCGACCACGCCGTCGTCGAACGAAAATGCCGCTTTGATCAAATCCTCCCCATATCCCGTTACCGCACTACGTACAATCTCGGGTAAAACACCCGCTCTGACGCAATCCTCCTTAAATGCCGAAAGTCCTTTGCGGACCGCGCTTATCGCGTCTCCTTTGTTGGAATCATACCACTTCAGAGCAACCCTTTTGTGCTGATCGATCAAAACAAGCTTCGTCGTCGTGGATCCGGAATCTATGCCCAGAAAGCAGGGTTCTCCTTTCAGGTCAGAAACCTCGACTTTCTCGACATGACTTTCTCCGTG
>DYLD01000207.1 GCA_020722315.1 Syntrophus aciditrophicus
CGCCGACGACACAGATGTTCTTTACGTCTTCGATCTTCATGTCATTTCTCCTTTTATTTTATGATTTTACGTGGATCCGTTATCCATGCGAAAAAAACCGAGCTGTTCTGCTGGGAAGGTCTTCGCGTTTAGCGCGGTGTTACGCTCCCCTCGGACAGCGGACGTATGCAGCGCGGGTCGTTGTTCTTCGGGGAATCAACGAACCTTGATACCGGGTATGATTTGATCCCCGCTGCCCCTACCCGGCCGTCTTTCAGAATCCTGTGCAATTTTGCATGTTCGTCAATCGCCTGGTTCAGCCATTCCCCGATCGCCTCCGCGTGGAGAATCAGCGGCATGCGGTCATGAATTTCCCGCAACGCCCCTTCGGACTCGGCGGTGATGATCGTGCAGGAGTGATATGCCGGGGCATGGCCTTCTTCTTTCCATGTTTCCCAAAGGCCGGCAAAGGCGAACGGCTTGCCGTCTGCCGGGAGGCAGTACCACGGCTGCCCCTCTTTCCATTCATAAAATCCATCGGCGGGTATCACACAGCGTTTTTTTTGAAAGGCCCTTTTAAAACTCGGCCTTTTCTCAAGCGTCTCGACACGTGCATTGATCAGCCTGGAAGTCCGTGTCTTTGCCCAGGGCGGTACAAGCCCCCAGTGGAGCTTTCCCAGCCGCGTGTCTTTCTGCCTTATGATCGCAGCGATTTCGTCCCCGGGCGCTATATTATAGCTCGGGCTCATCTTATCGATTGCGGCATCGAAAGCGAAGACCTTTTTGAGATCGCCGAGCGAGCTGTAAAGCGTGAAACGTCCGCACATGAGTCTATGACACCTTCGGCAGCTGGTTCCAGTCGGTCGTGTAGGAAGGGGAACGCCATTGAAAAACCGTTTTCCACTTCCGGTCGCCGGCGGTGCCTGTGGCGGCATATCTGATTGAGTCCCTGCCGAATCTACTGTTTATGCTGTCGAAGGCCTCCATGATTTTTCCGGATTTCTCTTTTCGGTGATCGGCAAACAGGCTCGTCTGGGTGCAATTATCCGGGGACAGTTCCCTGAAGATGACGCCGGCCTTTTTGTAGAGAAACCCTTTTCGGTAGATTTCGTCGAAACTGCTGTGTGCGTATCCGATAAGCTCCCCGGTGTCGTTGGTCGCGAACGGAAGCCGGACGGTTTTCATGTTAAAATATCTGTCTTTTTTACCGTAAGGATCTGTCAGCAAAAAAACCGCCAGTACATTCGCCTCAAGGTGTTCCTGCCTTAATTTCTCCGCCCCTCTGGATGTATATGCGGCTACCGCTTCACTCAGATCGGCGGCGTCTGCGAGGGGATGTTTGAAAGATCTGGATACGGTGATCTCCTGCGGGGAATGCGGCCCCTGTTCAAGGGGGTAGCAGGAAACACCCCTGAGCTCCCGGAGGATCCTGAGGCCCGTTATCCCCATTCTTTTTTTTATAAGGTTTTCTGGGGCGTCGCGAAGCTCCAGCGCGTTTTTTATGCCGACACTTCTGAGAAACCCTGCATAACCCCTCCCCACGCCCCAGATCTCCTCCACATCCGTGATTGCAAGGGCGGCATCCCGCTGGTAGGAGGACGTCGTCAAATCCAGCACGCCGTCCGCCTTTTTGGACTTTTTGGCTATATGGCCGGCAATCTTGGCGAGGGTCTTTGTGCCGGCAATGCCGACGGAGACGGGGATGCCCGTCCATGTCAGCACGGTGGCCCTTATGGACCGCCCATAATCGGCCAGATTGCCGTTGAAACCGGCCAGATCCAGAAAGGCCTCATCGATGGAGTATATCTCCACGTCGGGGCTGAACTGCATAAGAACCTCTATGACCCTCCGGGACATGTCGCCGTAAAGGGCGTAATTGGAGGAATAGACATGGACATGATGGGTTTTAATGAGATCCCGCACCATAAAGAGAGGGACCCCCATTTTAATGCCGATAGCCTTGGCCTCATTCGACCGGGCAATGACACAGCCGTCATTATTGGAGAGCACGACGACGGGTTTGCCGGCAAGGCCGGGATTGAAAACCCTTTCGCAAGAGACATAGAAATTGTTGCAATCTACAAGTGCAAAGACGGGTGCCATAGTCGATCCTGCGGGCCTTTAAAGGGGGTGAATAACACTGGTTACAACCCCCCACACCTCAAAGGCCGTCTCCTCTTCGACCTGAAGGGGTTCATAATCCCTGTTTTCGGAAATCAAAGCAATTTTGTCTTTTGTCGTACGGATTCTTCTTACTGTTAATTCGCCGTTGACTGCCGCTATAACAATCTTTCTGTCAGAGGGCTTGAGGGAACGGTCCACGACCAGTATATCGCCGTCGTGAATTCCCGCGTCGATCATCGAACTTCCCGCTACCCTCACAAAGAACGTCGCGGCGGGATGTTTGATGAGATATTTGTTCAGATCCAGGCTTCCTTCTATATAGTCTTCCGCAGGCGAAGGAAAACCTGCCGAAACCGGCACCATAAACAGCGGACGCCTGTATTTCGTTGATCGATCCGGGTGATATATGGTTCTGACTTTCATGGTTTTGCTGTTTTTGACCCATCCTGGATTGCCGTGCTTTTACAGATTTACATTAGCCTTTGTGAAATCGGATGTCAAGACGATTCGAGGCCGGTATTTTCTTGACACACCGATCCGTTGCCGCTTATGCTGCAAAAAAGTCCCGATGAAAGCCGGAAACCGTCCCCTGTGCAACCGGCTGAAGGAACGGAGGGTATAATGGAGATTATTGACAGGGCTGTCAAGGAGGGTCGAACGAGGCTTTCAGAACATGAATCCAAGCAGGTTCTTGCCGCCTACGGCATTCCCGTTACCAGGGAACTCGCCGTAGATAACCGCAACGATTTGATCAAAGCTGTTAACGAAATAGGTTTCCCCCTGGTGCTGAAGGGAAATACACCGGAAATTTCCCACAAGACCGAAAGGAATCTGATCCGTGTGGATGTAAGGAACGAACAGGAAGCCCTCGTGGCCTTTGACGAACTTGCGAAGGCTCTGTCCGAAACCGGCGGTAATATCCTGGTACAGGAGATGGTTAAGGGCAGCCGGGAGCTGGTGGTCGGCCTGACCCGCGACCCCCAGTTTGGTCCGTGTGTGATGTTCGGCCTTGGCGGCATCTTTACCGAAATTCTCAGGGATGTTTCTTTCCGCGTGGCCCCGCTGGAAAAGAGGGATGCCGTTTCGATGATGGAGGAGATCAAGGGCCATAAAATACTCGAAGGTATCCGGGGCATGGAACCCGCGGACCTGGAGCAGCTCAGTTCTATCCTGATCCAGATCGGGCAGATCGGTATGGAGTTCGAAACGATTAAGGAAATCGACGTTAATCCCGTTATTCTGGGTGCAAACGGCAGGTGCACAGCCGTTGACGCGCTGGTTGTTCTGGAAGTGCCGTAATGCTTGA
>DYLD01000208.1 GCA_020722315.1 Syntrophus aciditrophicus
TTAGTGGTTTATATCTCCCTGTCTCCATCCTTCCTTTCCTCCGTTTACTCTTTGTGAAAATATTGTTTCTCTGTCAATCCACATAATGTCTTTGCAGCCATTCGAATGAGAGTAGTGACCAGATGAGGAGGCGGTGGTTCTTTTTCCCGCTAAAATGCTCCTGGAGGCGGGTTTTGATCTGTTTCTTGTCGAACCATGGCCGCGACAATGTGCGCTTTGAAAGGAGGATGTCCTTAATGTAGTCCGTAGAAGGACCTCTAAACCAATTCTCATCTGGAGGGGAGAACCCCTGCTTGTGCTGTCTGGTAAACTCGACCGGCAGGAATTTCTCCATCGCCTTGCGCAGAATCAGCTTGCCCTCCTTTGCAGTATAGTTGAAATAGCCGTTGCGGGCCGATTTTTCCAGGTCAACCTTCAACGATGGCGACAAATTGATCGCGAGCGATGCGAGGCTGTTGTCCAGGAAGGGCACTCTCGCCTCGAGACTGTGCGCCATGCTTATCCTGTCCTCCGTGATTAGAAGCCCCCTCAGGAAGCTATTGAATTCGAAAAACAATATTTTCTGCAATATGTTCTCCTGCTCCGTCAAATCTTCAAGATAATCGGGAGCCCCCCTCATGAGTCCAGTGAAACTTTCTTTGGCCTTTGCAGAAAATCTTGTTAAGTCGGGGGAAAAAATGCCCGGGAGTTCGACTTCCGGAAGAAGCCTGTGCCAGTAACTGAACAATGAGGAGTCCAAATCATCGTATTTTTGCTTCAGAAAGCGAGCATAGCGCCAAGGGTAGCCCCCGAAGAGCTCGTCTCCTCCGGTTCCCGAGAGACAGACCTTCACAAAGCGGCTTGCGAGTTTCGCGGCATACCAGTTTTGATGGCACATTCCCACCCTAGGATCGTCCATGTGCCATGTAAGGCGTTCCATCGCCGCCGGCATGTCCCCGGCATGGAGGACCACGTCGTAGTGCTCGGTCTGAAGCAGATAGGAAAGTTTCTCGGCGTTCTTCCTCTCGTCGAAGCCTTGTTCTATACCGTCCACGTTCGTCAAGTCGAATCCGCAAGTGAATGTGAACATTCGTTTCAATTTCCTTCCAGCGACAGAAACAATCGAACCACTGTCCATTCCGCCGGAGAGATAGGCGCCGACCTCAACATCACTGACCAACTGCCTTGCCACCGCCTCGCCGAACAGAGTAGAGGTGATGCTGGCCGCATCCTCCCCTCTGCGGGGAAGCGCCTCGAAGTTGTTCCTGCAATATTCGGAGATACGGAATTCCCTCGATCCGGGCTTAATCTCCGCAATAGTCCCGGGGGGAAGCAGTTTCACCCCTCTGAAAAGCGTTCCATCGTCGAGAATATTCTGGAAGCTGAAATACTCGTAGAGATTTTCGGGAGATATCTCCGCATTCAACATGCCTGTAGCCAGTATTCCCTTTGTCTCGCTCGCAAAGACAAGATGCTTGGCCGTCTCCGCATAATAGAGTGGTTTCACCCCGAACCTGTCGCGGGCCAGCCACAATCGGTTTTCCTTTCTGTCGTAGATCGCAAAAGCGAATATCCCATTGAACAGCTTGAGAACAGCAGGACCGCATTCCGCCCATAGCGCAAGAATCACCTCGGTATCTGACGAGCTCCTGAAACGGTATTTACCCCTCACCCTCCGCTTGAGCTCTTTGAAGTTGTATAATTCGCCATTATAGCTGATCCAGTAGCGCCCGTCGCTCGTGCTCATTGGCTGATGCCCATGAGAGCTAAGATCAATTATACTGAGCCGCCTGTGCCCAAGGGCAAGGAGGCAACCTGTCATCTCCTTCGCCACCTGAGGATCTCGCCCAAAGACATCCATATGTGGATTGCAGAGAGCAAAGTCTTTATCCGTAAACGACTTCGCCCATTTTTCGCCGAAAAATGCGTATCCCGCATCGTCCGGGCCGCGATGGGCGATCGAGTCGCAGGCAGGCTCTATCCGTCCGACCGGGACAGGCTTGTCAGCGAGTGAAATTATTCCTGCTATGCCGCACATTTATTATTTGGTGATTTAGGGACAGTACTAATGAAAATGTTGACCACTAATAAACACTAACCCATCACTAATAATAACCGGACTCCAACCACGAAACACGCTAAATGACTCAGAGAAATCAAGAATGGAATCATGGAATTTGCCGCGCTATCAGAGAGAGCGACAGTCGGACTGCAACCGAAAGGCAAGGCCGCTGGCTTTGTCTTTCGGTTGCTGGCCGACATTTGTCCGCGCCGCGCGGACAGCGGCAAATTTTCTCCCATCTCTTTCGTAGTTATAGTTCGTTAGTGTTCCATTAGTGTCAATTAGTGGTTTATATCTTCCTGTCTCCATCCTTCCTTTCCTCCGTTGCCTCTTTGTAAAATTTAATGCAAACAGTCTGATTGCCTCAGTAATAAATGAAGGTCGGAGGACCGTAGTTTTTTTCGCACCAGACGCGGAACTTGTCTGGCAATTGCTTCTTTTGGGGTATCAAGACTATGGGATCCTTTATCCCAGCATGGCTATTTGTTGATTCGAGAATGAAGGCATCCGAGTAGTCCTTGAATTTGGACTTTATCCAATTCATGTCTTCAGTTTTAGCGGAGGAACATGGCCCCATTGCAAAGCCAGCCTTGGCCAAACCAAGAACGCCGTAATGCCGTCCGCCATCAGATGTGGCGCATACGTTGAAATATGGATCGTAAAGCTCCCAATCTCCAGAGGATGGATCGTATGTCTCGACAAAACTGTGGCTTAGAACATTTTCTCCTTTGAGATTGAAGGCGTGGACTATTCTGGAGGGAACATCCATCTGCGAGCAAAGCTCCTTCATGATCCTCGCCCTAACCCCGCAAAGGGCGAACGGCTTGCCACCATCTGCGATTTTCGCAATCGCTTTACGATAATCAGGCTCATCATTCTCACCCTCAAGCGAGCAATGAGAATGGACATATGAGCAAACAAGCATCGAAGTCGCTGAGGCAGAGCTGGCTTCTCCACATTCTTTTCGAATCTGCTTTGTCAATACATCAAGACCCGGAACTGACACCTCAACAGATTCGCTCTTCGCCTTCCGCGCGATCTCGCGGTATTTCTTATATTTTTGCCTGTAGCTGACAAGGAGAATAGCAAGAACAATCGCCAGGACAAAGAGCGCAATGCTTGAGAAAAACAAAAACCGGTTCATGATAAACCATCTTGAAATGCTACAAATCCGCCAATACTTTTTTTACAAGGAGGCAAGAAAGGAAAGAAAGGTTTTAACCACTAATAAGCACTAACTTGTCACTGACAATAACCG
>DYLD01000032.1:0-13099 GCA_020722315.1 Syntrophus aciditrophicus
AACGAACGCCGGTGAATCTTGCAAAGGCCGTATCGGGATATGGCTTCCAGGTGTTCGCGCGTTCCATATCCCTTATTTTTAATGAAATTGTACATTGGAAACTGGCGGTGGTACATGTCCATCAGCCTGTCACGGGAAACCTTCGCGATAATCGAAGCGGCGGCTATCGAAATGCTGTTCTGATCTCCGTGAACAATCGCCTCCTGAGGCAGATCAAGATCAATTGTATTCAACCCGTCGATAAGAAGGTAATCAGGCTTTACCAGAAAACCCAGCACAGCCTCTTTCATCGCCAAAAGGGTCGCCTGCAGGATATTGATCTTATCTATCATTCCGACGTCGGAAACGCCAACCCCGATCGAGACTGCCTCTTTGTGTATTTCCTGGTAGAGCCTCTCCCGCTTTTTGCGTGAAAGTCTTTTAGAATCGTCAATTTCCGGATGGTGATAATCTACAGGAAGGATAACGGCGGCGGCTACAACAGGGCCCGCGAGAGGCCCGCGCCCTGCCTCGTCGATGCCCGCTATATTACGATAGCCATGCCTCTGTGCCCTACGTTCGTACCAATACATGAGCCAGCCCTGAAACCAGGCCATGAAAGCTTTGCAGAATTTCTAAAAATTCCGCCTGAGGCTCGCTGGGAAAGGCTTTCCTCAGGTACTTGGCCAAAGCTTCGCGAATGTTTCTACCTTTGGGCATCCTTGATTTTGGCTTTCTTCCCTTTCAGTGTCCTTAAATAATAAAGTCTCGAACGCCTGACTTTGCCTTTCGAAACCACCTCTATATGATCAATGGCCGGCGAGTGAAGGGGAAAGGTTTTCTCCACGCCGACACCGTACGAAACCTTTCTTACGGTGAAGCTCGAACGAATATCCCCGTTTCTCCGCCGTATGACGGTGCCCTCAAAGGCCTGAATACGCTGCTTTTGCCCTTCGACGATCCGGATAAACACCTTGATCGTATCACCCGGAGAAAAATCCGGGATATCGCCTCTCATCTGCTCTTTTTCAATAAATTCGACAGGGTTCATTTTAATCCACTCCTTACAATCCTTTGATCCTTACAAGAACTTTAAAGAACCAAAGCTCAATTTATATCAAATCTTCATCTGTCAACCACTCATCGCCGATCATATCGGGTCTTCTTTTCCGCGTCCGTGCCAGTGCCTCCCTGCGCCGCCATTTCTCAATCTCGCGGTGGTTACCCGAAAGAAGAACCTCCGGAACCTTCCAGCCACGATAGTCGGGCGGCCTGGTGTAGTGAGGGTATTCGAGCAAACCCCCGGAAAACGAGTCATCCGCCGACGAGAAGCTATTGCCGAGAACACCGGGCACAAACCGGGAAATGGCATCGATTAAGACCATCGCCGCAAGCTCTCCTCCGGTCAAAATATAATCACCGACGGAGATCTCCCGATTCACCAGATGCTGTCTGACCCTCTCGTCCACTCCCTCGTAACGGCCGCATACCATCACGATCTGCCTGTGGCCGGATAACTCCCTGGCGATCGCGTTGGAAAAGGGCTCCCCCTGCGGCGTGAGCAGTATGACCGGTACGCGCTCATCAACCCTCGGAACGGCGAGAAGGGCCCTATCTATCGGTTCAACCTTCATGACCATCCCTCCCCCACCCCCGTAAGGGGCATCGTCCGTCATACGGTGTTTATCTGTGGCGTAATCGCGTATATCGTGCAGTCGAACCTCGATAAGCCCTTTGTCTATGGCCTTTTTCAGCACGCTGCCCGCAAGGGGGGATTCAAACATGGCCGGGAATATCGTCAGGATATCAAAGCGTATCATTGATGTAAGAGCCCTTCCCTCCATCCGACGGACACGATACGACCACGATGGTCAAAAAACCCGGGCGGTTGGTCAAACGCCTCCCTTTCCGCATCCTTTGGGTGAAGAGATTGGACAGTCGTTTCTTTTTCAATGAACAGCAAAAAACAAATTATTCAATAATTTCAAGAACGGAACGTTTATGCGCCTTTGTTGAGGCGGCGCTTAATATGGTCCTCATTGCTTTCGCGGTTTTCCCCTGTTTGCCTATTACCTTGCCGAGGTCTTCTTTGGCGACTCTCAATTCCAGGACTGTGGTCTGTTCTCCGATCACCTCTGTAACCTCAACATTATCGGGGTTGTCAACAAGAGCGCGAGCTATATACGTGATCAATTCTTTCATCGCCCAAACCTCCTAAGCCATAACAAAACTAAACAACGACGCCTTTCTTTTTCATGAGCTGCGATACCGTCAACGTAGGTTTTGCACCCGTTGATATCCACCGACGAATCCGTTCTTCTTTCAAAACAATCTCCGCCGGGTTTTTATTCGGGTCGTAGTTCCCCAATATTTCCAAAAACGCCCCGTTCCTCGGAGATCTGGAATCCGCAGCTATAATTCTGTAGATCGGTTTCCCTTTTGCACCCACCCTCGAAAGCCTTAGTTTTACCGCCATATCCTCTAATGACCACCTCCTAAAAAGTATTTTCCAAGCGGGTCGGACTAGATATCACACTTTTTTTCGCATTAAAAGGGAAAATTTCCGCGCCGGAGGGATTTGAGACCGCCCTTCGTAAAGCGTTTCATGAGTTTCTTCATCTCCACGTAATTCTTGAGCAACTGATTGACGTCCTGCACCGTCGTGCCACTTCCCCGGGCTATTCTTTTTCGCCTGCTTCCGTCTATGATCTGATAATTCCTCCGTTCGGCAACGGTCATTGAATCAATGATCGCCGCGGTCCGTATCAGCTCCCGTTCATCGGGCTTCATTGCGTTGATTGCCTTTCCAAATCCGGGCATCATGCCGAGAACGTCTTTTATAGACCCCATTTTAGCGATCTGTCTTAACTGGTTGCGAAGATCCTCCAGCGTAAACTCATTTTTGCGGATCTTCTTCTCCAGTTCCCTTCGCTGCTTTTCGTCGACTGCCTCCTGCGCCTTCTCTACGAGCGTCAGGACATCCCCCATACCGAGAATCCGGGAAGCTATCCTTTCCGGATGGAAAACCTCCAGGGCGTCTATTTTCTCCCCGACACCGATAAACTTGATCGGTTTTCCGATAACCGCCTTAAGTGAAAGCGCCGCCCCGCCGCGCGCATCGCCGTCCATCTTCGTCATGATAACCCCGTCAATGTCGAGAAGTTCGTTGAAACGCCCCGCGACATTGACCGCGTCCTGACCGGTCATCGCATCGGCAACAAAAAGGATCTCCGACGGCTGGATTACCTCCTTGATCCTTTTGAGTTCCTCCATCATCGCCTCATCAATCGCAAGCCTTCCGGCCGTATCAACAATCATGACCTCATAACCGTTTCGCCTCGCATCCTCGAGTGCCGCCCGGCAGATTTCGACGGGATCGCTTAAACCGGACGCATCGAAAACGGCCGCGCCGATTTTCTCTCCCAAGACCTTCAACTGCTCCATCGCGGCAGGCCGATAAACATCCGCGGAAACAAGAGCGACCCTTTTTGCTTGGGATGCTACAAGCCTCGCAAGCTTGACCGCCGTCGTCGTCTTCCCCGAACCCTGAAGCCCGACCAGCATAACCGGCGCCGGAATGCGCCCTCCGAAACGGAGCTGGCTTGTCGTCTTGCCGAGCAGTTCAATCAGCCGCTGATGGACGATCTTGACGACCTGCTGTCCCGGCGTGATGCTCTCCAGAACTTCCTGCCCTACCGCCTGTTTTCGGACGTCTTCGATAAAATCACGGACGACACGGAAATTCACGTCCGCCTCAAGGAGCGCCATCCGTACCTCTTTTAACGCGGACTGAACATTTTCCTCGTCCAGACGTCCCTTCCCTCTAAGCCTTCTAAAGATGACGTCGAGTTTATCCGATAAATTCTCAAACATTTCTTATCCTTCTATTTCGCCGTATCACTGCTGCGACGGTCGCGATCGCGCCAATAAACACCAACACTCATGTTCCACCTTCCTTGTTGTAACGGATGATGCATTTTACCCGGGCGAGTCTCTGTTCGATCTTCGCAGAGGCGGCCCGGGCGGCGTCTTTGTCGGCAAAATCGCCGGCAATAACCCGGAACCATTTACCCTTGTCCGGTATGTCTTTCGGTTCGATTCTCGGATCGAAGCCAAGGCCTTTCAATTTGACAACAATCCGCTCCGCCTGATGGACGTCCCTGCAGGAGGCAACCTGAACCTCGAAAAGGCCTTTCCGGGATTTGGAATCCGCTTGGGCGAGCCTCTGCTCGGAAGGCGCAGGCTCGGACTTGGCGGCCTCAGGGCGCTTCAAACCCGGCCCACCGGATGCTGTGCTGTTGGACGAGATTTTTTTATCTTTTACGTCCGGAGACACAGCCTTGTCCGCAGCCGGATTTTTCTCAGTATGTTCGCCGCCAATTGATCGGCTCCGGCCGTTTTCCTCGCCCAGCGTCCGATAAAAGCTGAAATCAAATGCCTGTTTCGCCTGGTCAGGATCCGCCGTCAAACCGGTCCCGGCGGAGGTTTTGCTCGGCGAATCCGGCCGGGAAAAGCGCCCGCGCACGAGATCAACAAAACCGCCCGCGTACCTCTCCGGATAGGCATCGAGATGCTTTCCGACCATCACGCCGAACAAAAAAACAACAAACATAAACAGCGACATCCCACTGACAAACAGGACAATCCCCAGTTTACCGAGTTTGACTTCAAACGGGCGTCTATTATTCGTCGCCATTTTAAAAAACCTTACATCTTTTCCGGGGCCGAAACGCCAAGCATATTAAGGGTGTTCTTCAGGACAATCCGTATGCACCCGACGAGAAACAGGCGCGCGTTTGAAAGGGCCGGATCATCCGACAGCACCTTGTTCTTATTGTAGTAACTGTGAAATTCACCCGCGAGATCATTCAAATAAAACGTAAGCCTGTGCGGCTCAAGGGCCTCCGCGGCCCCGACGACGACCTCGGGAAAGCGGGTAACCGTCTTGATAAGCTCGATCTCTTCAGGCAGCTTCAGAAGATTTGTATCGATGTCTTTGTATGCTGGGATTGTAAAACCCCTTTCTCCAGCCGTGTTAAAAATGCTGCAGATGCGGGCGTGCGCGTATTGAACATAATAAACCGGATTTTCATTGGACTGTTTCTTGGCGATCTCGAGATCAAAATCGAGGTGGCTGTCGGAACGCCTCATCAAGAAGTTGTAGCGGGCCGCATCCCTGCCCACTTCCTCCACAACCTCCCTAAGTGTGACAAACTCGCCGGCGCGCGTCGACATTGCGACCGGCTTTCCGTCCCTGAGGAGATTAACAAGCTGGACCAGGATCACCTTCAGCGCATCCTTCGGGTATCCCAGCGCCTGCACCGCGGCGGACATCCGGGGGATGTATCCGTGGTGATCGGCGCCCCAGATATCTATCAGCGTATCGAATCCCCGGAGGAACTTGTCGTTGTGATAGGCGATATCGGCGGCAAAGTATGTGGGGATGCCGTTTTGACGGATGACGACCCGGTCCTTCTCGTCCCCGAAAAGCGTCGTTTTGAACCACGTCGTTGTGCCGTCTTGGTAAACAAACCCGGCATCCTCGAGTTTCCGGACAAGTTTCGCAACACCGTTATTTTCGTACAGTTGGCTTTCGCTGAAGTAACGCTCGAACGAGACGCCGAACAGACGCAGATCCTCCTTGATTCCGTCGAGGATAGAAGCCGCGGCGTAGTCGGTAAACAGCGGGACGACCTGGGCCTCGTCCCGTTCAAGGTGCGCGTTACCGTCCCTTTCAAGGATTTCCCGCGCGATATCCTTAATATAATCACCGCGGTAGTGCCCCTCTACAAACTCCGCCTCTTGCCCCAAAAGTTCCCTGTAGCGCAAAAGAACGGACTTGCCGAGGTTGTTCATCTGGTTTCCCGCGTCGTTGATATAATACTCGCGGGAGACGTCGTAGCCGGCGGCCTTCAGAACGCTCGCCGTGACATCACCAACGACCGCCCCTCTGGCATGGCCGATATGAAGGGGGCCGGTCGGATTGGCGCTGACAAACTCAACGAGCACCTTCTTGCCGGCGCCGACGTTTGAGGTTCCATAGGCATCGCCAAGCCGCTCGACATCTCCAAGAAGGGACGCCCAGACATTTTTCCTGAGCGAAAAATTCAGGAATCCCGGAGCTGCAATTTCGACCTTCTGCAAAATCCCATCATCGTCAATGATCCGATCGGCAATGATTCCGGCTATCTCACGCGGGTTTTTCCGTGCTTTCGAGGCCAGCACCATCGCAATGTTTGATGCATAATCGCCGTGCTTCGGATCCCTGGCAAACTCCAGCTCTATACTTTGCGGTTCCGTGGGAGGCAGCAGGCCGTCCGCGACGGCTGTACGAAGCGATCCTTCCAGAAGTTTGAGCAACCTGTTTTTCATGCAGAACTACCCCGTGAACCCAAAATTAGTTGGGAAAAAGGCCGGCTAAGGGCTATTGCTCCCGCCATTTCTTTTCCGTTTCATCTATCTGGTCATCTTTGATCGAAACATCGCGGGTAAAATCAGGGCAGCGGACGTTCCCCATCAAATCCGTGGAAACGCTGAACCTCTTCTGGCAATCTCTTCTCCACGCGCATATCGAACAGTACCTCTTTTCGGTCACCATGATCTCCTCCCGGCAAGTCTTTGATAAACCAAGCCATTACACAAACGAAGGGGCCCGGAAAAAAACTGCCCCGCGAAAGCGGTGCAGAATCCCCGAACGTGGTTTCATGAGGCGCGGTTCGAATGAAACCATCAGGGAAAGTTCCGCAAAACCCTTCCTGCAAAATACAGGTTCCGTTTATATTGATCCGGGTTTCAAGTCAAGAAGATTGGCTGAAGAAGCAGGCCGCCGTAAAAAGAGGGGGCACTGCAGGTTATTTGATGCAGACGCTCAAGACCTCGGAAAGGTCAGTCTCACCGCCCACGATTCTCGCGATGCCGTGCTGCAGAAGGGTTCTCATCCCCTCGTTCATTGCCGCCCGGCGCAGATCGGTAATCGTCTGGCGGGTGCTGATAAGCTGCCTGATCTCGTCCGACGAAACCAGAAGCTCAAAAAGGGCCTTCCGGCTTTTATAGCCCGTCTTGTTGCATTCCCGACACCCTTTTGCCCGGTAAAGCACAAAATCGGGGCCGTAGGAAACACCGAGATCGGATTCAAAGCGCTCTCCATAAAGCCTCGCGAGATTATCAAACTCCTTCCGGTCCGGATGATACGCCTCCTTGCAGTAAGGACAAAGGGTCCTTACCAGACGCTGGGACAGGATGCCAAGCAGCGAGTCGGAAAACGCGAACGAATCCAGGCCCATGTCGAGAAGACGGACGATCGTCTCCGGGGCGTTGTTCGTGTGCAGAGTGCTCAAAACCAGATGGCCGGTAAGGGATGCCTCTATGCCCATCTTTGCCGTTTCATAGTCCCGCATCTCCCCGACCATGATGATATCCGGATCTGCCCTGAGAAACGCCCTCATAGCGTTACTGAAATTATAGCCGATCTTGTGGTGAACCTGCACCTGACGGATACCCTGCTGGGCGATTTCAACCGGATCCTCGGCGGTCCAGATCTTCTTGTTCGGCCTGTTCAATATATGCAGCGCGGCATGGGCGGTCGTAGTCTTTCCGGATCCGGTGGGCCCGACGATCAAAATCAGTCCGTAGGGCTTCTTCAGAACCTCAAGGAAACGTTCGTAGTCCTGAGGCGGCATATCGAGTTCTTCAAGAAGCCTGATCCTGCCCCTTGTCAGCACCCTGAGCACGACGTCCTCGACGCCTCCATAAGTCGGAATCGTCGCGACGCGCAACTCAACCTCCTCTTTGTTGGGACGGCGAAACATGATCTTTCCGTCCTGGGGAAGACGGCGCTCGGTAATATCAAGATTCGACATGATCTTGACGCGGGAGACGACCGGGGAACGGTACGTGAAAGGCAGCGTCTTGTACAAAATGCATTCGCCGTCTATCCGGAAGCGGACCTTGATGTCCTCAGCATGCAGATCCGGCTCGATATGTATATCGGAGGCATAACGCTCGCATGCTTCATTGATGATTTTATCGACGAGCCTGACAATGACGCTGTCCGACTCCGAAACGTCTTCCTTTTTGTTCGCGCCGGCCTTTTTGGGTGCATTCGCTGCCGGCCTTTCCGAACCCTTTATTGACTCCTCAAGGCCGTAGAAATGGTCAAGGAATTTAAGAATATCCTTTTTATCCGCAACAAGGTAGGAAACATCCTTTGTCTTCAGGATATTTTCAATCATGTCCCGCTTCGGGAGATCATGAGCGTCGTCGATCAGCACATAGATCTTCTGTCCGTTCTTGCCCAGCGGCAGCCAGGATTCCCTGCGCAGATATTCATACTTGAGGTTTTTTAAAAGCTCCTCGGGGGGAAGAAAGGAATCGTCAAATTCAAGCTTTGAGAACGGAGGAAGCTTTTCCAGATAGGATTCCATCATCGATTTACTTTGCGAAACTGACGCCGAAATCGAGCGCAAAAACCCTTACCGTTTTATTTCCGTCGGAATCGGCACAGGACGCCCCGAACTGAAGCCGGCCGGGAAGAATGCGTTCGGGTTTCCAGAGAATCTTCCCGGTGTTATCGTCGAGCGTCATGCCTTCCAGAAACGGTGGAACCAGCGAATAAACCACCCGGTCTTCATCCGGGGCCTTCCCGAGTAACTGGAGTTCAACTGGTTCCCCGGGACGCAGGCTGTCCGTAAGGATTTTCATCTCGAGTGCAGGCGGCATGCTGTGGATCACGACCGTTTGGCTTTCGGTCTTAGGCCCGGTGATTCCGTCTTTCGTCGCCGTAACAACGACGCTGATACGGTCTCTGCGCTTCAGCGTGACGCCGGAAAGGACCGCGGTATCTTCAGCGTCAATAAACTGATCGTTTATTTTCCAGCGGTACGAAAAATCCACACCCTCCGCACCGCCTCCCTTTAGCACCGGCTCCGCCTTAATCGGCTCACCCAAGAGCGGCTGCGAGGGGGTTATGCGGACGGCGGAAACGATCGGGCCGACTTGCGGTGCTGCGTCCTTTTTAACGTCAGGCGTCAGGGGTTTGTTTGCGGCAGCACCCTCAGCAAGAGTCTGCTCCGGCGTTTGCGCGCGCTCGGCAACCTTTTTATCCGCCGGCGCGCTTTCTGGAACCTGCTCCGGGCGGTTTCCGAACCAGACCGCGAAAATTAGAAGCAACAAACCCAAAACGACAGCCGCTTTGAGCAGTTTGTTTTTGCCGGCCCCGGCGCTGATGTTTTTAGCTCTGGGAAGCGGCAGCGGCGTCCGGACCGGAGCCCTTTTCACGCCGACCTGAGCCGCCGTTGCTCCGGCAGGTTTACCTTTCGGCCGGGTCTTCATGCCGGGAATGTTCTGATTTATCTTTGCTTTGGCGGGATCTTTCATTATCATGATTCACACATACCGCAATAAGGCCGTCACTTGAGCCTTCTGTCAAGCCAGTAGAGCATATTACTGCGGTTCGCAACACCTGGGGGATTCATGTCGACACGGAACGTGTTTGCGCCGACCCCGCCGCCTCCGCTGACCGTCACATACATATCCGGAGACCCTCCGCTGCCCGGCTTCAACGATATAACCGGCGCGGATGGGATGCCGGAACCTATATACATACTCTTTACGGGTTCACTATCCGTGCCGGTGGAAATTCCGCCGCCTCCCGTCGTGTACTTGACACCGTAGAGATACGCATCCCCGCCCTGTTCGCAGGGATCGCTGCTGTTGGACGGCACAAACGTCGTAAAATAGACGACGCCGCCGAAAACGGTCGGATCAGCCAGAATCTTTTCCCCGTGGCCGTTTAGCTGGATGCGCCATCCGGCGGGCTTGTTTACGGGATCCCAGACGTCTGTCGCGGTGGAAAGGTTATCGACATTGCTCGCATCCTGCGCGGTCGCGAAATCGGCGTCGATAACCCCGTAGAAATGCTCCTGGGCGCTGGCCGCCGTCGGATCGGTCTTATCCCCGGTCCCCCAGTAGACCCAGAGTCTGCCGGAGGTGTCCTTCGCAACGGCAGCGCTGGTGTAAATCGGCCGTATGGCCCCTGTGGCCGAATCGAGCAGGTATCCGCCGGCCCAGTCGGACGTGCCGCATGATGCGCCATCGGAAGCCCGGCAGAATTTGAAGCGCCACATGTTGCCCCCCAGATCACCCAGATAGGCCATGTCGATGAATCCGTCATTGTCCGTATCGACGATGGCCGGCTGGGCGGGCATACTGTAGTCAAGATCGGCATTGTCCGCCCTCGTGTAGCTCCAGAGAACATGACCGTTCGCAAGGTCAATCACGAAGAAACCCTTTCCCCGCGTATCGCACGCGCCTCCCCCGGAGCAGTCGCCCCCGTTGTAGCCGCCGCCTATAAAGCCGACCCATTTCTCATTTCCGCCGACCCGCACCCTGCCTGTCATCATTTTGCTCCAGGATTCTCCGAGATAGGGCGCCTGCGAAGGGCTCGGCGTAATCGCCATCTGACTCCATAAAGGGGTGGGATTAAGCGTATCAGTAATGTTGAGTGCGTAAAGTCCGCAGTAATAGGGGTGGCCTGCGTCGTAAACGCCGACAAGATCCGAATCGCAAGCAGTGGATGAACTCCAGAGACGATCCGTGCTTCCCCTTCCCTCGCCGAACACAAGGATGGTTTTCCAGTCCGCGGCGCTTTTGCTGCTCCCGTCGCCGCTTCCCAGCCAGACATCGGCCACCGTCACCGCTCCGTCGACGAAATACTGGTGCGTCAGCGACGTTGGATGACTCGTATGAGCAATGTTTTTCAGCTTCGACAGAAGGTTCGGCGGGATAAAGCTCCAGGCCTCCGATCCGTCGCTCGTCTTGAATGCGTGAAACTGCCCGTCGTTAGCGCCGGCGACAATCAGGCGGTTGCCGAGCGTCGATGTGCGTTGATGGTTCGCGCGATGCGCCGCGAAGGCGTTGTTCACATCAAGGGCATCGTCGAAAAAGGCCGAAGGCGTCCCAACCGTGATCGGCGTGGAACGGAAGACGTCGCCGAGTTTCCAGTTGTCCGGATTATACGCCGCATTGCCGCGGAAGTATCCGACAACGGCGTCTCTCTCCGTCGTCGTCGAAACGCCGAGCAGCGCCGGCGTCATGTTTGTTGTATTGAAATCGACCAGCGAAGAGCCGGTATAAGTTTTGACCATCCGTGCCCCGGCGTCGGTCGACTGGAGGACAAGACCGGCATCCCAGAGGACGGAGCCGACCGTCCCGTCCGTGTTGATCTGATACTTTTTCAGGTGGCCGAGCCAGAATGGGTCATTTGCGACCGGCTGAAATGAACCCTCGTAGAGAAAATTCTCATCCTGCGTCCGCGAAGACTGAACCGACGACTGCGAAAACGAATAGGTTGCCTCCCGGACAATATTGAGGGCTGTTTTCAGCGCTATCGAGAGCTGATCGGCGTCGGAGGCCAGAAAGGCGTATCCCGAAAGGTTGATATAGCCGGGGTCGTTCGAGCCGGCCTGAAAGCTCGTTGTGGAATGCGAACCCGAAGCCTCATAACAGGTTGCCGTGGTAGCACTAGAGTCGGTTGTGCAGCTCGATACCGAGGGGTCATAGGGGGTCGTGATAGCCGAATTGGGCTGGTTCGGGTTGTCCGTCCCGCCGTAGTAGGCCATCCAGTTCAGCGTGTTTTTCAGGTAATCGGGCATGCCTGCGCCGAAACCGATCACGAAAACCTTGTAGCCCGCGTCGGCCAGCGCCTTCGCCTTCTCGACGGACGCCCTGCGCCGCTTGTACTGGTGCTCCTGGCACTCCCCGCCGATTCCGCTGCAGGCAAACGTATCGGAGCCGTCGCCGATAAAGATGACGAATTTCTGCCGGCAGGCCCCGGCTGTATCCGCCGCCTTATGGGCATCCAGATAGATCTTTGCCTCGGAGAGCGCCGATGCGACAGGTGTCCCGCCCTCGGCGCTTGCGCCGCCGACCGAGTAGGATCCGGTGCTCGAGACGGTGCAGCTCGTATTCGAGTTGCAGTAGATCTGGCTGTATTTTGAGCCGATATAGCGCCTGCTCGAGCTTGTGCCCGGTATCTGGATACACCCGCTCGTGTAGCTTCCTCCTGTGTCGTCGCTGCCGCACTTATAGAAATTCATATACCCGATCCGCACCTGAAGGCTTCCCTCGTCGGACGAGTTGATCGTCCCGTCGTTGTTGTCGTCGAGTAGGCCGAAGATCGCCTTCTTGGCGATCTGGAGGCGGCTGCAGTTGCTGCTACAACCGGTCTTGGAGTACTTGCAGTAGCCGCCGGAACAGTAGGAGCCGGAACAGTTGGTCGTATCGGCGGTGCACGACTCGCTGTGGCCGTAAGTTTTACCATACCCTGCAGGGTTCCAGTTCATGCTCCCTGAAAGATCCAAGACAATGAGCGCATCCGGCGAGACCGACGTTGTGAAGAGCGCCTCTTCGCCTTCGGCCGGGGCAACGGCTGCGGCTTGCGAAACGGGCAAAAACACAAGCGCGATCAACAGAGGAAACAGTTTAAAGGGTTTCATAACCTCCTCCCTAGCGAGCCATTGTTGAAATCTCAATCGGCCCATAGCCCAGGCCGATGCCTATCTGAACCTCCGTGCCGTAATTAATGTTCTTTCCGGTTACGTCGACGGCGAAACATTTCTGTCCCCAACTCTGGCCGCCGCCGATCGAATATCCTGACATCGGGCGAAAAGCCGGCCCCGATGTCGGCGTGGTTGGATTTCCTATACTGTATTGATCTCCCGGTGCGTTTACGTCGTCCACGGGAACATCCGTCGCGGCAAAACCGGACAACCCCCCGGTTGCCTGGGGGTCGAAATTCTGCATCAACCGATGAATTCCGGTGTCGGCCGCACTGAGCGCCTTTTTCTCGCCGACCGTCGCCGCGCTGGATTTCAGATCCTGTGTGCTGAGCCGGAAGACGAGGATACCAAGGGCAAGGATGATAATCGTCGCGATCAGCGCGGTGACAAGGGCAAACCCCCGCGGAGTTCTCCGGGATGCAGAAGCCGGGGGACTCCAATTGCCGCGGCGGCTAATAACTGATCGCGTGGTTCTTCGGGATAACGCTCGTCCCATAAATCAGTCTCCTTGGCTTGTTTGTCGCCGGATCAACCTCGGCGGTCTCGACGGCGATCGTAATGCT
>DYLD01000032.1:13199-21225 GCA_020722315.1 Syntrophus aciditrophicus
GCCGGAGCTGTTGTAGGAGGCCATTCTAATTTCCAGAGACATAATCTCGAGCGCGACGCGGGCATCCTGGTGGGCTACGACCTTCCGTTCGATGCCGGTGGTTGATTTCTGCGCCATGTTGACAACCGAATAGATCGCCAGAAGCATCGTCATGCCGACGACAAGCGCGACCAGCGTCTCGGCCAATGTATATCCCCGTTGTGCATTCTTCGTCATAATGCGCTCGTGCATCCCTCAGGATACCGCCAGGTCTCCTGACGGCAAACCGTCATGCTTTCCTTGACCTCGTTGGCCCCGTTGTTCCAGACAACCTGTATCATCACCGTATAGATATTCGGACCCGCGAGGGTAACGGTCGTCGTTACCGTATAGACCATATCTCCTTCCACCGAAGCAGTCCCGCCGCTCGGGCGCACCTCTTCGGACGTGGTTTTCGTGGTCTGGTCAGGTGAACTAAAAACGGCGTTGCAGGGGTTCATGATCAGCGCCTGTTGCTTTTCTAGCTCCTGCGACAGAATCATCGCCGCCCGGCCGAGACGATCGCTTTTTGCGGCGGTGTTCCAAGCGGTCGGCTGCAATGACATGATCGCGAAAATCCCGACCGTCGTAAGGAAAACCGCGATCACCGCCTCGAGAAGGCTGATACCCTTTTGCGATCGGATTCTTCGTCGCGTCGCCTGAACAAAGGCATGACTTTTTTCTGTATCAATGAACATTGCCCTTTGCCTTTTTTTGAATACGCTATCCTTAAAGACAGCGAAACTCACTACATTGTAAATTGAAGATTCGTCCTCCCGGCAGAGCTTATCGTTATCGTCGCCGTTGAATCTCCCGAGTTGGTCAGTTTTATCGTTCCATTGCTCAGCAGTCCACGAGACTGGATCTCCATTTCATTCTTGGGTGTGTGGAAAAAATCCACGTCACTCAGTGCACAACCCGAGCCGAAAGTCGATGGCGACTTCACAACGCTCGCTCCCGTGTCAACATTGGTGATCGTATACGTATTAGCCCCGATGTCGAAACTTATCGTGTAATCATGACCTTCGGCGACCGCCTTTTGCCGGTAAAGCGCAATATCGGCCGCCAGATCGCGGGCCGCCGTGCGCAGGTTGTTTCTGGCGACGAACGTTTGCCAGGCAAAGAAGCCCATAGAGCTTACAATTCCAAAAATGGCCAGAACGATGATAATCTCGATCAACGAAAACCCTCGCGCTCGGCCTTTTTTGCCGCTCCGAACCATTTTCCCTTTGCCTTTATATAAACAATTCAACATGTTGGTTCTATCATGGAGAATCAAAACCCGTTTGTCAATAGAAATCCGCTGAAATGTGTGAAAAGCATCACAGATCTGTCCATATTCTCTCCCTAAATATGCGCGTCGCCAGATAAATCCGCCTTTAAAGGAAAAAATTGGACAGGAGACGATCGCCAAAAAAGAGGTAAAGCAATCCTGCTGCACAAAGAAAGGGGCCGAAAGGAATCTCGTATTTCATGTCCTTTCCGTTAACTATGATGAGGAGGATGCCGATGACGGCACCTAAAAGAGAACCCAGTAATAAAATGATGAGAATGGATTTCACACCGAAAAATGCACCCATCATCGCCAGCAGGTTCAGATCGCCTCCGCCCATACCCTCTCTGTGGGTCACGGCTTCGTAGTAAACTGCGACGAAATAGAGGCTGCCGGCACCGACCATGATCCCGAAAAAAACATCCCTGAGGGAAAGGCCGTTAAACAAAACAGCTAATACCGCAAAAACCGGGATGCCGGTTAATGTCAGGATGTGCGGGATCAGCTTTGTTTCCAGGTCGATAAAGCTGATAATGATAAGCACGCAGACGAACAAAAAAACGACCGGCGCGACCGGCTTCGGACCAAAATGCCAAAAAATAAGGAACGCCAGAATAGCCGTCAGAACCTCGACGAGCGGATACCGCAGGGGGATCGGGTGGCCGCAGTCCCGGCATTTGCCTTTCAGCAGAACAAAACTGATGACGGGTATATTGTCGTAAAGACGGATCGGGTGGCCGCAGTACGGGCATCGGGAGCGCGGATGGACGATCGAAACGCCTTCCGGTATCCGGCTGATACATACATTCAGGAAACTCCCGATCGCGGCGCCGACCAGAATCACAATGATATCGAGATATAACGTCGCCAAAAATTCGTCCTGTCTCCGTTTTAGCCCGGAATTTAGCCCGTCTTAGTTATTGAATAGCCGAGGCGGGGAAGCCTTCCCCTTGCGCAAATGCAATCCCCGTTTTGGATACTCTGCAGAATTCTTATATTATTTTTACCATATTCGGACGAAAAAACAAAGGGATAAATCAGCCGAATTTTCCCTGTTCAGATGTGAGAACATTCGGATAAGACGGAAAACAACAAAAAAGGTTTGCATAGATCGATGCGGTACTATAAAAAACAAAAAAAATTGCACCGGGCAATGGAGCCAACAGTATGCATGCAAACAAAGAACAATCCGCAGACGAAAGATTCATGCGCCGGGCATTACAGCTGGCCCGAAAAGGGGCGGGAAGCGTGAGCCCCAATCCGCTGGTCGGGGCGGTCATTGTAAAGGACGGCAGGATCATCGCAGAGGGATGGCACCGGCGCTACGGCGAAAATCACGCGGAAATAAACGCGATTCACAGCGCCACGGAGTCTATCGAGGGAGCGACATTCTATGTAACGCTGGAGCCGTGCAGCCATCACGGGCATACCCCCCCATGCGCGGATGCGCTCGTTGCCGCACGGCCGGCACGGGTTGTCATCGGCACGACCGATCCCAATCCGCTCGTATGCGGAAGGGGGATCGAAATCCTCCAAAGGGCCGGGATTCAGACCGATGTCGGAATTCTTGAACAGGACTGCATCGAAATCAACCGGTTTTTCTTCAAATATATCCGAACCGGCCTGCCGTATGTTACGCTCAAGTTTGCCCAGAGCCTGGACGGGAGAATAGCAACGTCAGCAGGCGATTCGCGCTGGATCAGCTCACCGAAGTCTCTGCGCTTCGCCCATCAGCTCAGAGCCGTCCATGACGCAGTCCTCGTCGGTGCAGGCACCATTATCAACGATAATCCAAAACTGACATGCCGCCTTGTCCGCGGCCGTGATCCGATCAGAATCGTGCTCGATTCACACCTGCGTCTTTCTTTGGATGCACAGATTTTCACCGATGCCAAGAAAACGATCGTCGCCTGCACGGGCCGCGCCCCGAACGAAAAGAAAAGGGCTTTGGAAAAACAGGGGGTGGAAATACTTTCCGTCCGGCAGGATCCGCAAGGCCGGGTATCACTGCCAGCACTCCTGAGAAAACTGGGCGAAAGGGAGATATCGTCCATTCTGGTTGAGGGAGGCGCCGGGGTTGCGACGGCCTTTCTCAGAGAAAACCTCGCCGATCGGCTTGTTGTCATCGTTGCGCCCAAGATCATCGGTCAGGGGATCAATGCGATAGAAAATCTCGGTATAGAGAAAATCGAGGACGTACGGAGGTTTTCGTTCGGCAAAATCACCCGGAGCGGGGATGATCTGATCTTCGATATTCGCTTTTCTAAGGAAAAACCCGCCAACCCTTCAAGAAAGCTCTGATTAGCTTTTGCGCAACCGGGCAAAACCAATAATGATTATTGATTGCGGAAAACGGGTTTTCGCTTTTCGGCGAACGCGGCAAGTGCCTCCAGACGGTCTTTTGTCGGGATCGTCACCTCGTAGGCCTTCGATTCCAGTGGAAGCGCAACGCCAAGGGATGCCTCCATTCCGTAGTTGATCGCAAACTTCGCCTGGGCAACACCGATCGGGCCGTTTTTCGCGATCTCACGGGCCATTTCGAGGGCCGCCGGCATCAGTTCCTCCGGCTCAACAACAGAATTGACAAGACCTATCCGGAGCGCGGTCTGTGCGTCGATTCTCCTCGCGGTGAATATCAACTCCTTCGCCTTCGCGATCCCGACAATTCTCGGAAGACGCTGCGTCCCGCCGCCGCCCGGAATAATCGCGAGGCTTGTCTCGGTGAGACCCATCACGGCGTTGGAAGAGGCGATCCGGATGTCGCTCGCCAGCGCAAGCTCGGTACCGCCGCCGAACGCGTAGCCGTTTATCGCCGCGATGACCGGAACCCTCACCTGTTCCACGGCGGTGAACGTATTGCGGATAGTAAAGATAAACCGCCGCACCTGATCATCGCTAAGGGTCCGGCGCTCCTTCAGATCGGCACCGGTAGAAAAGGAGGATTTTTTCGGATCTTTTCCGACGGCGCCGGTAATAATGATGCATCTGAGCTCATTGTCAAAATTCGCCTCGCGGATCGTATCGGAAAGCGCCGCGAGCAGCTCAAAATTAAAACAGTTCATCGCCTCCGGACGGTTCAGCGTGAGGATCAGGATTCCCTCCTCCGTCCTTTCCTTCAGAAGAACATCAGCCATGATCACCTCTTGTAAACATCGTTCATTTCAAAGCCGGCGCGCACGCGATGAAAGCCTTGCAGAACCCGCCAAGCCGTTTAAAAAAACCTTGCTTCGCGCTTGATGAAACATTTTCCCCGAGCTTGCGCAAAAGCTGCTTTTCTTGCTATTCTTTATACATGGACTCGATAAGGTCGGCATAATGGGTATTGATGAATTTGCGCTTGACCTTCATCGTTGGGGTCACTTCGCCGTCTTCGGTATATAGTTTTTTGTCCAGAATGCGGAACTTGCGGATATTTTCGACGCGCGCGAGCTGTTTGTTGACCTTGTTGACTTCCTCCTGGATCAGATTGACAACCTCCTCGGTTTTTGTCAGACTCGCAAACGTCGTAAATTGAACCTTATGATCCTGCGCGAATTTCACGACGTTTTCCTCGTCAATGACGATGATCGCGCTGATGAATTTCCGCTTGTCGCCGATGATGACCGCGTCGTTGATATACGGGGAAAACTTCAGCAGGTTTTCGATATACTGCGGGGCGATATTTTTGCCGCCCGCGGTGATGATCAAGTCCTTTTTGCGGTCCGTAATCTTGAGAAAGCCGTCCGCATCGATCTCGCCGACATCGCCGGTATGCATCCATCCGTCGTGAAGAGCCTCTTTGGTAGTCTCCTCATCACGGTAATAACCCTTAAAGATTCCCTTGTGCCTGACAAGAATTTCCCCGTCTTCGGCGATTTTCACGTCTGTTTCGGGAAGCGCCTTCCCAACCGTTCCGACCTTGAAATTCCGTTCATCGGACATATGGGTGATTCCCGTCGTTTCCGTCATGCCGTACCCCTCGCGAATCGGGATGCCGATGCTCTGGAAATATTTTAAAATGTTATGGGAGATCGGCGCCGCACCGGAAAAACCCAGCTTGACGCGGTCAAAACCAAGGCGTTTTTTCAATTTCCGGAACGTTACAAAATAGGCAAGCCAGTACGCAATGCTCAGGCCGGGCGAAGGGGACTTGCCGGAAAGTTTCGTGTTGTTGTAGCGCTCACCGATTTTGAGAGAGGTCTTGTAAACATATTTCTTCAACCGGGTCGCGTCTTCCATCTTCAGGACGATGCCTGAATAATACTTCTCCCAGATCCTCGGCACCGCATGAAAAAGCGTCGGAGAGACATCCCTCATATCCGTCATGACGGTATCGGTGTTCTCGGTGAAATTGACGATGTGCCCGACCGTCATATGAACCATCATGTCGAAGATCTGTTCATAGACATGGTTGAGCGGGAGAAAGGATATCGTTTCGTCATCCGGCGTGCCCTGCGTAACGACGGTTGCCTGCCTTCCGACCCACAGATACCCTTCATGGGAAAGCATCGCCCCCTTTGGAGGTCCGGTTGTTCCCGACGTGTAGATAATTCCGGCAATATCCTCCCCTTTTCCCTGGGCGACAAGCTCAGCGAAAAGTCCGGGTTTTTCTTTATCGATCTTCTCCCCCAGCGCGAGCAGTTCGGCAAAGCTCATCACCATCGGGTCATGAAAATCCCTCAGCCCCTCCATGTCCCAGACAATCATCTTTTTGAGGGACGGCGTGTTCTGACGGAATGCAAGGGCCTTGTCAAGCTGCTCCTCGTCCTCGCAGAGATAAACGACCGAATCCGAATGGCCTACGACGTATTCGCACTCTTTTACCGGGTTGGTCGTGTAAACGCCGACGAACGTGGCCCCGGCCGCCATCGCGCCGAACGCGGAATAGAGCCATTCGGGCTTGTTCTCGCCGATGATCGCGACATGGTCGTTCTTGCGGACGCCAAGCTCATGGAGACCCAGCGCGACATACTTGACATTTTGCAGGTATTCCGACCAGTGCACGTCCTGCCATAGACCGAGATTCTTATACCGCAGCGCGACCCTTTCGGGCTGCTTTGCTGTCATCTCAATCAAAGCCTTCGGCAGTGTATCTATAACCATGATCTATCTCCCTAACGAAAACGCACCTTCCGGCGGTAACGTTTATAGCCTTTTACAGAGACCTCCGTCGCAATGCCCAGATAAAATTCCTTGACGTCCTCGTCTTCTCTTAAGATCTCGGGTTTATCGGCGCGGACAATCCGCCCGTTCTCCATCAGAAACGCGAAGTCGGCGTATTTCAGCGCCATGTTGACGTTCTGTTCCACCAGCAGGATTGTCACGCCGTCCTGCTGGTTGATGTTGCGGATGATAGTGAATATCTCCTGGGTCAGCACCGGGGAAAGCCCCAGGGAAGGCTCGTCGAGCATCAACAGTTTCGGTTTGCTCATCAGGGCGCGGCCTATCGCCAGCATCTGCTGCTCGCCGCCGCTGAGATGCCCCGCCTCCTGATCCTTTCTCTTCTTCAATATCGGGAAGTGCGCAAATATCCGTTCGACGTCATCCTTGATGTTTTTTGTATCCCTGCGCGTATAGGCGCCCATCGTGATATTTTCCATAACGGAGAGCTCGGGAAAAACTTCCCGTCCTTCCGGGACGTAACTGATGCCCATCCGGACGATTTCATCGGTATTCTTCCGGTCGATGCGTTGGCCGAGAAACTCGATCGTCCCCTTTTCCGGCTGTTCCTTTTTTTGATCGTACAGCAGGCGCATGATCGTCTTGAGGGTCGTTGTCTTTCCGGCGCCGTTTGAACCCAAGAGCGTGACGATATCGCCCTGCTTCACCTCAAAAGAGATACCGTGCAGCGCCCTGATCAGATCATACCATGTCTCGATGTTGTTTATCTTCAGCATCAGCGCTCCTCCCCAAGATATGCCTTGATAACCTCAGGGTGGCTCTGAACTTCCGCCGCGGTCCCTTCAACGATCTTTTCTCCCTGATTCATCGCCAGGATACGATCCGAGATACCCATGATCATCTTCATGTCATGCTCGATCAGCAGTATTGTCGCCTTGTAAAGCGCCTTAATATCCTTGATCCAGATGTTTAGATCCTCTTTTTCCTCGGTATTCATACCTGCCGACGGCTCATCAAGGAGGAGAATCTTGGGTTCGAGCGCAAGAGCCCTTCCCAGTTCGACAAGCTTTCTCTTGCCGTAGGGAAGGCCGCCGACAAACCTGTTCCGGACGGATTGAAGATCGAGAAAATCAATAATCTCTTCAACCCGTTTCCTATGGGCGATCTCCTCTTTGGCTGCCGACGATCCCCTTCCCCAGAGAAAGGCCCCGCTGAAAACACCCGTTTTCATATGAATGTGCCTGCCCAGCATCAGGTTATCCATCACCGTGGCATTCGAAAACAACTCGATATTCTGGAAGGTTCTGGCGATCCCTCTGCGGGCGATCCGGTCGGGGGAAAGGCCGACGATGTTCTCCCCGTCGCAGACGATGGTTCCGGAATCGGGCTTATAGATTCCGCTTATCATATTAAAAATCGTGGTTTTCCCGGAGCCATTGGGCCCGATAATCGAAAAAATCACGTTCTTTTCGACAGAAAACGAGATATTCTTGACCGCCTGCAGACCGCCGAAACTGATGCTTAGATTCTCAACCCTGAAATGATCCATTCCGTCGAAGTCCCTCTAATTTTTCTTCCAGGTTGCGAGGTCGTTCTTCGTCCATCCCTGTAAATCGATATAGCTCGCCTTCGGAC
>DYLD01000033.1 GCA_020722315.1 Syntrophus aciditrophicus
TTAACGCCTTTAAAAGCCTTGCTGCGACGGCGGGGTACCCCGAAAAATCTTTAAATTCGCGCATCAGGCAGCGTTTTTCAAAGGTCTCTCAGCGGTTTGAGGGCTTTTGGGAGGGACGGCGGTTCTTTAAGTATCCGAGCAGCCCCCCCGCAAGGAGTATTTCTATCTGCCGTTGTGAAAGGCTGTGTTTGGTTTCATAGACTCTGTGGTTTTTACGATTTTCTATCACAAGCGAGTTGTCCCGTAAGCCGTTTTTTATATCGGCTAATCTCAAAAGGTCCCCCGGCTTTATCGTATCGTAATCCTCACGGTTCTTCAGAACCAGGGGAATGATCCCGAAGTTGACCAGGTTTTGCATGTGAATCCTCGCGAATGACCTGGCCAGAACCGCGCGAATCCCTAGATATCTGGGAACCAGAGCGGCATGTTCCCGGCTTGATCCCTGGCCGTAGTTCTCCCCGCCGAGGATAATCCCGTTTCCGGCTTCTTTCGTTCTGCGTACGAAGCCTGTGTCAATTCGGGCAAACGCATATTTTGCTATTGCCAAAATATTCGATCTCAACGGCAAAATTTCGGCGCCGGCGGGCAGGATATCGTCTGTTGTAATGTTATCGCCGAGCGCTATGACCACTTCCGCGTCGATCGTGTCGGGCAATGGGGGAAATGCCGGCAGCGGTTTTATATTCGGGCCCATGATCAACTTTGGTTTTCGACGATTCTTTGACGGAGGGATCATCATCTCATCCCTCGTATCGAAGGATCCAGGCATGTTGATTGTAATGGGTGCACCCAGTTCCCGGGGGTCCGTTATCCGGCCGTAGATTGCCGTGGCGGCCGCTGTTTCGCAGCCGGACAGATAAATCTCTGCATCGGCAGTGCCGCTTCGCCCTTTGAAGTTCCGGTTCGATGTCCGCAACGAAACACCCTTCGACGGAGGCGCGCCTCCGATGCCGATGCAGGGACCGCACGCAGACTCTAAAATTCTTGCCCCGGCCTTGACCAAGATCGCCAGTGCCCCGTTGGAGGCGAGTGCATGCAAGACCTGTCTCGAACCGGGGGCGATCACGAGGCTGACCGACGGATGAACTGTTTTTCCTTTCAGAATTTCGGAGACCCTCATCAAATCGGCGTAGGAAGAATTCGTGCAACTGCCGATAAAGACCTGGTCAACCTTTTTGCCGGCTATTTCAGAAACCTTGACGACGTTGTCCGGCATATGGGGCAAGGCGATCAGGGGTTCCAGCTCCTCTAGGGATATATCAAGCGTCTCGTCATAGGCGGCATCAGGATCCGGGTGCAGTTCTACAAATGCCTCCGCTCTGTGCTGGGCAGCCAGGAATCTTTTAGTTGTCTCGTCGCACGGAAATATCGATGAGGTTGCACCCAATTCCGCGCCCATATTGGCTATAGTTGCCCTTTCGGGAACCTCCAGGTATGAAATGCCGTCCCCGGTGTATTCAATGATCCTTCCGACCCCGCCCTTTACGCCCAATCTGCGCAGCACCTCAAGAATAATGTCCTTGGCCGATATCCAGGGCGCCGGTTTGCCGTGGAGCCTGATGTTTGCGATCCTCGGCATTTCCAGATAATAAGGATAACCGGCCATTGCCGCCGCAACATCAAGACCGCCGGCGCCGATCGCAAGCATGCCCAGGCCCCCGCCGGTTGGTGTATGACTGTCCGAGCCGAGCAGTGTCTTACCCGGTTCCCCGAACCGTTCGAGATGCACCTGATGGCAGATTCCGTTACCCGGTCGCGAGAACCAGAGTCCGAATCTCGCTGCCGCGCTCTGGAGAAACCTGTGGTCATCGGCGTTTTCAAAACCGGTTTGCAACGTGTTGTGGTCAACGTAGCTTACCGATAGTTCTGCGTGTGTTTTGTCAAATGCCATGGCCTCAAATTCAAGATAAACAAGCGTCCCGGTTGCATCCTGGGTGAGTGTCTGGTCGATCTTTAATCCTATTTCCGTTCCCGGTTCCATTTTCCCCGCCGCGAGATGCGCGGCTATGACCTTTTGCGTAATGCTGTAACCCATCATCCAGACCTTTTTGTACAAACCTTGCGTTTAAAGATATTATTCACCTTTGTAAAAAGGGACAACTAATTTTTCTTGCGGGGCTATATAGGAATTTTTGCCCTTTTGTCAAAACAAATTATCCTGATCTTTCATTCATGCTTCGGCTCATGTTTTTTTTTTGAACGATTTGGTCAGGCGCCTTTTGGAACCCCCTGTGAACCTCTACTATTTTCTTGAGTTGGCGAGGTAATTATGATAATCCTCCTCTCGAACGGCCACAGGCGGTTTTTGTTTCCAGGTATTTGCGTTTTTTCAATTTCGGGCCGCTTTTTATTTACGTCTTTGCAGGAGGATGCGTGATAGAGCGTTCAGACGAGCTGGATGAGAATCGTTCGGCGGGACGGGAGTCCTTTCCTGCCCCATCCGAGAGGATCTATGACCTGGTGGATGTCATTTCTGCTCCTGCAGCAGTGACAAAACCCGCCGAAAAAAGGCCGTTAAAGCAGGAGGTCATCTACGATCTTGTCGATGTGATCGACAAAAGACCCAAGGTGGCCTTTGTCGATACGGGACTCCATGACGAGATTATCAGACGCGCAACTGAAATGGCGGAAAAAATCGCCAGGGAGGTTATCCCTGATATTGCGGAGCGGGTGATCCGCGAAGAGATCGAGAAGCTCAAAAAAGGTTCCTGAAGAAAACATTCCATTCATCAATGAATCTTCCCAATCTGATCACATTATCGAGAATTGTTTTGGTCCCGGTTGTCGTGATTTTACTGATACAGGGCTCTTTTTTGATGGCGCTTGTTGTTTTCGCGATTGCCAGCATCTCCGACGCCGCAGACGGTTTTCTGGCCCGGGTAATGGGGAAACAGACTGTTATCGGCTCGTATCTGGATCCGATTGCCGATAAGGCGCTTCTTGCCAGTACGTTCGTCACCCTTTCCATTTTGCATCTTATCCCCGCATGGCTTACCGTCATCGTCATCAGCAGGGATTTTATCATTCTTCTCGGCGTCTCGGTATTGTTCCTTATGGGCTTTTCGGTGGAAATTCATCCGGCTTTGATAAGCAAGCTCACGACGGTTTTACAGGTTATTACGCTCTTTCTTGCGCTCCTGACACGGTCACTGCGTTGGTCTTTAGGTTCAACGTGGCTTGAGATATTTTACTGGGCGACGGCCATTGTCACGGTTATCTCCGGTCTGCATTATATGTCCCGGGGGCTGAAGATCATTAATACCCATTCTCAATCGCGATAAATTGCCTTGACAAGGCCGCCTTTTCTTGTTAGGAGAATCAGCCCTCAGCAGGTGCAAGAGGGCATGTAGGCACGTAGCTCAGGGGGAGAGCGCCATCCTGACGCGGTGGATGTCCAGGGTTCAAATCCCTGCGTGCCTACCATAAGATTGGCTTTTTTAAGGGTATGCAACTCCTTTGAGACCTTTGAAAAATGGTGCCTGAAGTGCAAAGGTTTTTCTTTGGTACCTTGCTGCCAATAAGCATGGGCTTTTAAAGGCGTTAAGAACGCGAAAACGTAAGAGAGCCATCGGCCTTTGGAGCTGCTGCGAGACGTTGCGGGGTCGAAAAAGATCCGATCAGCATGAAAGGCGGCGTTTTTTAAAGGGTCTCGCGGGTCGGCGGTTTTTTTGAGGGCGTCATTGCGCTGGCGCCCTTTCTTAATAGGGAAGAGTAGATGGCGGATGTAAAAATCACATTGCCCGATGGCAAAAGCAGTTCCTGCCCGGCTGGAACCCCGGTTGGGGAGGCCCTTGCGAGATTGGGTTTAACGAGGTCATTGACGGTTGCCGCAAAGGTCGATGGCGTTGCCGTCGATTTAACTCATCTGCTGAGGCGCGATTCGGCTGTAGAGGCTATTGATGCGTCCTCGTCGGAAGGTCTTACGATTCTGCGCCACAGTGCCGCCCATGTCATGGCGCAGGCCGTTCAGGAGGTCTTCCCCACCGCTCAGGTTACGATAGGACCTGCGATAGAGGATGGGTTTTATTATGATTTTGACTATGAGCCCGGTTTTTCGCCGGCGGATCTTGCGACGATCGAGTCGAGGATGCGTGAGATCATCAAAGCCGACTACCCTTTCGAACGCCGTGAGATGAGCCGCCGAGAGGCAATCGATCTATTTCGGAAAAAGGGAGAGAATTACAAAATCGAGCTTATCAATGACCTTCCCGAAGAGGTTCAAACTGTCAGTATCTATTCCCAGAATGGATACACCGATTTATGCCGCGGTCCGCATATCCCTTCGACGGGAATCATAAAGGCGTTTAAACTGCTCAGCATAGCCGGGGCTTACTGGCGCGGGGACGAACACAACAAGATGCTTCAGCGGATCTATGGAACCGCCTTTGACTCCAAAGAGAAGCTCGATGAATACCTCAGGCTTCTGGAGGAGGCCAAAAAACGGGATCACAGGCGCCTCGGTCGTGAGCTTGATCTTTTCCAGATCAATGAGGAAGCTGGTCCTGGGCTTGTCATTTTTCATCCCAGAGGGACGATGCTCAGAACCATTATTGAAGACTGGGAAAGAAAAGAGCACCTTAAGAGGGGCTACGGCCTTGTGATCGGCCCTCAGATCCTCAAGGCCGATCTGTGGAAGCGCTCCGGCCATTTCGATCATTATCGCGAGAACATGTATTTTACCGAGGTGGACGAACAGTTGTACGGTATTAAACCGATGAACTGCCTGTCCCATATGCTGATTTACAAGGCACAAACACGTTCTTATCGTGATCTGCCGATACGCTATTTTGAACTGGGAACTGTTCACCGCCATGAAAAGGCCGGGGTTCTGCACGGACTTATGCGGGTGCGCCAGTTTACGCAGGATGACGCCCATATTATCTGCGCTCCCGAGCAACTCAACTCCGAAATCAAGGGGGTCGCCGAGTTTGTCCGTTATGCGATGGGGATATTCGGCTTTGAGTATGACGTGGAACTCAGCACAAGACCGGAGAATTCGATAGGCTCCGACGAGGATTGGCAGCTCGCGACGCGGGCGCTCGAAGACGCCCTTCGTGACAGCGGTATCCCTTACGAGGTGAATGAAGGGGATGGCGCCTTCTACGGCCCGAAGATTGACTTCAAGATAAAGGATGCCCTGAAGAGAAGGTGGCAGTGCGCGACGATTCAATGTGATTTCACGCTTCCCGAGAGATTTGATTTGACTTATATAGGCGAGGACGGTCAGAAACACCGCGCCGTCATGCTGCACAGGGTTATCCTGGGCGCGATCGAGAGGTTTATGGGGGTCTTAATCGAACATTACGCGGGGGCCTTCCCGCTCTGGCTCTCCCCGGTGCAGGCGCTCATCGTAACGGTCACGGAAAAACATATTCCCTGGGGCAGAGACGTGGAAAGACGGCTTTTTGCGGCTGGAATCCGGGTTGAGGCGGATTTCCGCAACGAGAAGCTTGGATATAAGATACGGGAGGCACAGGTGCAGAAGATCCCTTTTATGCTGGTCATAGGCGACAGGGAGATGGAAGCGCACACTATTTCGCCGCGCATGCGCGACGGCAAAAGCCTCGAGCCGATGAATCCCGACGGGTTCATTGAACTTGTCCGCAATCAATGCGCTCAATTCAAATAGCAAAACGTATGGAAAGGGGTTTTTTGTTGGTCAGGATTCCTTTAGGGGACCGAGCTTCCGGAGGTGAGCTATAGCAAAGGATTTAAAAATCAATCGTGAGATCAGGGCGGCGTCGGTCAGGGTCATTGACGAAACGGGAAAGCAGCTCGGTGTGCTTTCGCTGTCTGACGCTCTGGTAGAGGCTTCAAAATACGGGATGGACCTTGTCGAGGTTTCCCCGAATGCCGATCCGCCCGTATGTCGGATCATGGATTACGGAAAGTACCGCTACCGGCAGAACAAGAAGGTACAGAGTGCAAGGAAAAGTCAGACGGTTATTCAGGTTAAAGAGGTTCGCCTGCGGCCCAAAACGGAGGAACATGACCGGGAGGTCAAGATCAAGCATATAAAAAGGTTTTTGGAACAGCGTAACAAGGTCAAAATAACAGTCATGTTTCGTGGACGTGAGATAGCCTATGTAGATATGGGTCGGGCGCTTATGGAATCCATATTAAACGCCATGGCGGATGATTGCATCATCGATCAGCCTCCGAGATTGGAAGGCAGGAACATGGTTATGCTTCTATCGCCGAAAAAATAAGGTCAGGTGCGGAAACAGACAACAAACCGGCAGTATCAGCAGGCCGGGTGAGGGAAAAGGGGTGAGTGCATGCCAAAGATCAAGACACATCGCGGAGCGGCAAAGAGGTTTTCCTTAACGGGGACCGGAAAGATCAAGAGAAACAAGGCTTATGCAAGCCATATCTTGACGACGAAAACGACAAAAAGAAAGAGAAATTTGAGAAAATCAACGATTCTTGACCGGGCCAACGAAAAGATGGTCAAGAAGTTGATTCCGTATAGTTGAAAGCCAACAGAGCCATCTCTGAGCGATGTTCAAACGGACAGTTTAAGTTACAAGGAGAATGACGATGTCAAGGGTAAAGAGAAGTTTGACGGCCCACAAGAAGAGGAGAAAGATTTTACACGCCGCGAAGGGGTTTTTTCTCTCCAGAGGCAAATTGATAAGAACCGCCACGGAGGCTGTAAACCATGCGATGCTTTACGCCTATCGTGATAGAAGGACGAAGAAAAGGGAATTTCGTAGGCTTTGGATTGCGAGGATCAACGCAGCGGCAAGGATGAACGGGATATCCTACAGCCGCCTTGTTTCCGGCATGCATAAAGCCGACATAGAGCTGGACCGCAAGATCCTTTCCGATCTAGCGGTTCGCGACCCCCGGGGTTTTGAACGGATAGCGGCGCTGGCAAAGGGCGAGCTTCAGGTATGATACCAGAGCTTGAGAGTCTTCGTGAACAGGTTGATGAGGAACTCAAGACGGCCCGGACGGAAGCCGAATTTCAGGCCCTTCGAATCCGTTATCTCGGGCGGAAAGGCCTGCTTACCGGCCTGCTCCGCAATATAGCGAACGTCCAGCCCGACCAAAGGCCCTTATTCGGGAAAAGGTGCAACGAATTAAAAGAATTCGTTTCTGCCAAGATTGATCAGCATCTCGCAGAACTCGCCGTTTCGGAAAAAGAAAAAAGTCTCCGGACCGAGCGGATCGATGTCACGCTTCCCGGCAGGGCCGTACGTTACGGAAGCCTGCA
This sequence comes from Syntrophus aciditrophicus, assembly GCA_020722315.1. Taxonomy (GTDB): domain Bacteria; phylum Desulfobacterota; class Syntrophia; order Syntrophales; family UBA5619; genus DYLD01. The sequence continues at coordinate 7,220 of DYLD01000033.1, forward strand.
CCCGATCACAAAGGTTCGTGATGAAATATGCGGGATTTTTGCCGGTCTCGGGTTTTCTATCGAAGAAGGGCCTGAAATAGAGCTCGATTATTACAATTTTGAGGCTCTCAACATCCCCGCCGACCATCCGGCAAGGGACATGCACGATACGTTTTATGTGGATGAAAAAAGGGTCCTTAGGACGCATACCTCTCCCGTCGAAATCCGGACAATGCAAAAAAACAGCCCCCCGATCAGGATCATATCCCCGGGAAAGGTATACAGGCGTGATTCCGATATCTCCCACACCCCGATGTTTCACCAGATTGAGGGGTTGCTCGTCGATAAGGGCATCACACTGGCAAATCTGAAAGGCGTGCTGACGCATTTCTTAAAGAAGATGTTCGGCGAGGAAACCGCTGTTCGTTTTCGACCCAGTTATTTTCCGTTTACCGAACCGAGCGCAGAGGTTGATATCCGTTGCGTTATCTGCGGGGGGAAGGGTTGCAGGGTCTGCAAGCAAAGCGGCTGGCTGGAAATCCTGGGTGCCGGCATGACCCATCCGCAGGTTTTCAAAAACGTCGGGTATGATCCGGAAATATACAGCGGCTTTGCGTTTGGCCTCGGGCTGGAACGTATCGCGATGTTGAAGTACGGTATTTCCGACATCCGCCTTTTTTTCGAAGGCGATCTCAGATTTCTTGAACAGTTTTAGCTCCTTGGGTTTTGATGAACTCGTTCCCAGAGGTGGGTAATTTTCTATCTATTGTAAGAGTGAAACCTTTGCACAAGCGCAGAAAAAAACTGCCTGAAGCGCGATTTTATTGATTTTTCTTAGGTACCCCGCCGTCTTGAGCAAGGCGGCGAAGCCGTTAAAAACGCAAAACATTAGAGAGCGTTTAGGCTTTGCCGCCGTAGCGAGACACCTGCGGGGTCGAAAAATATTTATGAGCGCGAAGGCAGCATTTTTCAAAGGTCTCAGGGTATTTCAGGAGTTTTTATTATGTTGGTCAGCCTCAAATGGCTTAGGGATTATGTTGATTTAGAGATTTCCCCGCAGGATTTGGCCGGTAAATTGACGATGCTGGGGCTCGAGGTGGAGTCTATTGCCTCCATCCGTCCGGATTTCAGTGGTGTCCGGGTTGCGAGAATCACCGGGATTAAGCCTCATCCAAACGCGGACAAATTGCTCCTCTGTGATATTTGGACCGGAGATCGAACTATCCCGGTTGTCTGTGGGGCAACAAACATCAAGGTTGGAGATGTTGTCCCGTTGGCCCTTGTGGGTGCAACCCTTCCCGGTGGTTTAACGATCAAAAAGTCGAAAATACGCGGCGAAGTTTCCGAGGGGATGCTCTGCTCGGAAAGGGAACTGCTGCTGGGACAAGATCATTCGGGGATCATGCTCCTTCCTGAAGACCTGCCTGTCGGTGAGGAGCTCGGGGCCGCTTTGGGTGCAGACGACACGGTTTTTGACATCAGCGTGACGCCGAACCGTTCCGATTGCCTTTCGATCATCGGCATTGCCCGCGAAGTGGCGGCGGCGACCGGCAAGCCGGTTCGTTACCCCGATACGGCGTTGTCGGAAAACGACGAGGATATCAACAGGATTACATCTGTAACAATAGAGGCTCCAGATCTCTGCCCCCGCTATTTGGCGCGGGTTCTTAAGAATGTCCACATAGCGCCTTCGCCGCCGTGGTTACGGCAGAGACTTGAGGCGTTCGGACTACGTTCGATAAACAATGTTGTTGATGTGACAAACTTTGTCATGATAGAGCTGGGTCAGCCCCTCCATGCCTTTGATTTCGATCAACTCGCTGAAGGCAGGATCGTCGTCCGCCGTTCTCAGCCCGGGGAGACATTTGTTTCGCTTGACGGCAAAAAAAGGGTTCTGCCGTCAGACGCCATTCTGATCTGTGATGGAAAGAAACCCGTGGCAATCGGCGGGGTGATGGGTGGGATCAATTCCGAGGTTACGGATGGCACCAGCGTGATTCTTCTGGAGGCCGCCTATTTCCAACCTTCTTCGATCCGTCACACGGCAAGGCTTCTCGGGATGGCTACCGATGCCGCGTTCCGTTTTGAAAGGGGCATAGATCCGGAAGGGCTTATCAGGGCCGTTGACAGAGCGGCGAAGCTCATAGCCGATCTGTCCGGCGGGGATATCTGCAAAGGTGTAATAGATCAGCACCCGGGAAGCATCCCGGTGGCCAGGGACATTGTTCTCCGCCTGAAAAACGTCGAAGGGATTATCGGGGCATCTATCTCCGCAGAGAAGGTCATAAAGATTTTAGAGGCCCTCGGGATGGAGATAAAAGAGGCTGATGACGAAACCCTCCTCGTGACCCCTTTGTCGAGCCGGGTCGACATAACCCAGGAAATCGATCTCATTGAAGAGATTGCCCGGATGTACGGCTATGACATGATCCCGGCCACCCTTCCGCATATTTTTGCCGCCTCGGACAGCTCCGGAGGTCGAAGAATCGAAACAGAGACAATGATTCGTAGAGTCATGAACGGTTCCGGTTATACCGAGGTGATCAATTACAGCTTTATTCACCCCTCTTCAGTGGATGATCTTTTACTTTCCAGTGATGACCGCCGCCGAAATCAGGTTTTTATCAGTAATCCGCTTACCGAGGAACAATCGGTAATGCGAACCACAATGGTTTACAGCCTGTTAAAAAATGTATTGAAAAATTTTGATTGGGGGCGTTCCGATATTAAAATCTTTGAGATCGGCCGTACCTATCTGTGGGAAAGCCAAAGCAAGGAGTCCTCTGAATTGAATAAGGCGGCTTTTCTGATAACCGGTAGGAGATATGAGGAACGTTGGAATTTCGATGATGAGAAGTCCGATTTCTACGATTTAAAGGGTTGCGTGGAAAACATCCTCGACGCGCTGCACGTTCCGGCACCGTCATACAGGGCCGCCGCCGGGGAATCATTTCTCCATCCGGGAAAGTCATGCGGCATTTACAGCAACGAGGACAGGATAGGCTTTTTGGGTGAGGTTCATCCGGATGTCCTTTTGCGACTCGGGATTTCTGCCCCTGTAACCGTGGGCGAGCTGGATCTGGACATCGTCACGTCCGTTGCAATATTCAAGAAGGGTTTTTACAGCATTCCGAAATTTCCGGCGGTTTTGCGTGATGTGGCTTTCCTGGCCAGAAGAGATGTTGAGGCAAAAGATTTTGTTGCCGCGGCTCAACAATCCCGACAAGAATTGCTTGAGAAAGTTGACATTTTTGATGTATATGAGGGGGAAAATATTCCGGACGGGATGAAAAGTCTGGGACTGAGATTTCAGTACAGAAGCACGGACAGAACTCTCACGGACGACGAGGTAAATAGTATCCATTCGAGAATCGTTGAAAGCATTACACGTTCGTTAGGGGTAACCATACGATAGGCGGTAGGGGAGCGGCGGTTAGTTCGACCTGGGCAGTGTACCATGAAAATCCTTGATATCGCGTTGTGGAAGGGATTTTCCCAGATTACCCAACGATGTGGAAAGGACAACATTAAACAGGAGGTAGGCAATGACAAAGATAGACATAATCCAGAACGTGAACGAAAAATTGGGATTTTCCAAGAGAGATTCCGCACGGATAGTTGAGACGCTTTTTGAGCTTATCAAAGACAAACTCGCAAGTGGAGAGAAGATCAAAATTTCCGGTTTCGGCAGTTTTGTCGTGAAGAACAAAAAGGCCCGTCGGGGTAGAAACCCCCAGACCGGACAAGAAATCTCGATTTCGGCGCGTAAGGTTTTAACCTTCAAATCAAGCCAGATTTTGCGTAAGGCCCTCAACCCCTGAAACCACGGACGGCTACCTCTAAGACACGGGAATTATTCTGCAAGATAGAACCCTTTTACGCTGGACGGGGGTTTTACAATGGATACGATTCCTGAGAAGGCCTTTTTCCGTATCGGCGAGGTCAGCAGGATTGTGGGCGTTCCGCCGTACGTGATCCGGTACTGGGAGTCTGAATTCAAAACGGTAAGGCCGTCCCGGACAAGCTCCGACCAGCGACTGTACAAGCGCCGCGATGTACAGGAATTGTTGCTGATCAAAAAGCTTCTGTACGAGCAGAAATTCACGATAAGCGGCGCAAAAAAACACCTCCAGCAGACCAGGCGCGAGGGCGCCAATCGCGATGAATTCTCTCGCGCCGATATCCTCAAGGAAATAGAAAACGGGTTGCTGTCGATCAGAAAAATCGTTAGTTGATTATTTTTTACTTGCCCTTTTTGATGCCTTTAATGGATTGATCTTTTGCTGTGGTTCCTGTATCTCGAGATTGAGATGCGTCGCGGATGGGCATCTGCCGGTCCTCCATTTTGATGCCGGATCGGGATAGATCATACAGTATCTTCCTGTTTCGTACGGGGCAACCTTTGCGCATCCCTCGCATTTATCTATAATCGGGTTGCAATGTCCTCCGGGAAAACCGCACCCCTTTTTTGTCATAAAAGCACATTCAACCCCTTTTTTTATCGTTTCGCACTGCATACCGGTATCTTTTCCCCTTTCTTCTTTTGTTCATTTTCGCAAAGACCGACCTGACTTGCAACCACTCAACAAAAAAGCCGGGCCGGCCGTGACCTTGTCAAAAGGCGCGTTTTGCTACCAGAATGGATACAGTATGTCAAGAAAAATTGTGGAGATATCTCCTCACGGCTGATGTTTTTGCCGGCGGGACCGAGAATTACGGCGAATGGATTGACAGGCAGAGTTCTTTATGCTAATGCAAATACACATTTGCTAAGGAAAATTCGCTGCCTGTCGGCAAAGCAGACGTTCTTGCCGCACTACAGCACCCCAAAAGGCGGCTTTTGCCCCTTAAGAATACCGTCGGAAGAGTCTGCTGCTCGTATCTTGTTCGGTGTTCGTTGGTAACGGTTCTAATCATGACGAAAACTTCTCTGGCCAGTATTTTTCTCCGTTCCCTGACAGTTCAGCTTTCTTTTAATTTCCGCACGATGCAGGGGTTGGGATTTATGTTTTCGATGCTCCCCGTGCAGGCAGCCCTGAAGGGCGACCGGTTAAGAATGGAGGCTTTTAGCAAAAGGCATTTGCAGATGTTCGGTACAAACCCGTATCTTGTACCTGCGGTTGTTGGTTCTGTCGCGAGTATTGAGGAATGCGTTGAAGGAAACCAGAAAGCGGCCGATCTAAAAGCAGCCGTTATGGGGCCGTATGCGGCGATCGGCGATTCTTTTTTTGGAATGGCGCTCCGCCTTTTCTCATCCACACTGGCTGCGCTGGTGGCCTATTCATCGGGCAATATCCTGGCGCCCGCGGCTTTTATGCTTGTCTTTACCCCTGCGCAGCTCTGGGTCAGAATAATAGGATTTATAAAAGGTTACTCTTTGGGTATGGATAGTTTTCAGTATATCAGGGCCCTGAATTTGACGGCGCTGTCTTCCCGGTTGCATTACGTTTCGCTTTTTATCGTCGTTCTGCTGACGCTTTTTCTTTTAGATGTCGGCGGCCATTATCAGGAATTATCCGCGATGCACCGCTTGTTCGCCGCCCTGGTTTTTTTGCTTTCTTTTTTGTGCGCGCTGCGGGGAGTGTCGGCGGAGAAAATCATTTACGGGGTTGGCTTGCTTTGCATGGTGCTTTCGTTTTGATATGCAGATAGTAAAGACGTTTGAAATAAAGAATCAACTGGGAATACATGCCAGGGCGGCCGCGAAGATCGTTGAGATTGCAAACCTATTCAACTCCGATGTTTTTCTTGAAAAAGACGGCTGTGCAGTGGACGGCCGGAGCATCCTGGACATCCTGACTATCTATTGCCCGAAGGGCTGCAGCTTAACCGTCCGCTTTAAGGGTCCGGATGCCGACAAAGCGATGAAGATGATGTCCGATCTCATCGAAAATAAGTTTGGGGAACCCTGAAGGAACGTCGAAAGAGCAAGGGATTTTTTAACTTTATGGATAAACCCGGGAAGGAAAAAATCTTCATACGTGATGATCAACCCTCGACGCTTGTCCTGAAGGGGATGGGTGTATCACCGGGAATCACAATCGGAAAGGCCTATCATTACGATAGGATGGACTTGCAGACGCCCTTTTATAAACTCGGCAGCCCCTCGCTCGTGCAGGAGGAGATCGATCGCTTCTTCAGCGCACTGAAAGAATCGGAGGAACAGCTCCTCAATCTCAAGAAAAAACTCATTGATTCAGGAAGCGGCATGGAACCGCTCTATATCATCGATGTCCATGTCATGATTCTTAAAGACCAGAGGCTGATTGATCTGACAGTTCAGAACATCCGTGAAATGTCGGTGAACGCGGAATGGGCGATCCGGATGACGATAGAAAAGTACCGCGGGATCTTTGATAAAATGGATGATGAATATCTCCGCGACCGTATCACTGATATTGAACATGCGGGGCAGAGGATCATAAACAACCTGGTCGGCAAGCACCATGTTCCCAGTGAGTTGCCGGAGGGCATTATCGTGATAGCCTCCGACCTGTCGCCGGCGGATACCGCCCAACTTAAAATCGACAAGATACTTGGTTTCGCGATGGATATGGGAGGCAGGACGTCGCATACGGCGATTGTTGCCCGTTCTATGGAGATCCCGGCCGTTGTCGCGCTGGGTGATATAACTCGCTTAGTCAAAACCAATGATGAGATTATCATCGACGGCTCGGCCGGTGTCGTGATTGTCAATCCCGATCCCGAGGTGAGGAAACGATACGGATGGAAGAAGCGGCTGTACGAAAAGGCACGCGACGATCTGCTTGATTACGCCGGTTTATTAGCGGTGACGAAGGACAACCACAGGGTCGAAATAGGCGGTAATATTGAGTTTATCGAAGAAATTCCGTCGGCGATTCACCATGGGGCGGAGGGCATAGGGCTTTACCGGACCGAGTTTATCTATGTCAACCGCCGGAAGCTTCCCGACGAGGAGGAACATCTCGAAAATTATCGTCATGTGGTCGGCGTAAATGGTCTTTCCTGGTCGACGATCCGTACCTTTGATCTGGGCGGGGATAAATTTTTCCCCGACCAGAAGGTTTTCCATGAAAGGAACCCGCAGCTCGGGATGAGGGCGATTAGGTTTTGTTTGAAAGAGAAGGAACTTTTTAAGGTTCAGCTCCGGGCCATTTTGAGAACCAGCATTTACGGGAAGCTGAGAATCATGTTCCCGATGATTTCGGGCATCGAGGAGATCAGGGAGGCCAAGGAAATCCTTGAAGGCGAAAAAAGATCGCTTGTTGCCAGGGGCGTCAAGCTGGGAAATGACATCGAGATAGGAATCATGATCGAGATTCCATCAGCGGTGATCATTGCCGATCGCCTCGCCAAAGAGGTCGATTTTTTCAGCATCGGGACGAATGATCTGATTCAATACTCGCTGGCAATAGACCGTATCAACGAACAGGTCAGCTACCTTTACCAGCCGTTCCACCCCGCGGTGATCCGTTTGATCAAGAGCGTTGTGGATGCGGGCCATAATGCCGGTATCCGGGTGGCTATGTGCGGCGAGATGGCGGCGGAGCCTGTTTACACGATGATTCTCGTCGGCATGGGGATCGATGAACTCAGTATGCACCCGCTTGCGATCCCGCGGGTGAAAAAGATCATAAGGGGGATTACGTTCGCCGAGGCTCAATCCCTCTTCGAAAAAGTTCTGACGTTTTCGTTTGTGGAAGAAATAAGGGGCTTCGTCCTCGAAGAAATGCAGAAACGTTTTCCTGAAGATTTTTCTGTTGACGATGGATAAACTGGCCGGGAGCAGGAAACCATGCATTTTCTTTCAAGGTTGAAAGCCTATGCCAATGACGTCGGGATTTATCATGCCGGCAACCTCTACAGAGAATACAGCTTCCCCTTTCCGAAACTGATCCGCAAGGTTCTTTCCAGGGTCAAGATTTCCGATGACAGCGTCGAAAAGATAAAATCCCTGGCTCAGAAAGGCGTTGTTGTTTATGTCCTGAAGACGAAGAGCCAGCTCAACAGCCTTATCCTTCAAGACCTCTCTTTGCGGAAAGAGTTGCCCGAACCGGTTTACTGCCATGGGATTAACATGATCAGTTGGCAGCCCTTTTTGTTCGCGTGCCGGGTTATTCTCTCCCATCTTTTTCATTGGGCGTTGAGAAAAAGGGTTGTTTACTCGAACAGGATGGATTACCTAAGCCAGCTTGTCCTCGGCGGAAAAACCGTCATTATCCATATGGGTGAATCCGAACTGTTTCGCAATCCTTTTGTAGAAGAGACCCTCGATCGCCTGATAGAAATCCAGAAAAACATGGAAAGGCCGATTTACCTGTGTCCGGAACTGATAACCTACGGCAGAAGGAGGGAGAGAGAGAATGAAAACATTTTCAATATCCTTTTCGGCCAGGCCGATACGACGGGCCCCTTGAGGAGGATCGTTACATTCATACGGTATTCAAACAGCATATCCGCCATCCCGACTGAACCGATCAATCTGGCGGATTATATCAAGGCGGCCGGTAATCTAAACCCTGAGCAGATGGTTTATCAACTCCGGGAGGAGCTGATAGGCAGGATCGAGGATGAGAAGGAAACCATTGTGGGGCCGGTTCTCAAACCGAGGGATCAGATTATTGAAATGATTCTTCAGGACAAGTCCCTGATCTCGTTTATGGAAGAAGCCGCCGCGAAGGCAAAGAGAGGCAAGCGCGACTTTGCCTCAGTGAGAAAGACTGTCCGAAGATACCTTTATGAAATTGCTTCGGATTACAACGAGATGGCCGTTGAGATATGGGAGAAGATCCTTACCTGGCTCTGGAACAACATTTACGACGGCCTTGTCGTGGATGCCGAAGGCATTGCGAAAATACGACAGGTTTCCAAGAACATGCCTTTTGTGATCGTTCCCTGCCACCGCAGCCATTTCGACTATCTTCTTCTGTCGTACATATTTTTTAAAAACAATATACAGCTGCCGTTCATTGCGGCCGGGAACAACCTTGCCTTCTTCCCGATGGGGTTCATATTCCGAAAATCGGGGGCCTTCTTCCTGAGGCGTAGCTTTAAGGGCAACGACCTGTATGCCGAAGCTCTCAGCAGCTATGTTCGGGCCCTTCTGAAGGAGGGTCTCCCCCTGGAATTCTTTATCGAGGGAGGTCGGAGCAGAACGGGCAAGATGGTCATGCCGAAGTACGGCCTTCTTTCGATGATTATCGACGCGTACGAACGTAAAGTCTGCAACAATCTGGCGATTATCCCCGTCTATATCGGCTACGACAGGGTGATTGAGGAAAAGGCCTATCTCGAAGAGCTGGGCGGCGCACCAAAGGAAAAGGAAAAGGCCACCGCGATGATCAAAAGCGGCGGGGTTTTGAGAAAAAGGTACGGCCGTGTTTACATGAATGTCGGTGAGCCTATTTTGCTCAAGTCGTATCTGGCTTCCCAGGAAAAGCGGATTGAAGAGATGACGGTTCTGGAACGCCAGAGCCTTTACAGACAGATCGGCTACAAGATTGTCCGGGAGATCAACGAGGTGACCGTCGTGACGCCGTCTTCGCTCACCGCGGCGGCGCTTTTATGCCATGACCGGAGGGGTATTTCTCTCGCCGAGCTTCATCAGGTGCTCGAATTATTTTACAACTGCCTCTCTTTTCGCAAGGTTCATTTCGCGATGACGTTCTCCGACAGGGAAAAGGCCCTTAGCGAGTCGCTGAATCTTTTTGTCCAATCGGGGCTCATTTCGCGTCTGGGCGCCGAGGAGGAGGAAGAAGAGGAAAACATCGAGGAGATCGTTTATTCGCTGGAGGACGACAAACGCCTTAATCTTGAGTATTATAAAAATAATATCCTCCACTATTTCCTTCCGTTCAGCTTTGTTGCCGCGGCGGTGCTTGCGATGCCGGAGGATATGATCCCCGTAAACAGGATCCATAATGATTATGTGTTCTTTAAACGACTGTTCCGACACGAATTCATCTTTGACGACCGGAAGGACAGCCGCGAAGAGCTTGACGAGACGCTTTCGTATTTTTGCGAACAGGGCATGATCGACATGTTTGAAAAGGACGATAAGTACTGGATCGAGGTAAGGGGCCTTGGAAGAACAAAACTTTCCCCGTTTGCGGGTCTCATCCGGAATTATATGGAATCTTACTGGGTTGTTGTCAGAGGCTGTTACTATTTGAGAAAGAAACCGAAGACGGAGAAGGAATGGTTAAAGACGTTACGCAATCTGGGGGAGAGGATGTACCGCAAAGGGGAGATCCGGAGGGCGGAGGCGCTTTCACAATCGAACTATCAGAGCGCGATACGTTATCTTTTGGATGTAAACGCTATTACAGCGTCGGAGGTACAAGAAAAAAGGGAAAAGACATTGACCCGGCGTTATGCGCTGACGGAATATAAGTTACAGATGGAAACACTCCGACGCAGGCTATTTAAATTCCTTTAAAAAATGCCACCTTCGCGCTGAGAGACCTTTGAAAAATGGTGCCTGACGCGCGATTTTAAAGATTTTTCGGGGTACCCCGCCGTCGCAGCCAAGGCTTTTAAAGGCGTTAAAAGCGCGAATGATCCCAGAGCGGTTAGCCTTTGAAGCCTTGAGCGAGACGTCGCGGGGTCGAAAAATATTTATGAGCGCGAAGGCCTTTTGCAAAGGTTTCGTTTTGCGAAGCCTTTAACCCCGGAGGTTTTTCTACGCCTAAAGGCTTCTATTTTTTGTGTTTCGTCGAGTACAGAACAGCCCCGCCCAGGTAAACGGCCGCCTCGCCCAGTTCTTCCTCGATCCGCATCAACTGGTTGTATTTGGCCAGCCTTTCCGTTCTCGATACGGAACCGCTCTTGATCTGGCCGCAGTTAGCGCCGACGGCGACGTCTGCCATCGACGTGTCTTCGGTTTCGCCGGAACGGTGCGAGACAACCGTCGTGTAACCCGCCTCGTGGGCGGTTTTGATCGTATCGAGTGTCTCGGTCAGCGTTCCTATCTGGTTGAGCTTGATGAGAATCGAGTTCGCAACCCCCGCCTCGATCCCTTTTTTAAGGCGTTCCTGGTTCGTCACGAAGATATCATCGCCGACGATCTGAATCTTTCCCCCGAGGGCTTCCGTCAGCATCTTCCAGCCTTCCCAGTCGTCTTCGGCCAGGCCGTCTTCAATCGAAACGATCGGGTATTTCTTGACCAGAGCGGCGTAATATTTGACCATCTCTTCGGATGACTTTTCCGGTTTCCTTTCCGCCGCCATGACGTATCTGCCGCCTTTGTAAAACGAATTGGCGGCCGGGTCGATTGCAATCCCGCAATCCACGCCGGGTTTGTATCCGGCCTTTTCGATCGCGGACATGATCAGTGTAAATGCCTCTTCGTTGGATTTAAGGTTGGGTGCAAAGCCGCCCTCGTCGCCGACCGAGGTGTTGTATCCCTTGTCTTTCAGAACGGCCTTCAGGTTATGAAAGATCTCCGAGATCATCCGGATTCCCTCGCGGAAATTGCGGGAGCCGATCGGCATTACCATAAATTCCTGAATATCCACGTTGTTGTCGGCGTGCTGCCCGCCGTTGATGATGTTGGCCATCGGGACCGGAATTTCGTGCGCGATAATGCCGCCGATGTAGCGGTAAAGCGGGAGCTCAAGAAACGTTGCGGCGGCTCTGGCACAGGCCATCGACACGCTGAGAATCGCGTTTGCCCCGAGCTTTTTCTTGTTTTCCGTCCCGTCCAGGGATATCAGCAAATGGTCAATATCGCGCTGGTGCATGCAGTCCATGCCGACAACCTCAGGCGCTATCTTCTCGACGACATTGTTCACCGCCTTCAGAACACCCTTGCCCAGGTAGCGTTTTTTGTCTCCATCCCGCAGTTCAATGGCTTCGTGCTCTCCGGTCGACGCACCGGATGCGACCGATGCCCTGCCGGTGATTCCGGATGAAAGGGTTACCTCCGCTTCGATTGTGGGGTTTCCCCGTGAATCAAGAATTTCTCTTGCGTTAACGCTGATAATTTCTGTCATGATCACCTCCTGTCAATTTTTTATCGTTTATTTGGGAACATTATGGCTGAGAATCCTTTCAGGTTGATTCTCGGGTGAAATCTTGTTGACGCTTTGGTGTGTCAAAACTTATTTATATCAACGGATGATTATTTTCAAGCCGATTTTCTCACCGGTATTTTTCTAAGCCCCTTGCGATAAAGGGCAGGGTAGGGTAATGTAAAAATTGTAATCTGGAGGAAGCACCGTGGGGGACAACGAAAACCGGACAAGGTTATTCCTTCATCTGAAGAAATGGCTCGAAAAGGCCGTCATCGATTATGGGATGATCTCCGCCGGAGACCGCGTCCTGGTCGGCGTTTCCGGCGGTGTGGACAGCATGGCCCTGGTGGATCTGCTGAACACGCCGATGGTTTATCTTCCGGCTTTTTCCGTCGTGGCCGTTCATGTCGATCTGGGTTTTGATGGTTCTGCGGCCGTTTCGGAGGCTCTTTCCCGGTGGCTGGAGGAAAGGGGTTATGATTTTGTCGTTCAAAAATCGGACATCGGCCCCCTTTCGCACAGTTCGTACAACCGTAAAAACCCGTGTTTTTTGTGTTCGCGCCTGCGAAGAAAGGTCGTTTTTGAGACAGCCGAAAAGACAGGCTGTAACAAGGTCGCTTTTGCGCACCATCGCGATGATATCATTGAGACGCTTCTGATCAACATGTTTTATGGACGCGAGATAAGCACGATGATCCCCAACCAGTCTGTTTTCGGCGGCAAATTGCATATTATCCGTCCGCTGGCCTATATCAGAGAGAAATTGCTTAAAACGTATGCGAAAGAGAGACCTTTTCCGATCTTCGACAATCCGTGCCCGACCAGTTTTGTTTCCCGCCGGCGTTCTGTGAAGGAACTTCTCGATAAACTTGAAGGGGAAAATCCCCGGATTAGAGACAACATATGGAAGGCGATGGGCCATGTCAAAAACGATTATATCCCGGCAAAGCTCGGAGGAAATTGATATAATGTTAAAACACGGATTGCGGCGGATAATAACCGGCCTGAAGGAACACGAAAATGAAGGCAAAGAATAACCCGGCGGAAAAACCCATCTGCCAGAACAAAACGGCCAGGTTGAACTATTTCATTGACGAGACGTATGAGGCCGGGATCGTTCTCCAGGGAACGGAGGTTAAGGCCCTCCGCGACGGACGCGTGAACATAAAGGACAGCTATGCCGATGTCCTGGGAGGGGAGGTCTTTCTACATGATCTACATATCAGCCCGTATTCGCACGGCAACCGCGAGAATCACAACCCCTTGAGGATCCGCAAACTGCTGCTGCACAAAAGAGAAATCAAACGGCTCTATGGGAAATCCCAGGAAAGAGGCCTGTCTCTGATACCGTTGCGGATGTATTTCCGTAACGGGAAAATCAAGGTCGAGATCGGCGTCGGGCGCGGGAAAAAACTCTACGACAAAAGGGAAGACATCAGGCTGAAAGAGGATCGCCGCGCGATCGAAAGGGGTCTTAGGGAAAGAAACAGGTAAACCAAGCTTTTGATAACCCTTGACAAAAAAGGGGTAAGGAACTTATATTCGTATCGTCAAACATCGAACGCACTTTGGGGGCGTCACGGTTTCGACGGGGATATTTGAAGCTGTATAAGCGTACCGAGGTTCCTGCAGGCCTCGTTAAACAGGCAGGGAAACATAATCGCAGACAACTACGATTACGCTTTAGCCGCTTAATCGCGGCTAACGTCTCCCCGATTTCGCCTGTCGGGTCGGTTCGGGGGCGTCATTAAGGCAGGATAACCGCTTTTCCAAGCCTGGGGGGAGAGGGGCGAAAAATAAACAGGATAGTGATCGCAGGATCCTGCTTCCGGGAGCCTGCAATCGCGAAATCAAAAACAGAAGATACGTACGTAGAAAGTGCAGCGGAAGGTTTCCGGACGCGGGTTCGACTCCCGCCGCCTCCACCATGA
>DYLD01000209.1 GCA_020722315.1 Syntrophus aciditrophicus
AAATCGTGGTTGATTTTTAGCCCTTCATTGATTGTTTCCGCCGCCGTTTGAAAGTCCTCTTTGGAAATATAAACACGCGCCATGTTGTAGTATATCCCCTCGTCCCGCGGAGAGGCCACGAGGGCCTTTCTAAACTCCTTGACGGCCTCGTCGAATCGGCCCGCCCGGCGGTGGTCGATGCCTGCGTTGTTGTAGGTTTCGGCAAGTACCGATGCCCAGTCGTCATGATCCTTCAGCATTTCCTGGGCCTTTGCGTGATCCCCTTTTTCAATGAGGATTTGAACCGTTTTAAACGGCGTTTCAACCCCTTTTACTGCTTCCGTCGCGCTTTCGGCAGTTTCATGTTTTGGCTCCGGTTCATGAAGCAATTCCGTCATTTCTTCATTTTTTATCTGGATTAGTTGCTTCATCAGCTCAAGGGTCGGTTCTATTTCGTTGTCCCGAAACGTTACAGGCCCGTACAGTTCGCGAAACAACCTGCTTTTCGCGATCGTGGTCTGAAAATCGTTGATGTCATCCATTAGAGCCTTTTTATCGGACGGAATCATTCTTGTTGTCATCATTTTTTCGAGGACATCCCGAAAGGCCAACAGGCAAGAAAAGACATTCCCCTGCTGGAGGCTGTTTTTGGCCTCAGTAAGCCTATGGGCTATGCGTCCGGCATCTTCTCTGTTGATCGGCTTCTCCATCCGTTTTTTGTCCTTAGCTAATGGTTCGACAAAACTGACAATTTCTAAATAAACCAAAAATCAGCCGCCGTCAAGACCGAAGGATGTCACAGATCATTTTAAAAAAAAATTAAAGTTTTTGCTTTGTCATGCCGATATATGGTATGAACTCTACTCTGTCAGAGGGAGGATAAAATGGCCATTTCGGTGGGTGGCATTGACAACCTGTTGAACGCCTACAATAAGCAGATGCGGATGAAAAGGGCGCCTGTCGAATCTCCGAAAGACAAGGATCAGCAAAAGCCACAGTCTGTTCAGGATGAAGTAACCCTGTCGAAACAATGGGTTGCAGAAAGCGAAGCGCCTAATAAAATACCGCAGAAGCTCATTGAAGATTTGCTGAAAAGCGAAAAAAAGTAAGTCGTTTGGCCAAACTTAATTTGCCCTCCTTGGATTCATAACTTATCCGATCTACCAGCCGGGGAATAACTGCGTGAAAAAAAAGAGAATTCTTGTAGTGGATGATTACTCGCCCACACGAAACCTGATTATAGAGGCGCTTGAACAGAACGGCGACTACGAGGCAAAAGAGGCCAAGGATGGAAGTGAGGCAATTGATTTTCTGCAAAAAGATCACTATGATATGGTCATTACCGATGTCATGATGCCGGTGATGAACGGCATGGAATTGCTCCAGTCGTTGCGCGAAAAGAATATCCAGATCCCGGTCATTATGATGACGTCACGCCCGGCCGTTGATCTTACGGTTTCTGCGATGAAAAGCGGTGTTGTTGATTTCCTACAGAAGCCTTTTGACCTGGACAATCTCCTCTTCAAGGTAGGACTCTATTTACAGGAAGAGGAGGGGCAGGGTAAGACGGCGCGGGACGCGGAGATTGCCCTCAGAGAGGAAAGGGAACAGCTCTCTTTAAAGAGTCTTGTCTATGAAGCCGTGGAAAAAGCGGTTGGGGACAATGACGAGATTTTCCAGACGATTGTCGAACTAGCCGTAAAGATTGTAAATGCCGAGAGCTGCTCGTTGCTTTTATACGACCGCGAGTATAAAAAGTTTTATCCAAAGGCGCAGAAGGGAGATGATTACGGGTATTACGGCGCGAACAATGTTACAACGCTGAACGATATATTTCAGCAAGCGGTGAATACAAAAGACGCGGTCATGGTTCATTCGGACAGCGATCCGTTCATTTCTCCGTCGATGATCTGTGCGCCGTTGCTGATCCGGGGAGCCGTTCTGGGAGTGCTGGCCGTCCGGAAAAGGAGAAACTCGGGCATATTTACGAAAAGTGATCTTCAGCAAATCCTGACGCTGGCGAAAAGGGCTTCTTTGAACCTTGAAAACAAGATACTCTACGACACCATTTATGAAAATATGACAAGCACGTTGATGGCGCTCGTCACGTCGGTTCAGGCTCGGGATCATTACACGGAGGAGCATTCCGGTCGGGTTACCGAATTCTCCGTTCAGATCGCCGATGCACTGGGACTCTCCGATGCCGAGAAGGAGACATTGAGAATCGCCGGTCTTCTTCATGATATAGGCAAGATTGCGATTCCAGACAATGTTCTGCTCAAGCCCGGAAAGCTAACATTCGAGGAGTATGAAATTATCAAGACACATCCCGTCATAGGCGATGAAATATTAAGCCATATTCCCCTGCTGGACGCTGAACGAAAGATTGTCCGCTATCACCATGAAAGGTGGGATGGCAGGGGTTATCCCGACGGACTCTCCGGCAATGACATCCCGTTTTTGGCGAGAATGATGGCAGTGGCCGATTCCTACGATGCGATGACAAGCGACCGGCCGTACCGAAAGGGTTTTAGCAGCGATGAGGCCATTCTGGAGCTGCAGAGAAATAAAGGTACACAATTCGATGGGCATTTGGTTGACGTTTTCGTCGGTGTTTTAGCGAAAGAAAATCCATCGTCCTAGAATGCCGTTTGTAGATCGACGGCGGCGGTATTTTTACTCCTTCCTTGATTCGATCTTTCATGATATATAACATTGTCTTGAGAGGTTGAAACAATGCCGCAGGACGTGCGTCAAAGGAAAGTCATTGCTCTTCCCGGATTGTCGCCGGGGATGATTATTCAGGTTCAAATGGAAGGGACAGGCATGGCGCACAGTCACTTCATAGGTCTGTCTCCAGGTGAATTTCTTATTGTGAAGACACCGCCGGTGATCAGTAATGAAGCAAGATTGCCGGAGAATAGGCTTTATGACAAACACAAAAGCCGCCTTTACGAAAAAGATCGTATTGTTATCCGTTACTTTTCTTCCGGGTGGGTTTACGGGTTCCGCTGTACGCTGCTTTCGCTTATCAATTTTCCTTCCCAAATGGCAATTGTTTCCTACCCTGAAGCTATCGACAAAAGGAACCTCCGGAAACATGAGCGGTTTTGCTGTGATGTATCTGCCGAGATTCTTGTGGCGGGAAACCTCTATCCCGGTGTTGTCAAAAATATTAGTTGGGGAGGGTCGTCTTTCGAGTACGTGGCCGCAGAAGATAAAAGGTTCCCAATATTAAAGGTTGAGGACATCATTGAACT
>DYLD01000210.1 GCA_020722315.1 Syntrophus aciditrophicus
TTGTTTCTGCTAACATGAATGCCAGTAAAACCGGCCAATTTAGGGGTAACACTCTTTTCGCATAGTTTTGCTGTTAATATAAGGAGAAAAGAGATGCAACCCGAAGAGTTAGTGCCATCCACTCCGGGCAAGGTTTACAGCCCGGAAGAGAAGCAAGCGATTCTCAAAGAAGCTGAATCGAACGGTGTTCTCAGTGTTGCTGAGAAGGCTGGCATCGATCCCTCCACCATTTATGGCTGGCAGAAAAAGCTGGCCAAGGGCGGCCCGGAGGCTCTGGTGGACCAGCGGACTTTGAGCCACGACGGCCATCGAGTCATTGCCGACTGGAAGAAAGAGAAGGTGCTGGCGGTCAAAGAGGCCGATCCCGGCTTTGGTCCCAGTCAAATTCGTAACCAACTCCGCCGGCAAGGGATCACCATCAGTCTTTTGAGCATCCGCCGTATTCTCAGGGAAGCCGGCTATGAGGTGGCTTCTCGTCCGCAGCCGAAAAAAGATTACACTCGCTTTGAGGCGAGCCGGCCTTTGGAGCTGGCGCAGATCGATATTTGCGAATTTTATTTGCACAAGCTCAAAGTGTATTTAGTGCTCTTGCTGGACGACTTTAGCCGTTTTCTCCTCAACTTTGCCCTGTTGGAGGAGTGCAAGATGGAAGCCATCGAGGAGATGGTCGCCAACGCCATTCAAAGGTATGGCAAAATGGAGCGCTTGCTCTCGGATCGCGGCTTTGTCTTTCACGGCTGGCGCGGCATCAATGCCTTTGAGCGCTGGCTGGAGGAGATGGAGATCGATCACATTCACACCAGCCCGCATCACCCCGAGACCATCGGCAAGATCGAGGCGGTCAACAAGAGCATTCAAAAAGAGCTGCTGCGGGTGCGCGAGTTCGCCGGCACTGAGGAGGCCCGGCAGGCGATCTCGGACTGGCTGTGGCGCTACAACTATCACCGGGTGCATCAAGGCTTGGACGGCCTCTTGGTTCCGGCCGACCGCTTTCACGGCTGGGTCAGCGAGGTGGAGAAGAGCCTGTCCCAGATGGTGGAAAACGGCATCGATCTAACCAGCCGGGAGATCGGTCTTTTTAGCATTCGTCTGGTCGGCGGTAAAATCCAGTTGACAATCCTGGGCCGTCAGGTGTATATTAACGAAAACATTGACCAAGCAAACCTACGAGGCTTGTGATGACGCCGAAGAACCGCTCTTTTTCGCCCTCGGCGGACTGGAGGCCTGAGGAAATCGCTCAGGTATTAAAGACCGCCGAGATACTTCAGCAAAAGGGCAGCGCCCTCAAGATCAATGTCAGCTCTTTTTGTGCTGAGATTGGCTTGTCGCGCAAAAATGCCTACAAACACAAAAGGCATTTTGAGGAAAACCAAAGTGCCATGGCGGCGCAATGGGCCGGTCTGAGCGAGCAGCACCAGCAGGACTTGGAGAAGATTCGCCTCTTGGAAGCCCGTCTGGCTGAGGCGGAGATCCACCAGCACCTCAGAGGGGTGCTGCGGGAGCTGGTCATCGATTACCAAAAAAAAGAACCGGGCCAAACGCCCAAGCGCCAAAGGCTTTTAGAGAAATACAACCGCATCTCGGCCTCCCTCGGAGTCGAGCCGCTCACCTTATGGGAGTGAGTCCGGAGCTTTTGGCCCAGTGGGAATCTGCTGCGGAGGAAAAAGCGAACGCAGCAGGGCTTTCGTCTCTGCGCGGCCAGCGCAGTCAATTTACGGATGAGCAGATCGCCTTTGTCAATGCCAGTTGGCGGGCCTACAGTGAAAAGAGAAGAAAGGTTCGCTTCCAGGCCTTTATGAAAAAGCTCAGAGCGGCTTGGAAAGATACGAACTGGCTTTTGCCCTGTCCGTCCACAAAAACGGTTCAGGACATGCTGTTGGCCAATGGCATCAGGCTGCCGCAGGCGAAAAAGGTTTCTTTGCCCAGTAGCGAGAAGATCAAGCGCTACTTTCCCAACGCCCAGGTGCTTTTGGACGGCAAGGAAGTGGAAGTGCTCTATAAGGATCAGGTTTATCACTTCTGTCTGGAATTTTCTAAGGACCTTGCCTGCGACCAGATCGGAGCCGAGGCGGTGGGCCTGACCGAGGATTACCACTTGGTCAAAGAAGCCTTTACCCGGCACTGCCAAGAGCACGGTCTGCCGTTGGCGGCCTTGGTCGATAACCGCTCCGCCAACCGCCCGTTGGAGATCGAGCTTGGGAAATATGGGCGTATCTTGATCTATGCTCGGCCCTACCGACCCCAGAGTCGGGGGCCCATTGAGCAGGAGTTTGGCCTGTTTGAGAAAACGCTCTCCCGCATCGAGATCAAGGGTCAGAGCGATCAGGAGATTGCTATGAGTATCGTTGACGTTTTGGCGCGGATGTATCTCCGGCTGCGCAATCAGACGCCACGCTGCTCGACCTGTCCGATGACCCCGGAGAAGCTCATGCAGTACCAGCCTTCGGAGCTGGAAAGTCAGCGCGCCTATCAGGCTCTAACTCGTGAGCGAGAAAGGCGACGAGAGCAACAGGAGCGGGCGCTGAAAATCTCTGCCGAGCAAGCGGAACTCATCGAAGGCATTGTCAAAGAACAGCGGCTGACGGGTGATCGGCTGTTGCTGAAAAAGAGCCTGCGTCATGTGGAGCTTGCCGCCATCCGCGAGGCTGAACGGCGTTTCTTTGTCGCCAGCCAAAAAGACACCTTTGATCCAGCCAAACGCAGCATGGCGTATTTTTGCCGTATTGCCTTCAATGTGCAAAAGGAGCGCGACCGCCAGCGACGCGAGCAAATCGCCCGCCGGCGCTATGGTCTGGATCAGGCGGCCCGCAAAGTCCGCTCCGAGCGTCAATCGGAGATCGAACGTCGCCGAGCGCAGCAACACCAGCAAAGACATCCGCACGAGGCGATGCGGCAGAGCTTTGAAGTGTACCGGGCCTTGCCGGAAAGCTTTCGCGCTCATACTGGTCTTTGGAAGCCGCTCTTGGATCGGGCTGCAGAAGCGATCATGAGACATCGCAATCACGGACATCGTCAACAGCTTATCGACCGTGTCCGCTTAACCATCTTGGCCCAGAGTCAGGCCCGGCTGGAACTAAGATACGAGTTCCTGAATCTCATCGAAAAACGCCTGCAGGAACTCGGCCTAAATATCGCAAAAAGTGTTACCCCTAATTGACGACTTTTTACGGGAATTAATT
>DYLD01000211.1 GCA_020722315.1 Syntrophus aciditrophicus
TGGCTTTGACGGCGGGGTACCTAAGAAAAATCAATAAATTTGCGCTTCAGACAGCATTTTTCAAAGGTCTCCTTCGGTCAACAGCGCGATTGTTTCAACATGGGGGGTTTGCGGGAACATGTCTAAAGGCCGGACTGCTTCCAGACGATACCCGTTGGCTAAAAGAACTTTGACGTCTCTGGCCTGGGTCTGCGGATTGCATGAGATATATACGATTCGTCCGGGTCTGAGCTTCACGAGGGACAAAAGCGCCTGTCTCGCGCAGCCGTCGCGGGGCGGATCAAGGATGACCGAGTCCACTTTCCGAACGGGGGCGACAAATTCGGTTTCGAGAACAGCGCTGACATCTCCGTGATAACAGGTTGCGTCAGTAATCCCGTGCCGGTCGAGGTTTATCCGCGCACAGCGGGCCGCATCTTGATCCCACTCGACGCAATAAAGCCTGCCGGCCCGGTGGGCCAGAAAAAGTGAAAATAGTCCGGAGCCGGCATAAAGATCAAGAACGGTTTGATTCCCTGATACAGCGGCCATCTTCATAACCTCTTCGACAAGCCTTTCCGTAAGCAGGATATTTGCCTGAAAAAAGCCGTCTCCGGGAACGGTCATCCTTTTCCCGAGGACGGTCCTTATGATATCCGGTGCTCCTTTCGTCCGCGTAACGACCTCGGTAGGCGCCTCGCCCGATTCGTCCGACCAAACGACCAGCCGCTTGCCGGGCGGGCGAAAAGTCCCGTTTTGAATGTCTCTTTTTAATTTTATGTACTTGGTGTTTATGGATTCGGCAGCAATCAGACACCGATCGATTTCGACGATGTGGTTGCTGCGAGCGGCCATCAAACCTAATTTTCCAGTGAACTTGTGTTGTGCAGCATAGTGAAACCCCACCTTTCCCCTCCAGCCAAAGGGCTGCGGGGAGACGATTGTGGGTAGTATCGGGGGCTGGCCGATATCGGCGATTCTTCTAAAGGCCTCCTTGATCTGCCTCTCCTTGATTTCGATTTGGTGAGAATAGGATACATGCTGCAGACCGCAGCCGCCGCAGCGGCCGTACCACGGGCAGGGTGGTAAAACCCGGTGGGGGGACGGCTTGAGCAGCCGGAGTATTCTACCCCGGCCGTAATTCTTTTTTATATCCGTGATTTCTATCTCCATCTCGTCGCCGTCAACGGCCATCGGGATGAAGATTACGAAATCGGACAGTCTCGCGACGCCGTCTCCTCCGAAGGCAATGTCTTCGATTTCAGCCTTGTTTCTCCCGTTCGTTTGTAGTTTCATGTTTTCTGGATAGAGAAAAGCCCTTCCCGCTTTTGTCCCTGTCGGTCGGCTGAAACCACCCGGTTTTCTTCTCGCCGGAAGATCTGGGCTCGAACCACGATTCACGGACTGTGAGCTGTTCTTCGGCGATCAGGTCACGGCAGGTGGTTTCTTATCTGTTTTGAAACGATACAAGTGGCATGAGAACACAAGCATGAGAACAGAAGGTGGATGCCTTCGTGGATCCTCCTATATTCGAGAGTTTTGCACTAAGAAGTAAAAGGGGGTGATGTAGTATTCTCCTACACCGTTGTTTTTATTTGGCTGGGAGACGTGGATTCGAACCACGATTCACGGAGTCAGAGTCCGTTGTCCTACCATTGAACGATCCCCCATCAGGGCGCCTGCAATTTAACATAACCAGCCGCGATTATCAATAGCAAAATTGTTCCCCCGAAAAATGTTGACAAATCCGGATGATTTCGTATAGCTTCAAAAACCTCGGAAGACACCCCTTCCGGAAACATTCAACGCGAGAGAGCTTTAAAAAAACCTTCCCAGCGTGAATGAAACCGTTTGGAACGGTTCTTCAAAGCTTCCAGAACCGGTTGTGCGGGTGTGGCGCATTGCGCTGATTTTTTTGCGCAGCCGGAAAAGTCAATGTTTCTGGCCGGCGGAAAATGGACAAGATGTCAAAAATGACGAAAAAGTCGGATCTCGGCGATCTGACGCTGCTTAAAGGCCACAAAAGGGCTTTAACCAGACTGGAAACCTTTCCCAATCACCATCCGGAGCGCGATTATCTGGTTACGCTGCGTTCGGAGGAATTTACCTGCGTCTGCCCGGTTACCGGACAGCCCGATTTTGCCGATCTAATCATTCAGTATGTCCCGGACAAGAAGATCCTGGAATCGAAGTCGTTAAAGCTTTACCTGTGGTCGTTTCGGGAGAAAGGGGTCTTCCACGAGCATGTGGCCAATGTCATTTTGGATGACTTGCTGCAGGCCCTTTCCCCGCGGTGGTGCAAGGTTACCGCAAACTTTGCGGTGCGGGGCGGAATATCGATAAGTGTCGAAGCGGAGCAGGGTAAAAGAAATGGCTGAACATCGCAGGCTGCCGGTCATTGCGGCCTTTTTTGTTGCAAGCCTGCTGGTTTCGAATAT
Organism: Syntrophus aciditrophicus; assembly: GCA_020722315.1. GTDB lineage: Bacteria > Desulfobacterota > Syntrophia > Syntrophales > UBA5619 > DYLD01. Next base: position 2,418 of record DYLD01000211.1, read on the forward strand.
CATCGCCGTCAAATTGGTCGCGATAGGCCCCCTTTATCTTCCCGCCGCGGTCTTGATCTTCCCCATTTCGTATATTTTCGGAGACATCCTGACGGAGGTTTACGGATATGCGCAGGCCAGGAGGGTCATCTGGATCGGTTTTTTCTGCAACCTGATGGCGGTGCTGGTTTTTTCTCTGTCGGTGGAATTGCCGCCCGCTCCGATATGGAGGATCGGCCAGTTTGAGTCGGCCGAGTCTTCACAGGAGGCCTACGGGGCGATTTTTAACTCGACACCCCGGATTCTCGTCGCGTCGTTTCTCGCCTATCTCGCCGGAGAGCTCCTCAACTCATTTGTCCTGGCGAAGATGAAGGTCGCCACAGCCGGCCGGCATTTGTGGATGCGGACGATCGGGTCGACCATCGTGGGGCAATTCGTTGATTCCGGGATTTTTATCCTTCTGGCCTTTTACGGAACGGTTCCGCTGCCGGCGTTGCTCAAAATCGCAGCCACCCAGTGGCTGTTCAAGTCGGCCTACGAGGCTCTTGTGACACCCTTTACCTATCTGGCCGTTAATTTTCTGAAGCGGGTGGAAAAAGAAGATTTCTTTGACACAAGGACCGATTTCAACCCGCTGCGCTGGCACGAATAGACGCGATCGCCCGCGTGCAATCGGAGTGCTCATCGAGCGGAAAAAAAGGGGGCTTGATTTATCCATATCCCCCGTTTTGGCTGGCGCGCCCAGGAGGATTCGAACCTCCGACATTCAGATTCGTAGTC
>DYLD01000034.1 GCA_020722315.1 Syntrophus aciditrophicus
TTTAAAATCGCGCTTCAAGCAGCATTTTTCAACGGTCTCTCTGTTTCCATAAAGAAGGCCCGGGCAATGATACGAACCATCAAAACATGTTGTTTCAGGCAACCATGAACCAGGGAAAATTATATTAAATATGTACCCCAACAAAGTCAATCCTCTGAATCGGAACCTGGACTGTGCCAGGGGATGGTTCGAGGGATCTTAGAAGGGATCGCGGTGTAGAAACTCTTTAGGACCGCTTCAAAGCATTTGGGTCCAGCAAACGCGCGACAATGATTCCCGTCCGGTAGGATCGCTGCCCGAGATACCTATAGAGTGTCATATCGGAGAGAGTGACCATCTTTGCATTACTGGAGGCATGCAGCAAATAGACCCTTTTGTTTTTCAGAATCGCAAACCCGACATGAATGATATCAATTGCCTCTTTGTTTGTTGCTACGGCGATGATGTCCCCCTGTTCGATCTTTCCCTCGGCCGAGCGCCACGATTCCCTGGGAATGTAATGGTACGTGCGCTTGGAACAGACGGTTTCGACTTCCCGCATTTTTCTCAAGACATTTTTGTCCTGAAGTTGTTCGTGCGAACTTCTATGGTTGGTGATTTCGTGCAGGGCTTTTTTTACCGGAACCCCGCCTAAATCGGGCGTTTCATCACGGAGAAATCCCATCCGCTGATTATCCCAGATCCAGTCGGTGAAATAATGAAGGCGCGAGGCATAACCATCACGTAGGCCTTTTCGGTAGCGTATTTTCTCCAGGTTGAACAAAAAATCCGCCATCGTCTCCTTCCCTGATTTAATCGTCAGGACAGCCGCGACGACGGTTTCAACAAAGGTTGCGCAATCAAACGCACGGAGATTTGCAACAAGAGGCTCGGCGCCATTGCATTCCAGCGTTCGGGACTCATAAGGAGCCCCAAGAAAAGAAAACCCGACCGAAACAACGAGCTCGGAAACAGGTTTATTTACGTCATTGCACTGTTTTGCCGATACGAGGATCTCTTCGCAGATCCTCCGATCCTCCGGCAGAAATATGATGTCGGTTTTGTTACCTGCAGGCAAGGCGTTCATGAAAGGGGCCGTGTCATCGTTTATATCTGAAATCGGCTGCTGCAAGCCGGATATCCTCGCTGTCTTTGGATTCCTCTATTCTCTTTGCTACAAGTTCGACCAGCATCTCATCATAGCCGAGGTGTTTGGCCAAAACGACTTTTATTTCCGGGTGCGTTTCAATGCTCTTCAGCATAATAGCCGGAATGTCTCTTCGGAGATGCACGCCGAAATGGAGAAAATAGGGTATGACCAAGACCTTTTTGGCTCCGCATTCAGCGCATCTTTCGAAAGCCTCGGCAAAACCTGTTAGATGTCCTTCAAGCCGGCAGGTCTGAACAATCACACCGAGTTTCCTCTGTAATCCGGCGGAAACCCTTTCCATATCATCATCCGCACCCGCTGCACGGCTACCGTGGCCGATCAGAATCACGGCTGTTTCCAGCGTTATGCCCATTTTTCAAGCTCCCGTAACCGGGAAGGGTCCCGTGAAAACCAACGTACTAAAATTCTACTCCCGCCTGGGCCTTGATACCGGCTTCATAGCCGTGCTTGATGCTCTGTATTTCCGAAACGGTATCGGCAATTTCAATCATGCCCTGTGTCGCTCCGCGCCCGGTCAGAACAATCGTGATTCCGGGCGGCGCTTCACGGATCATGCCGAGAACCCTCTCTTCAGGGATAAGGTTCAGCGAAACCGCGACGCAGACCTCGTCGAGGATAACCAGACCGTACTTCCCGGACTTGAGGTAACTATCGGCGACCTGAAGGCCCTCTTCGGCCGCCCTGCAGTGGTCTGAAAAACGTGGATCGGTCGGACGGGGGACAAACCCGATCCCCGTCATGGCAATCTCGATGTTTTCCATCTTTTGCAGAGCCGCATACTCACCGGTATGCGCATCGGCCTTTACAAACTGGATAACGGCCACAGGGATACCGTGCCCGTGCGCCCTCAGGGCCATTCCTAAAGCGGAAGTGGTTTTTCCTTTTCCGTCTCCGGTAAAAATCAGTATTCTGTTTTTCGTTTTCATAATCATCGTCTCATTGTTGAGGCCGGTCCGTAAATCTCCGGCTGTTTGTCCGATCGTCCTTCAGTACGAGCGGGATTCCGCTGATAAGTAGGACAACCTCCTTTGCCGCGGCGGCCATTTCCTGATTGCAGCGCCCGGCAATGTCCCGGTAGCGACGGGCGGTTTCGTTGTCCGGAACAATCCCCATCCCAACCTCATTGGAAACAAAAAGAACCGTGCCGTTAATTTCTTGACACGCAAGGATCAGCTGCCGGCAATGAAAAACGATGTTTTCTTCGGTAAATGATTCCTCCCGCCTCTGCGCTTCATACATCAGGTTGTTTATCCACAGAGTCAGACAATCAACGACGGTTGTTTGGCCCTCCCCATTTTTCAGCAGCGCCCCCGCAACATCAACAGGCTCTTCGACGGTTTTCCAGCCTCTTGCAGCCCTTCTTTCGCGGTGTCGGCGAATTCTATCCTCCATCTCCGCATCTATCAATGGACAGGTTGCGATATACAGAAGAGACCTTCCGGTTTCTTCCGCTCGTGTCTCGGCAAAACTGCTTTTACCGCTTCGAGCCCCTCCGGTTATCAGGATGATCTCAGCCATGACAAGTTCATCCATCTAAAGGGGTATAATCCCGCAACACTCTGCACAATTTTTCACCAAAATGTTTTTGTTCATAAAGGGGAATCCTTATGGGGCCCCGTTGTCGAGAGCATGCAGATGGTGCCTGTCATTCAGCAGCGTGAGTACCCCTTTTCCATCATAAATCCTGACCTCCGAGATCGATGCGGTCCCTACATCGAAGCAGAGATGGTATTTGGGCTTGATTCCCAGAAAGTGGCAGATCAAAAAACGGATGACACCGCCGTGCGAAAAAATCACAACGGTATCGGATGGATCATCGATGATACGTTTTGCCGCTTTTTTGATCCGCTTCCGGAAATCGACAAGACTTTCTCCCCGGGGAAAGACAAAGTTTTCTCGAAAGGCCGCCCATTGTTCGACCGTAGACGTAAAGCTGGACGATATTTCCTCAAAGGTCTTCTTTTCCCACTGCCCGAAGTCTATCTCGCGGAGATTTTCATCAAATTCGATGGGTTCAACGGGACTGACCGCTATTTGAGCCGTCCTGCGGGTGCGCTGCATCGGACTGCAGAAAAAAGACGCATTCTTGATAGCGGACACCACAGGGGCGAGCAAAGCCGCCTGTCTTTCCCCTAGGGAAGAAAGGGCGACATCCGTTTTGCCTATAAAACAACCTCTGTAACGATTTTCATATTCGCCGTGGCGGATCATCAGCAAACGGTTTGCCATAATTAGCCCGTTCGTCTATTACAGCATCCGTTTGACTGTCAAGGGAAATATCAAAGGAAACGTTCCCTAAAGCCTGCTATTTGTAAAATACCTTTTAGCGGCAAAAGAAAAACGTCAGGGCTAAAGCGAAAATGTCTTGATAGTAAGCCGGCCGTTATTGTAATCACAACTTTATGAAAAACGGGTCAGACCTTTGAAAAATGCTGCCTGAAGGGCAAATTTATTGATTTTTCGGGGTACCCCCCGTCGCAACAAGGCTCTAAAGGCGTTAAGAATGCGAACGATAGAGAGCGTTTAGCCTTTGAAGCCTTGAGCGAGACGCCGCAGGGTCGAAAAAGATTTATGAGCGCGAAAAAAAAGGGTTTTGCAAAGGTCTCCGGGTAAGAAGGATTGTCAGGAGACTGGCTCGCAACGAAACGGGAAAAGGGGGAGCTGTCATGAAAATATACGAAGACATAACAAAAACCGTCGGAAACACGCCTCTGGTGCGAATCCGGACGATGGCATCCGGAAAACAGGCGCATGTTTTCGTAAAACTCGAATCGTTTAATCCCCTTGCCAGCGCGAAGGATAGGATCGGGGTTGCAATGGTTGATGACGCCGAGAAAAAGGGATTATTAAAGCCGGGCGCAACGATAATCGAACCGACAAGCGGAAATACCGGGATAGGCCTTGCTTTTGTCGCGGCGGCGCGCGGCTATCATCTGATACTGACGATGCCGGATACAATGAGCGTCGAACGGCGCCAGCTTCTATCGCTTCTTGGGGCTAGGATTGTCCTCACACCGGGGAAGGAAGGTATGATTGGTTCCATTCGCAGGGCCGAGGAGCTCGCCGAAACCACGGAAGGGGCGGTCATGTTGAAACAGTTTGAAAATCCGGCAAACCCGAGGGCACACTATGATACAACAGCCCGGGAGATCTGGGATGATACCGACGGCATGGTGGATATTGTTGTCGCGGGCGTAGGGACAGGGGGAACCCTGATTGGAATTTCGACCTTCCTTAAGGAGCGTAAGCCGGGCATCAAGGCGGTAGCCGTTGAGCCGAAGGATTCCGCGGTTCTTTCGGGAGGACAACCAGGCCCGCACAAGATTCAGGGAATAGGGGCGGGTTTTGTGCCCCCCCTGCTCAGAAGGGAGGAGATAGACGAGGTGATCGCCGTCTCACACGAAGACGCGGTCGATACAGTTCGGAGGCTTGCCCGAACGGAGGGGATTGCTGCGGGGATATCCGGCGGGGCGGCTCTTTACGCGGCGCTTCAAATCGCAAAAAGGGCGGAAAACGACGGGAAATGGCTCGTCGTTATTCTCCCCGATTCTGCGGAGAGATACCTTTCGACCGGGCTTTTCAATGGTTAAAGACGTTCGCCAACCGTCATCTTTTGGGGGCAGGCACAGATGAACAAGAGAGTCGCCGTTGCGATAAGCGGGGGTGTTGATTCCGCCGTCGCCGCAATGCTCATAAAGCAAGGCGGCTTCGAGGCTGCCGGCTTTACGATGTCCTTTTTACTGTCTTCCTCGATGGACTCCGAAGCGAAACAAACCGGGTTTCACATCCTTGAGGACGCGGCAAGAATCTGTAAAAGGCTCGCGATCGAGCATCATGTCATAGACGTCAGCTCCCAGATGGAAAATGACGTGATCAAGCCGTTTATTGCGGAGTATGTCAGCGGCAGAACGCCGAATCCGTGCATCGTCTGCAACCGGCGTCTGAAGTTCGGTACACTTTTCGAAAAGGCGCGTTCCCTTGGATTTGAACATTTTGCGACCGGCCATTATGCTGCGATAGAAACACAAAATGGTTCATACTTTTTGAAGAAACCTAAGGACCTCCGAAAGGATCAAACGTACTTTCTCTATTCTCTGCCGAAAGACAAATTGCCGCTGTTGATGTTCCCCCTTGCGGGCTATACAAAGGAGGCTGTGCGTCATCTGGCCCGCCGGGAAGGACTTCCCGAACCGCTCGGGAAGGAAAGCCAGGATGTCTGTTTCCTGCAAAGAGGGGGCTGCAAAGAATTCCTAAGCTTCCGAGGCATCGAGATGAAACGGGGGGATATCATCGATATGGACGGAAAGACCGTTGGACGGCACAACGGAATTGCCTGTTACACAATCGGTCAGCGGGGGGGGCTGGGAATCAGCGCACCGCACCCACTGTACGTGATCGAAATAGACGCAGAAAACAACCGTCTGATTGTCGGTGAAAAAAGTCATCTGGGGTCGAAAAGACTTGTTGCCGACCATCTCAACTGGCTTGTCGATAGCCTTCCCGAAGAGGCTTCGGCAAAGATACGCTACGCCCACCGCGAACAGAAATGCCGGATAGAGTATAATAAAGACAAAAGCGTGACGGTCATCTTCGAAAAACCGCAGGAGGCCGTTTCGTGTGGACAGTCCATTGTCTTTTATGACCGTTCGATTGTTTTAGGCGGAGGCGTTATCAAGGAGGTTTTACGTGGAGATTTTTGAAAAGATAGAAAGACTAAAAAAAGAACGGAACGCCGTCATTCTGGCCCACAACTACGAGCTTCCCGAGGTTCAGGATTGCGCCGATTTTGTCGGTGATTCACTCGAGCTGAGCTTAAAGGCGGCACAAACTGACGCCGACATGATTGTCTTTTGTGGCGTCCATTTCATGGCGGAAACGGCGAAGATACTCTCTCCCCAAAAAACCGTCCTTCTGCCCGCCAAAGACGCGGGGTGCCCGATGGCGAATATGATTGATGCAAGGCAGCTCCGTCTGTTGAAAGCCGAGCACCCGCGGGCAAAGGTGGTCTGCTATGTCAACACAACAGCCGAAGTCAAGGCGGAGTGCGACCTCTGCTGTACCTCGGCAAACGCGGTGAAAATGGTCGGTGAGGTTCTCCGGGATGCCGAGGAAATTATCTTCGTTCCCGATCAGTACCTGGCTGCGTTTGTGGCGGAGAAAACGGGCCGCGAGCTTATCGTCTGGAACGGATACTGCCCCGTCCACGCAGCCGTCCTTTCCGGCGAAATCAAAAACGCCCGCACGCTGCACCCAACAGCAGCCGTCGTGGTCCATCCGGAGTGCCGTCCCGAGGTTACCGCACTTGCGGATGCAACGCTTTCAACCGGAGGGATGAGCCGGTATGCCCGCGAGACAAAAGCAAAGGAAATCATCGTCGGCACGGAAACAGGGATTATCCACAAACTGAAAAAGGAAAACCCAGAAAAGGATTTCTTTGCCGTCTCCGAATCATTCATCTGCGCCGACATGAAAAAGACGACGCTTCAAAAGGTGCTCTTTTCGCTGGAAAACATCGTCAACGAGATTATCATCCCAGAAGAAATATCGCTAAGGGCAAGAGCCGGGATTCAGAGGATGCTTGATGCCGGCAGATAGGAAAAATATTTGTTTGAAAGGATAAAAAAATGGGAAAGAAAAACACAAACAATGCCCCCCGGTTCAGAAAAACAGAGGACAAAGATCCGTCAGGCCCGAAATTCAGCATCAATCGCCTGGTTTCGTCCCTGTGCAGGCCGGATGCCGGTGTAGCGGCCGATTTGAAAAAATTGGCTCAGGATCAGGAGCTCCCTTCGAGACAGGAAGTAGCGGAAACGGTTGAAATCCTCCGTTCCGTCATTTTCCCCGGCTACTTCGGATTTTCGGATCTGCACGAGGAGAACATCCAGTTCCATATAGGCTACCAGCTCGATCATGTCCGGCGGATTTTGCAGGCACAGATACGAAGGGGGCTCTCCTTTTCCGACAAGTACGCCTGCAAAAGCGCAGCCGATTGCGATAAAAAGGCCCAAGCCATCACCGATGCGTTCCTTTCAAAACTGCCGGAGGTCAAAAGGCTTTTGCTGCTCGATGTCATGGCAACCTATGACGGTGATCCTGCGGCTGAAAACCATGATGAGGTGATCTTCTGTTACCCGGGAATACTGGCGATTACCAATTATCGTCTCGCGCACGAGCTTAACCTTCTCGGCGTACCGGTAATCCCGCGGATGATCACCGAGGCCGCGCACAGCGCCACAGGCATCGACATCCATCCGGGAGCGGTCATCGGCGAAAGCTTTTTTATCGATCACGGGACAGGGATCGTAATCGGGGAAACCTGCATCATAGGAAATCACGTTCGTATCTATCAGGGCGTTACGCTGGGGGCAAAAAGCTTCCAGCTCGATGATGAAGGCAATCCCGTCAGAGGGGTTCCGAGGCATCCCATTGTCGAGGACGATGTCACGATCTACTCCGGCGCTACAATCCTGGGAAGGGTGACGATCGGCAGGGGCTCCGTTATCGGCGGAAACGTATGGCTCGTAAAAAGCGTGCCGCCGAACAGCAGGATATCCCAGATCAGGTCGCGTGAAGAGACTACGAAAATGGAAAAGGAGGGATTTAATATGTGATCCCCTTTCACCCCGACCTTCCGCTCAGCAATGAGGGAGCCTTGCAGATGCATCCAAAAGGTTCCCTTTACCCTTTAAAAGGCCTGTTCAACCCGAAAGATCATAAATTGCGCCGGATGAAACCCATCTTCGGGGGTTTTGCAAGGCTTTCGATGAAAGGGGATCTGTGTGTTATATCTTATCGACTTCAGCAAACTTCGCTATGATGTCTTCCGCCTTGATAAGGACGTAGAGTATATCCTCATATTTGATTTCCGTGCCTGACATCTCCTTGTAAATGACCCTGTCTCCTACCGCGAGTTCCTTCGGGGCATCGGAGGCAAGCGCATCAATGATCCCTTCCGTTTTCTTTTCTTCCGCCGTGTCGGGAATGATGAGTCCGCCGTCCGTTTTTCTTTCCTTCATCTTGTCAGTTTTGAGGAGCACATATCCATTTACCGGTTGAATCTTGTTCATAAAACACCTCCATTTAGTGAACTTTCCCTACTACAGGGGTTTGATTAAGCGCCTTTTTTTGATAAAAAAATCTGAAACACACCTTCCTTTGTTAAGAGCCTCTTATACCGAGAAGTTTGTCAATTCTATTCTTATCAAAGCCGACCACGTAACTGCCGTTGATATCGAGCTGCGGCGTTCCCATCTGCCCGGTTCTTTTGACAAGCCTGTCCGCCTCCGAGGGATTTCTCGAAACATTAACCTCGCGAAACGAGATTTTTAATCCCTTCAGATATTCTTTGGCCTTCTGGCACCAGGGGCAGCCGTCAGACGTGTAAACGACGATTCTGTACGTTTTTGTTGCCGAATCATGGGAATGCGACGGCAACGCAGTCGTTTCAGACATCATGTTTTCAAAGAACGCTTTATTCTGCGTACCGTAGATAAGGTTGATCTTTTTCCCATCCTTAAAAACAAGAACCGCCGGTACCGATGTGATCCCATAAACCGGATGGATGTCTCTGACGAGAGAAGCATTTACCGAATAAACAAAGACGTCCTTTTTGGTCTGTTCAAAATCTTTCAGGGTTTCAACCGCCTGTAAACTCTTTTGAGAAGTGTCGGTATAAAAAATAAAGAAATTCCAACCCTTTCCGTTGGCAACAACCTCATCAAACTCTTGTTTACCTCTAATACCTACCATTTCCACCTCCGACTCCGTTGGCAACAACCTCATCAAACTCTTGTTTACCTCTAATACCTACCATTTCCACCTCCGATCGAACCTCTTGAAACCCTATTCGGGTTCTATCCGCATGATCGGCTTCTAAAGGAGAGACCCGCATCTGTCCTATCGGGCGAGCACCATCATCGCCTTCTGCCTGCAACAATCTGTATATTATACAAAAGGCAGGCTTTCGAATGTACTGTTCTTTTCTTGGTCGGAATATATAGCATGAGACCTATTTGTCAAGACCCCTGATCCCAAATTGTCCGTTCAGCAGCTCCGGTTGAGAAAAAGCAGATGTTCGTTGATTTTGTTGCCCGGAGGACTTCAGAATCCGGCACTGATCACATATGTCAGCGCCGATATAGCGGCCTAACAGGGGATGGTTAAAATCCAGGCCCACAGAATTCTTCCAGCCACTCCCCAGCGCACGGCGGTCAATCGACGCAGAGAACCTGCACCCATAATCGCGCCGGTTATCGTATGCGTGGTGCTCACAGGGATGCCAAGACCGGTTCTAGCTTTTTTATCATCTGAGGCTTCAAGCGGAAGAAACAGACATCGGCTCTTTTGACGGTGTTCGTATAGATGATTTCTACTTTTAACACAGGCTGAAAGAGTGTCCGTAATTTTATCTTGACATGGTTGCGTGTTTCATATAATCAGCCTGCCGGATTCAAAACATCATGCAGGGAGGTTTTTTTTGGCTCAACATAAATCGGCTGAGAAAAGAAACAGGCAGGGATTAAAGCGTTTTGAACGCAACAGGGCTATAAAAGCCAGTGTCAAGACGGCAATAAAAACGGTCAGAGAAAAGGCCCTCACGAAGAATAAAGAGGCGGCTGTAGAAGCCCTGGGAAGGGTCGTTCCCGCCATCGCGAAAGCCGCTGCAAAGGGCGCGATCCATAAAAACAACGCTGCGCGAAGGATTTCCCGTCTGACAAAGCTCGTCAACGCGGCAAAGGGCTGATTTCCCTAAAAATCGGACATCATTAACGAATATGCCCTCTCAGCCATGTCATCGGCCAGTTTCAAAAGGGCGTCTTCCCTGTTTTTTTCAACCGATGCCGTGTTGGCGAAGCGGTAATCGCCTGTTTGGGTAAAGTTCCTGTCACTCCAGACAATCCGTCCGTTTTTCTGGTCCTCACAGACAACCTCGATGGATGCCGTTATCCTCTCTTCCATCGCAAGATTCGTCGGAGTATACGAAAGAGGCGATGTAACAACGCTTTTGATCGTTCCCCGGCAGACAAGATCCGCCTCTTCGCGACTGTGTGCCATTTTAAAGCGTCCAGCCTGTACGAATTGACTTATAAACGCGTTGCGAAATGTGTTTCCGGCGTACGTCTCGGCGGTTTTGTTCGTAAACACATCTATAAAGAATGTCTTCAGGTGGGCCACTGAGACTCCTCCAGATCCGGAAAAACGGTATCCGCATCCGGCCAGTAGCAATAAAAGGAAAAAGAACAGCGCGCCCTGCTTGACACTCCGGCTTAGGGTCCTCAGACTTAAACAATTTCTGTCCATTCCTCCGCCCCCCGCTGCTCTCATCTATCCGGCAACGACGATATTCACAAGCTTTTTCGGTACAAGGATCACTTTGACGATCTTCTTGTCGCTGAGGAGGGATTGGATACGTTCTTCGGAAAGTGCGAGTTTCTTGATGGTCTCCTCTTCTTCGTCGGTGGCGACGGTAATTCTGCTTCGCACCTTCCCGTTGATCTGCACGACGATCGTGATCTTTTCCTCGGATGCGACACTGTGGTCGAAATCAGGCCAGGGCACATCGATCAACGGCCCCTGTTTGCCGATTATCGTCCAGAGTTCTTCGGCAATATGAGGAACAAAGGGTGCAAGCAACAAAACAATCGACTCGATGGTTTCCCGAATAACGGCCAGGGATGTTTTATCGTCTCTGGAAGGACGAGGGAACTGGTACAGCGCATTGACCAGTTCCATAATGGAGCTTATCGCTGTATTGAAATGGAACCTCTCCTCGATATCGGCCGACACCCTGCGGATCGTCTGGTGGGTCTTGCGGCGCAGGGCCTTGAGATCCCCTTCCAGAACCTGTCTTCCGTCGCACGGTTCAACATTTTCAATATCCTCAAGATAATCCAGAACGATTCTCCATACCCTGCCAAGAAATCGGAATCCCCCCTCAACGCCCTGGTCGCTCCATTCGAGGTCCTTTTCCGGAGGAGACGCAAAAAGACAAAAGACCCTGACTGTATCGGCGCCGTAAGTATCAATCAGATAAGCAGGATCGACGACATTCTTGAGAGACTTCGACATCTTTTCGGTCTTACCGATTATCACCTTCTGATTGCAATACATGCATCGACCCTCCTTGACCTCTTCGGGAAACAGATAGCCGTGTTGAGGGCAACTCATCGTTTCCTTGCAGACCATCCCCTGGGTAAGAAGGTTGGTAAACGGCTCGTCAACGCCGACGACGCCGAAGTCGCGCAGCATCTTCGTGTAGAATCGGGAATAGAGCAAATGCAGTATCGCGTGTTCTATGCCGCCGATATACTGATCCACCGGCATCCAGTAGTCGACCTTTTTCCTGTCGAGTCCGGGCTTGATGTCGTAGTGCGCCGAGCAGAACCGTTCGAAATACCAGGATGACTCCACAAACGTGTCCATTGTATCGGTTTCGCGCCTTGCGGGTCTGCCGCAACGCGGACACGTCGTCTCGACAAACGCACGGTGTTTCGCCAGAGGAGAGCCTCCCTCGCCGCTGAATTCAATGTCCGCAGGGAGAATGATCGGCAGATCCTTTTCCGGCACCGGGACAACGCCGCACTGTTCACAGTGAATGACCGGTATCGGTGCACCCCAATAACGCTGGCGGGAAATGCCCCAATCCCTTAAACGGTATTGTGTGCTTTTTTTCCCCCTGCCGATCGACTTCAGATGATCGGCTATCGCGTCGAGGGCGTTGCGGTTATCCATGCCGTCAAACGGTCCGGAATTAACCAGCACGCCATCCCCATCGTATGCCTCCGTCATCGTCTGAATGTTCAGGGTTCTGTCCGGCGGTTGAATCACGACGATAAGCGGCAGGTTGTATTTCTTCGCGAATTCGAAATCGCGCTGATCATGGGTCGGAACGGCCATCACGCAGCCGGTTCCGTACTCGGCCAGGACAAAGTTTGCCGCGTAGATCGGCATTCTCCGTCCGGTAACCGGATTCAGACAATAGCTCTCGAGAAAAATACCTTCCTTTTCGTAATAATCGGAGGTACGCAACTTCTTGTCCTGTTTTTTAATCTTTTCGACAAAGGCGCGGACGTTTTCTTCACAGGCCTTACCGCGGGTCAGTTCCAGTACCAGCGGGTGTTCGGCCGCAATAAGCATGAACGTGGCTCCGTAGATTGTATCCTGACGCGTCGTAAAGACCTTTATATCGCCATCCCCTTCAGCCATCGGGAAAGAGATCTCTGAACCCACACTTTTTCCGATCCAGTTTTTCTGCATCGAAAGAACCCTCTCCGGCCAACCGGGAAGGCGGTCGCAGTAATCCAGCAGCTCCTCCACATAATCTGTAATGCGGAAGAACCACTGTTTGAGGTACCGCTCTTCGACCTGGGTTCCACAACGCCAGCAGCAACCGGACTCGACCTGCTCGTTGGCCAGGACAGTCTGGCATTTCGGACACCAGTTGACCGTAGAGTCTTTCTGATACGCCATTCCTTTTTCGTACATCCATAAGAAAAAGAGCTGCTCCCATTTGTAGTATTCCGGTTCGCAGGTTGCGATTTCCCGATCCCAATCATAGCTGAAACCCATCCGCTTCAGCTCTTGTTTCATGTTGTCTATATTGTCGTGCGTCCACAGTGAAGGGTGAACGCCCTTTTCTATTGCGGCGTTCTCGGCGGGGAGGCCGAAGGCGTCCCATCCCATAGGGTGCAGGACGTTGAAGCCTTTCATCCTCTTGTACCGGGCAACGACGTCGCCGATTGTGTAATTCCGCACGTGGCCGATATGAATGCGCCCGGAGGGATAGGGGAACATTTCCAACAGGTAATACTTCTTTTTTCTGGGATCCTCCATGACCTTGAAGATCTTCTGTTCCTCCCAGCGCCTCTGCCATTTTTCTTCGATTTCCTTCGGGTTGTATTTTCTTTCCATCTGTTGCTCCGAGATTAAAATGCCCTGTCCGACCTTGTTTTTTTACAGGAAGCATTCAGGCTGAGTTCCTGCGGCCGGCGAAACAGGAGCCTTTTTCGTAGCATATCCTAAAGAGGCTTTCAATTCGTTTTTTAGGGATCAGCTCTTGCAGATTAGCGGCCCAGCCCGTCGTTGGCGGGCCTATAGAGCAAAGTAATTTGGGTGCATTGAAAAATGCCGCCTTCGCACTCATAAATCTTTTTCGACCCTGTGACGTCTCGCCCAAGGCTTCAAAGACTGAACGCTCTTACAAAGACAAAAAAGGCCGGGGAGGATCCCCGGCCTGAACAATCGTCTAGGTTTGATCAAATGGAAAGGGATGCGAGTTTTTCCCCGGTGGGGATCCCCCTTTCATCCCAGCCGCGGACAGCGTAATACTTCGGCAGAACCTCGGCCAGTCGATGCTTGTTACCCTTGTTGGGCCCGGATGGGATCGGGTCCTTCAGGAAGCGATCCGGCAGCGTGTCGGACGCAGGATCCATACCGGCATCGAGGTTATACCTCCTTTCGAGATTCCAGATGCGCTCCCCAATCTTGATAATATCGTCCGGGCTCCAGCTTTCACCGAGGGCGGCATTAAGCAGGGCTGCATACTCGGGGGCGCCGAGCGCAAAACTGGAGAAAAGACACAGCCCCGCCGAGTCGATCAGCGCGGTCAGATCCTGAAAGGCCTTCACCCATTCCGGTTTACCTTCGAGCGTCTGCGGATCAAGCTTCTCCGGCGAGCCGAGTATCTCCGGGCTGATCAGGTAGCTCCGGACGTGGCAGCCTCCCCGGTTGCTGGTGGCGTAACCGAGGCCGTGTCCCTGCGCTCCGCGGGGATCGTATGCAGGAAGCTCCTGTTTTTTTACCGACATCGAACATTCCGGGTGACCGTAATGCTCGGCAAGGCGGTAGGAGCCGTCCGACATCCTGTCTCCGAGGCCTTTGCGATAGGCCATCTGCTTGAGATAATACCCAAGAGCCTCGGTTGACCCGAACTTCAGAGACGGTCCCTTGGCGAGATCCTCCTCGGGGATGTACCCGCGTTCGTAAAGCTCCATCGCCGCCGCGATCGTTACCCCGGCGCTGATCGTGTCTAAACCGAGATCGTTGCATATCAAATTCGCCTCGGTAATCACGTTCAGATCGTCAATATCGCAAAGAGGGCCGAAGGCCCATCCGCTTTCGTACTCAGGACCCTCACCGGCCATCCCGTTCGGCAGCTCAACAAGCCTGCCGCAGCCGATCGGGCACGCGTAGCAGGCGACGTTCTTGACGAGATATTTGTCGACCAGCGCCTCTCCCGACATCGATGCAACACGCGCGAACTGCGCCTCCTGAAAGTTGCGGACCGGATAAAGACCGTTCTGATTGATGATATTGTCGAGCACTTTCGTGCCGAGAGTCGGCAAGCCCGTTGAAGTTACCGGGTTATCCTTGATCATCTTGAGCTGAGCCTTAACAACCTCGCCCATCTTTTTTTCATCAGCCACAGGGCTCCGTTTGTTTCCATAGGCTATGATCGCCTTGAGGTTCTTGCTGCCCATCACTGCGCCGACGCCGCTGCGGCCGGCCGCCCGGTGTTTGTCGTTCATCACGCTCGCGATCAACGAGAGATTCTCTCCGGCAGGGCCTATGCAGGTTACGCTGGCATTCTTTTGGCCTATCTCAGCAATCAACTGATCGGTCGTCTCCGAAACCCTTTTCCCCCAGAGATGCGCAGCGTCTCTGAGCTCGGCCTTGTCCTCCCCCAGATAAAGATAAACCGGCTTTGGGGCTTTTCCCTCCAAAATCAGAATGTCATAACCGGCCTTTTTCATCCGCGCGCCGAAATAACCCCCGGAGTTGCTGCACGCGATAAGGCCGGTTAAAGGGCTTTTCGTTATCACCATATAGCGCCCGCCGGTCGGGGCAGTCGTATTCGTCAGCGGCCCGGTCGCAAAGAGCAGCTTGTTCTCCGGCGCCAGCGGATCGACCTTCGAATCCGTTTCGTCAACAAACATTTTGGTCGCCAGACCGCGACCGCCCAGATAAAGCTTTGCCAGATCCCTGGGGAAGGCCTCGGTTTTCAGCGTGCCGTTCGTCAGATTCACCCTTAAAATTGCACCCATGTAAGACATGTCAGCACCTCCTTATTTTAATGGTTAATGGACAAAAAACGTCAAGCCCGTGTTGCTGCAAAGCCCCTGACCATAATTTAAGAGGGCACCGGGAAATCCGTGTGGGTTTTCGGTGCCGTACAGTTATGCAGTTTAAAAACCGTGGAAGGTAGATCGTTGTTTCTGAGTGCGAATGAAGTCACTTTTCAATGCCCTCAATTCGACTATACCAGAAAAAACGATTTTAAAAAAGGAAAAAACGGGTTGAACCACAATCAGGTTTCAAGGATTCGATCGCCGTGATTTCCGTGCAACTTGAGATAAAGGGCGTTCAGAATCCCGTTGATGAAAGAACCGGAATTCTCGGAACCGTAGATCTTGCCCAGGTCTATAGCCTCGTTCAGCGTTACCTTCGGAGGTATGTCGGGGCAGAATAAAAGTTCATAAACGGCCATCCTGAGGATGCTTTTATCGACTCGCGACATTCTTCCGAGCGTCCAGTTGGAGGAATTCCCGCTTATCAATTTATCGATTTTCTTTCGGTTTTTCCAAGTTCCCTCAACAAGCTCGGTGGAAAACGATTTGATTTCTTCGGAGATCTTCTCGTTGGCTTCGTCGAAATTAATCCAGAAAAGGGCAATCGCCTCGGCAAGGTCAACCTGCTGGACGTCCAACCCATAGAGAATCTGAAGGGCAATCTCCCTTGCTTTCCGTCTTTTGTGCATCTTCCCCCCCAAGTTGTTTGCCCGGACGGTAACCAGCAAGGGGTTTCTTATTTAAAATTTTTAAACAGATCAACCATTTCGATTGCAGACATGGCAGCGTCCCAGCCCTTGTTTCCCATCTTCGCGCCCGCCCTTTCAATAGCCTGCTCGATCGTATCGGTTGTCAGCACCCCGAAGGCAACCGGAACCTCCGTTTCGAGTCCGACAAGGGCAATGCCTTTGGCAACTTCGGAGCTTATGTAGTCAAAATGGGGGGTCGCGCCGCGGATCACGGCTCCGATGCAGATAATCGCATCGAACTTGCCGGATTTGGCCAGCTTCTTTGCGGTAATCGGCAACTCGAAAGCCCCCGGGACGCGGACGATCTGGATATCCTTTTCACTTCCACCGGCCCTTGTAAGCGCATCGATCGCCCCCTCGATGAGTCTGTCGCTGATAAAATCGTTAAAGCGGCTGGCTACAATGCCGAACCTCATTCCCTTCGCAACAATCTTTCCTTCAATAATTTCCGGCATCTTTTGTCTCCTCATCAATATGGATTATGATAGGTTCAGTATATGCCCCATCTTGTCCTTTTTTGTCCGGAGGTATTTCAAATTGATGTGATTCGGCTTGATTTCGATCGGCACCCTTTCGGTGATCGTCAAACCGTACCCGCTGAGTCCGATGATCTTCTTCGGATTATTAGTCATCAGCCGCATCTTTCTGACCCCCAGATCGGCAAGGATCTGCGCACCGATCCCGTAATCCCTCAAATCCTCTTTAAACCCCAGGGTTATATTCGCCTCCACGGTATCCATGCCCTTGTCCTGAAGGTCATAGGCCTTTATCTTGTTGATCAGACCAATTCCCCTTCCCTCCTGATGCATATAAACAATAACACCCTTTCCGGCCTCGTTTATCATTTCCATGGCCCGGTGCAGCTGCTCGCCGCAATCGCACCGCAGTGAACCGAAAACATCGCCGGTAAGGCATTCCGAATGGACACGGACGAGAATTTCTTCTTCCGGATTGATCTCGCCTTTGACCAACGCGACATGCAGGATGTCGTCCACATCGTTTTCGTAAACGATGATGTTAAACTCGCCCCCGTACTTCGTCGGAACCCTCGCCGTCGCCGCCCGGCGGATCAGGGATTCATTCTGCATACGGAAGTTGATCAGATCTTTGATCGTAACGATCTTGAGCCCGAACTTTGCGGCAAACTTTTCCAGATCGGGCATCCGGGCCATCGTCCCGTCGTCTTTCATGATTTCGCAGATAACGCCCGCCTGCTTCAAACCGGCGAGCCTCGCCAGATCGACGGACCCCTCGGTCTGTCCGGTGCGGACGAGAACCCCGCCCTTTCTCGCTCGGATCGGAAATACATGCCCGGGACTGACGAGGTCCTCCGGCTTCGCGTCGTCGGCGATGGCTGTCTGGATTGTTTTTGCCCGGTCGGCGGCCGAGATCCCTGTTGTCACACCAAGTTTTGCCTCAATCGAAACGGTAAACGCGGTATTGAAACGGGAGCGGTTTTCTCTGACCATCGGGGGAAGGCGGAGTTTGTCCGCAGTCTCCTCGGTGAGCGTCAGACAGATCAGGCCCCTACCGTATTTTGACATGAAGTTGATGTCTTCAGGCCTGACAAACTGCGCGGCCATACAGAGATCCCCTTCATTCTCACGATCCTCGTCATCCACGAGAATGACCATCTTGCCGCTGCGTATATCTACAATTGCCTCTTTGATCGTGCTTATACCCATTGTACCTCTCCTTACTTTATAAAACCGTATCTGGTCAGCATTTCGATGCTTATTTTCTCCTGCGGCCCGCTTCCGGCTTTATTTGTCCCCTCGATCGCAGAGCCAAGCAAAAGTTTCTCGACATATCTGGCGATGATATCGGTTTCTATGTTGACCTCGTCTCCGGCCTTTTTAAACGAAAGAGTGGTCTGCGAGGCCGTGTAAGGAATAATGTTAACATAAAATCTGTCATTTTTACAGTCGTTAACGGTCAGGCTGACTCCGTCAACCGTGATGGATCCCTTGACGACAACATATCTCGACCAGGCAGGATTGATTTCGAAACCGAAAACAACGGATCCAAAACGTGGTGTTCTTTCTATGATTTTTCCCGTTCCATCCACGTGCCCCAGGACGATGTGACCTCCCAAAAAGTCGTTTGCCCTGAGCGCCTTTTCCAGATTCACGCGCTCGCCCGGACCGGTAGTGCGCAGTGTCGTCTTCGAAAGCGTCTCCGCCGAGACATCCACGGTGAATATCCTACCTAAAAGCGATGTGATTGTAAGGCAGGCGCCGCTCACGGATATGCTGTCACCGTTCTTAACATCATCGAGAGAAAGGGCGGTTTCCACCTCGAGGATCGCGTCCTGCCCCTTTTTTGTGATCCGTCGGACGACTCCCGTACCGGCTATGATTCCCGTGAACAATTATTCCTCCGCATTCTCGCTTCTGTCCGGCTTTTCTCTCTTGATGATACCTTTCAATTCATCAAGAAAATCGGTAACATCCCGAAATTCCCGGTAGACCGAGGCGAAACGGACATAGGCAACGTCGTCGAGCCGCTGTAGTTGGCGCATCACTGCCTCCCCGATCACCCGCGACGGAATTTCCTTGTCTTGATATTCCTGGCACGTGTGTTCAATATTGTCAACGACCGTCTCGATCGCATCGGTGCTTATCGGCCGTTTTTCACACGCCTTCTTGATTCCGGAGACGATCTTTATCCGATCAAAAGGTTCGCGCCGCCCGTCCTTCTTGACAACAACCGGCAGAACCTCTTCCACGAGTTCATGGGTCGTAAAACGTCTCCCGCATTTCAGGCATTCCCTTCTGCGCCGTATCTCGGTTCCATCTTTCGTGATTCTGGAATCAATGACCCTGTCCTCACTATAACCGCAAAAAGGACACTTCATTTCCGCAGCACCTCGATCTTCGCCTCGGCCAGCATTTCCTCGGAAAGCTGGTCGTGGTAGTCTCCGTTCACGACAATGCGGACAATTCCGGCATTAATCAGCATTTTTGCGCAGATGCTGCAGGGATGGTTCGTACAGTAAAGGGTCCCTCCTTTCGTGCTGACGCCGTGCAGCGCGGCCTGGATGATCGCGTTCTGTTCCGCATGCAATCCCCGGCACAGTTCATGGCGCTCCCCGGAAGGCACATGCAGACGCTCCCTCAGGCAGCCGACCTCGGCACAATGGCGGATGCCGGTGGGCGCGCCGTTGTATCCGGTCGAAATAATCTGCCTGTCCCGGACAATTACCGCCCCCACCTGTCGCCGGAGGCAGGTCGATCGTTTCGCAACCACGGCGGCGATTTCAAGGAAATAGTCATCCCAGGAGGGCCTTTCATCCGTTTTATTTCGCGCAGGGTTCTTTAAAAGCACTTCGTTCATCTGGCGTTCAACAGGTTTTCGCTACCGGTTGTTTTTGATCCTTTCAGGATAAAGCGGAAAACGTTCGCAGAGAAGGCGGACCTGCTCCTTCACCTCCTCCAATTTTTTCTCATCACGGATGTTTCGAAGCACCGTGGCAAACAGGCCGGCGATCTGTCTCATCTCCGGCTCTTTCATTCCCCGCGTCGTCAGTGCGGGGGTGCCGATGCGGATTCCGCTCGTCGTCTGAGCCCCTCTTTTGTCATAGGGGATGCGGTTTTTGTTGATCGTTATGCCCACGCGATCGAGCGTCTCCTGAGCGTCCAGCCCCGAAATGCCGATGTCGGAAAGATCCACCAGCATCAAATGGTTGTCCGTGCCGCCCGTTACGAGGCGAAAGCCGCTCTTCAACAATTCATCGGCAAGGGTCTTCGCATTCTTTATAATCTGGGCCTGATAATTCTTGAACTCCTCCGTCAGCGCCTCCTTCAGCGCCACCGCCTTCGCGGCAATGATGTGCATCAGCGGCCCTCCCTGCATACCGGGAAAGATGTTCTCGTCGAGGTCTTTTGCAAATCTTTCCTTGCAGAGAATCAATCCTCCCCGCGGACCCCGCAGTGTTTTATGTGTCGTCATCGTCACAAATTCACAGTATGGAACAGGCGATGGGTGCATGCCCGCGGCAACCAGGCCGCCTATATGGGCGATGTCGGCAAGAAGCAATGCACCGACCTTGTCGGCGATCTTCCGGAACTTCTCATAGTCGATGATCCTCGGATACGAACTTGCCCCCACGACAATGATCTTGGGATGGTATTTCTTGGCCTGGTCTTCGACCTGATTAAAGTCAATCGTCTCGGTCTTTCTATCAACGCCGTAAAAAAAACTCCTGTATAATTTACCGGAGAAACTCGCCGGACTTCCATGAGACAGGTGCCCTCCATGAGAGAGATCCATCCCCAGGATCGTATCTCCCGGCTTGAGCACGGTGCAGTAGACGGCCATATTGGCCTGGACGCCTGCGTGAGGTTGTACGTTCGCATGCTCGGCACTGAACAACTGTTTGCTCCGCTCGATTGCAAGACGCTCGACGACATCGACGAATTCGCATCCGCCGTAAAACCGGCGCCCGGGGTACCCCTCGGCATACTTATTCGTCATCACGCTTCCCTGAGCCTCCAAAACAGCCTCACTGACGAAGTTTTCCGAGGCTATCATTTCCAGCTTTCCCGACTGTCGTCTCGTTTCCCGGCTGATCGCCTCGGCGACTTCAGGATCGGACTGCATCAAATAAGACATCAAATTCTCCTCCCAACCGTTGATCTCATCCCGAGACCATTGAAAAATGCGGCCTGCAGCGCAAATTTATTGATTTTTCTTAGGTACCCCGCTGTCAAAGCCAAGGCTCTAAAAAGGCGTTAAGAACACAAGCGTTAGAGAGCGTTTAGCCTGTAGAGCCTTCTTTAGAGA
>DYLD01000035.1 GCA_020722315.1 Syntrophus aciditrophicus
GGTACCCCGCCGTCGCAGCAAGGCGGCAAAGCCGTTAAAAACGCGAACAGTAGAGAGCGTTTAGGCTTTGCCGCCATAGCGAGACGTTGCGGGGTCGAAAAAGGTTTATGAGCGCGAAAGGCGGCGTTTTGCAAAGGCCTCGAACCTTGCGCTCAGATTCTCGTCAGCTGCCGGTACTTGATCCGGTGCGGCTGGCTCGCTGCCGCGCCGAGGCGTGCCTTCCGGTCAGCTTCATATTCGGAGTAGTTCCCCTCGAACCAGACGACGGTGCTGTCCCCCTCAAAGGCCAGAATATGCGTTGCGATCCTGTCGAGAAACCACCGATCGTGGCTGATGACAACCGCGCAGCCGGCGAAGTTCTGAAGCGCCTCTTCGAGCGCCCGCATCGTATTGACGTCGAGGTCGTTCGTCGGCTCGTCGAGCAAAAGCACGTTCGCGCCTCCCTTCAATATGCGCGCGAGATGAACCCTGTTCCTCTCTCCGCCGGAGATTCGGCCAACCTTTTTCTGCTGATCCGTTCCGGAAAAGTTGAACCGTGAGACGTACGCGCGGGAATTCATCTTCTGGTCGCCAAGCACGATCGTTTCACTCTTTTCCGAAATGGTTTCCCAGATCGTCTTGTCCGGGTCCAGGATATCGCGGCTTTGATCGACATAGCCGAGCCTGACCGTCTCACCGATCCGTATCGTGCCGGCATCCGGCTGTTCCTGATGCGTTATCATCCTGAAAAGCGTGGTCTTCCCGGCGCCGTTCGGCCCGATGACCCCGACGATCCCGCCGGGAGGGAGACTGAACGTTAGGTTGTCTATGAGCAGCTTATCCCCATACGATTTTCTGATTCCCTCGGCCTCGATGACAAGCTTTCCGAGCCGCGGCCCGGGAGGGATATAGATCTGCAGCTCCCGGGCTCGCCCCTCGGATTCCTGCGAGAGAAGCGCTTCATACGAATTGATCCGGGCCTTCGCCTTGGCGTGTCTGCCTTTAGGCGACATCCTGATCCACTCCAGTTCCCGCTCGAGGGTTTTCTGACGCTCGGTCTCCGATTTTTCCTCGAGCCGTAAGCGGTTCTGTTTCTCCTCCAGCCACGAGGAGTAATTTCCCTTCCACGGGATACCCTCCCCTTTGTCAAGTTCGAGAATCCAGCCGGCGACGTTGTCGAGGAAATAGCGATCGTGGGTCACCGCGATGACGGTTCCGTCATAGGTCTGTAGGTGATGTTCGAGCCAGGCGACCGATTCGGCGTCGAGGTGGTTCGTCGGCTCGTCCAAGAGCAAGATGTCCGGCTTCTGCAGCAAAAGCCGGCAGAGGGCGACCCGCCGCCGCTCGCCTCCGGAGAGCACCTCGACTGGCGTATCGCCGGGAGGGCAGCGCAGTGCGTCCATCGCCATTTCGAGGCGGGAATCGAAATCCCATGCATCCAGCGCGTCGATCTTCTCCTGGACGGATGCCTGACGAGCGAGAAGTTTGTTCATGTCCTCTTCGGACATCTCCTCCGCGAATTTTTCGTTGATCTGGTTGTATTCGTTGAGCAGATTCACCGTTTCCTGCACGCCTTCCTCGACGATCTGGCGGACGTTCTTTGTCTTGTCGAGATGGGGCTCCTGTTCCAGAAAACCGATCGTATAACCGGCGGAAAGGATTGTTTTCCCGTTGAAGTCCTGATCCACGCCGGCCATAATCCTCAGAAGCGTGCTTTTGCCGGAGCCGTTCAGCCCGAGGACGCCTATTTTCGCGCCGTAGAAGTACGAAAGCGAGATATTCTTCAAGACCGGCCTGTTGTCGTAAGACTTGCCGACACCGATCATCGAATAGATCACCTTGTTTGGGTCAATCGCCATTTGATCTCTCTCCTGTTTCATTTAACGAGACCTTTGCAAGACGCCGCCTTCGCGCTGATCGAATCTTTTTCGACCCCGCTACGTCTCGCGGCGGCTTCAAAGGCTAAACGCTCTGGGATCGTTCGCGTTTTTAACGCCTTTAAAGCCTTGCTGCGACGGCGGGGTACCTAAGAAAAATCAATAAATGCGCGCTTCAGGCACCGTTTTTCAAAGGTCTCTTAACGTCCAACGTCCGTCAATGCTGGCAGGTCCGGCAAAACCATGTGCCCCGTCCGTTTAGCACAATCCTCTCGATTGTTCCGCCGCAGTGTGAACATGTCTCGCCCTGATGCCCATAGACCTTCAGATAGCGCTGGTTATTGCCGGGACGGCCGTAAAGGTCACGCCAGTCGGAAACCGTTGTGCCCCGCCGGGCGACGGCCTTTTTGATGATTTTTGCCGCGCTTTCCGACAGCTTTTGCCATTCGGGCTTCGTCAAATCGCATGCGGGCCTCCGGGGGTCGATCCCCGCGGCAAAGAGAATCTCGCAGGCGTAGATGTTTCCTATCCCTGCAATCAGACGCTGGTCCATCAGCAGGTTCTTTATCGGCATCCTCCGGTTGCGGGCGATCTGCTCGAGACGACTCGCCTGTATGCCGGCGACAGGGTCATCGGGAGGCTCTGCAAAGTTGTCTTCGCTGTCGATGACGAGTGTTGCGAAGCGCCTCGGATCGAGCAAAAACAGCATGCCTTCCGATAGATGCCATACCATACGAACGTGTTTCAAACCGAACCTCGTGCCGTCTTTACCGCTCGTTTCGTTGAGTGCAGATTGCCTGCCGGCGGGCATGTAAAAAAGCCGGCCGGTCATGCGCAGGTGCAATAACGCGGCAAGAGTGTTGTCGAAACGAAAAAGGATAGCTTTTCCGAGTCGTTTCACGCCGATGATCTGTGGTTTTTTTCGGCGGACACCGCCGGGGTTTTCAACCAGGTCGGCTACGGGCAATCCCGTCCGCGCCCTGCCTGTTTTGGGATCTTCCTGCAGGAGAGGATCGAGAATCTCGATTCCGACGAGCCGTTGTTTTATCACAACGTCTTTCAACTGACGGCAGACGGTTTCCACTTCGGCTATTTCGGGCATCGCTTTTTGATGATTAAACTACCAGGCTCCATAGGCCGTCTTTTACGGGGTTTTGCAAATCTTTCCCGGCCGAGACCTTTGCAAAACGCTCCCTCCGCGCTCATAAATATTTTTCGACCCCGAAAAATCAATAAATTTGCGCTTCAGGCATCATTTTTCAAAGGTCTCAGCCGATGGTGACCGTAAGGAAGCAAAATTGCGGCGCACAAGCAAGGCCCACGCCGCGTTATTTGATAGCGCTTTGCAAAAAATATGTGTACGACGGACAGATCAAATTTCTGCGCTGTTTAAAGCGCTCACTGGTCGTACAGGAACTTCGGTTTAACCGTTTCAAACCGATCGAATCCGCCAGATATATTTGTTTGTCGGATATCGACTGCACAACGGTCCAATGGTCATGGGCCCCGCCCAACCCGAGCAGAATCGCCCTGTTGGGCTCTTCAAGGAAATCCTGCATGCTCGCCCAGAGTTCCCGAAGTGAAATGTCGGACCTTCCACGGTACGGTTGTTCCTTTTTGAGACCGAGACTTTTAACATTATTCATGATCTGACCGATCAGATTAATATCAAGGCCGTTGACCAGCAGCTCGGCCAGGCTCTGTTTGTGGTTGAGAAACGCAATTACTTCCTTAAAAAGTTGGGTGCACTTCTCGTCATTGAAGGAGTTAATGATTCTTGAGGCGTTGATAATGCAGTAAACGCCACATAGGCCATCCAGGCTGCCCTGTTCGTATGAATCCATTTTTTGACCTACCAACTAAAACCATGTTGGTGCATTTCTTCAAACATAACGGTAAAATTTCCCTTTAGGTGTCTGTTTTAAACGCTTCCCTTCAACTTCATAATCCCATAGGTGGTATCAATTTCCCCTCCGGACGCCGGTAAGAACAAGCCCGTTGTCTAGGGCCGAACGCTCGCATCGGCCGGTTTTACGCCTGCGTCGTGATTGATTCGAGCGTTTCGTGAGTCGGCAATATATGCGGCGCTCCAGTCTATGTCAAGAGGAATATCCCGCCGCCCCTGGACCCGAAATAAAGCTAACCATCTGATCTCTATAGGTTTATACTCTGCGTGGAAGAGATTCATGTCCCTCCGATCTCGACTTTAGGCTTGGCGTTGGTACCTGACGGGTTTTGCTCGCAGGCGGCATATCGGAGTAGGGGATATCACAAGTAAACGAATACTTTGATCAATTCCCGCAGGCTGATTCTCCTCTCGACTTTTACGGTGTCTTGAACTATCATGCCGTGCATGAGTTCCAAGGCCATCCTTTTTGTTATTTATCTAATTGTCCTTGCCGCCGGGTACTGGCTTCGTGCCGTCAACCTGAGCCATCTCAAGAAGCACGGGACGGAAATACCGGCAGGATTTGAAGAATCAATAAACAAAGAAATTCTGGAGAAGACAACCGCATACACGCTGGAAAAGAGCCGGCTGGGGCTGGTAGAGTCGATCGTTGACGGCATCGCCCTGATCCTTTTTCTTTTCTGCGGCCTGCTTGGGCTTTACGATCGGTGGGTTTCATCGCTTTCCGGCTCATTTATTCTCCGGGGTTTGTTGTTCTTTATCTTGCTTGCCTTAGCCGGCATCCTGATAGAAATCCCGTTTAGTCTCTATAATACATTCGGCATCGAAAACCGCTACGGCTTCAACACGACGACCGGGCGACTCTGGCTGACCGATCTATTCAAAACAACCGTGATCTCGCTGTTGATTCTGTCCGTCATGGTTGTTATCGCGCTTGCGTTGATACAATGGAGCCCAGCTTTCTGGTGGCTCTGGCTGTGGGGTTTCTTTGCCATCTTCTCGATTTTGCTCATCTATATTACCCCGTACGTCATAGAACCTCTCTTCTTCAAGTTCTCCCCGATAGAACAAAAGGGGCTGGAAGAGAAGATCATCTCGCTGATGGACAAGGCAAAGGTGAAGGTAAGCCGGGTTGTGCAGGTGGATGCCTCCCGCCGCAGCCGGCATTCCAACGCCTATTTCAGCGGTATCGGGAAGGTCAAAAAGGTCGTTCTGTTCGACACACTATTGAAGCAGATGAACCATGACGAAATCCTTGCCGTTCTCGGCCACGAGCTGGGGCACTGGAAGAAAGGGCATATCCGGAAGCGGTTGATCATGATCGAAGCCGCGGCGCTGGTGTCGTTTTTTCTTGCCCACCGGCTTCTCAAATGGGGTGGACTGCCGGGGCTTTTCGGAATTACGCACCTGTCTCTGCCCGCTCAGTTCGTCATCCTTATGTTTCTGGGTTCGCTGGTGATGTTTCCACTGACCCCTCTTTCGAACTGGCTTTCACGGAGGCACGAGTGGCAGGCCGATCAGTTCGGTTCGGAGCTTTCCGGCAGGCCGGATGCACTGGCTTCGGCGCTGATCAAGCTTTCCGCGGAAAATCTTTCGAATCTCCATCCCCACCCGGTTTATGCGAGGTTCTATTATTCTCACCCGCCGGTCGTGGAAAGAATAAGACGGTTGCGGCATGATGAGATATTCCGTGGTTGATCATAACCGGGCCGCGATAGGCGTGTTCGACTCCGGCGTCGGCGGGCTGACCGTTGTCCGCGCCCTGCAGAAACAACTGCCCCTCGAAAAGATCATCTATTTCGGCGATACGGCGCGTGTCCCTTACGGCGTCAAATCACCGGAGACGATCACCGGCTATGCCGGGCAGATTACCCGGTTTCTGCTCGGCAAAAACGTCAAGATGCTGATCGTGGCCTGCAACACGATGTCTGCCGTCGCGTATGACTCGATTGCATTGATCTCGCCGGTTCCGGTGCTCGACGTGATATCTGCCGGGGCCGATGCGGCGGCAAGGATTACAAGGACAAAAAGGGTCGGCGTCATCGGCACCCCCGCGACGATCCAAAGCGATGCATATCCGCGGGCGATCCGCGGCCGGGATCCTGAAATCAGCGTGTTTTCAAAGGCATGTCCGCTCTTGGTGCCGCTCGTCGAAGAGGGATGGCTGGATCATCCGGCCACCAGGCTTATTGTCCGCGAGTACCTCGCGCCTGTCCTTGTAAACAGCATCGACACGCTCGTCCTCGGCTGCACCCACTATCCGCTTCTCGAACCGGTGCTTCGGCAGGAAGCCGGGCCGGAGGTTATGCTTGTTGACTCGGCCACGTCGGTCGCCGAGAAAACGGCGCTCCTCCTTCAGGAAAAAGGTCTGCAAACGCCGCTTTCGGAACCAGCGGCCGCAAGCTTTTACGTGACGGATGCCCCGCTTCGTTTTCAGAAAACGGCCGAGACATTCCTCGGGCGACCGTTAGACCATCTGGAGATCGTCAAATGGTGATGCATCAAGGCGTCATTTCTCCCGAAGGCACTAATCACTTGTTAAAGGTTATAAAGGCCTGACAGCCGCAGTTTCGCTATTTGAAGCTTGCGCTGATTTCCACGGCACCTTTTGGATCAAGGCCGGTGAATTTTGCCTTTACCGTCGTTCCCGGTTTTGCCGGCATCATCTTTGTGATCGAGCCCAGCGACAGCAGGTCGCCCTTCTTCAATCTCTTGCCCTCGGCGGCAAGCGAATCCCTGATCCAGAGAACCACATTCAGCGGATCGCCGAGAAGGGCGGCGCCTTTGCCTTCGGAGAATACGGCGCCTTTTTCGTCATAGAGCTGGACGGTGAAGTTTGTCAGGCGGTCGCTCCACCCGGCAGGTGTTGTGAGCGGAATCGGATCGCCCATGACGCCAAAGCGTGCACCCACGTTGATTGCCACAAGAGCAGGGCCGGTGATTTTGACGTTCGCAGCGAACGGAATATCCGGGAGCTCTAAAAACGGCACAACCGCGTCCAAAAATTTGAGGGCGTCTTCTTTTGTTTTGGCTTCGTTTATCTTGTCACTGCCGACGCGCACGATCAGGTCCCCTTCGGCGAACATGCGGATGCCGGGGTTTTTCTCCAGCGTTGCGCCGTTTTTGAGGAGCATTTTACGCAACAATGTCCCCCGCACCGGCTGCGTTATCCCGAAGGCCTTCTGCGCGGCGGGATTTGTCAGCCCTGCCTTGTATCCGACTGGTTCTCCGAGTTGTTTGGCGAGGTATGCGACAAACTGGCTCTGCGCTTTGAGGCCCTGTTCCATCGTCATGCCGGGGTCTATTTCCGTGATCGCCGTCTTTTTCAAAAATTGAGCGGCCAGCCTTGCGCCGACATCGTCCGCCAGGGCATAGGCGGCGAACTGGAGAAGAAAAATCAAGCTGATGACAGAAACCAATGACCATTTCATTTTTTTGCGTTCTTTCATCTTTTACCTCCTTATTTGTTTACGGTTTAGTAATGATGAATGGATTTCTCTTGTGCTCAGATTTTGGCGAATAAATCCGTTTCGCTGAAAAGTCAAGGCTTACAAAAAAACCCGTTACAAGGTATGCCCATCGGGCAATACAACCCAAGAAACAAGCTGCGTCAAGCAAGGCCGGTCTGTCGGTCTTTGCCAAGAGATGCAGATACGGCTTTGCAGGGCACCCAAAAATGGTTTCATCAAGCGAGATTTGGAGGTAAGGGAGCGTGAATGGATGGGCGCTTGATTCTTACGGTGATTGAAGCTATGAAGCAGTCGGCCGGATAGACGGCGACAAATAGCTGACAAAGGAGGTCATAAATGGCCGTTTCATCGGAAAGCATCTGCGAAGCCCTCGAAAGGATTGTCTCCAGAAAGTACGTTTCCGGAAGCATTTACGAGCGGATAAAGAATGCGATTGATCCTTTTCCGTACGAAGCGCTGAAAGAGCAGGTCCCCTATGCCACCGTGATGCCCGCCAACGCTGAAGAGGTGGCGGAAATCCTGAAATTTGCGAACGAAAAGAAGGTCCCGGTTTTTGTCAAGGGATCGGGCACCCATCTGGGCGGCGCTTCGAGGCCGCATGAGCCGGGCATTATTCTCAGCACGCATCGTCTCAACAAGATGGAGTTTCTCGAAGATTATGGTTTTGTAGAATGCGGGGCGGGATGTAGCTGTGCCAGCGTCGCGCAGGAGGTTGAAAGAAGGGGATATTTTCTACCCATGGCGCCGGGGAGCCGCCTGGTTGCGTCGATGGGCGGCCTTGTTTCGAATAATACCAGCGGCCATATCATCGATACGAGCATCGGCAAGCCCGGCGATTATGTCTACGGCCTCGAGGTTGTGCTTCCGACCGGAGAAATCATAGAGACCGGGACGATGGGGCTCCGCCGCCCGGCGGGGACGGAAATGACGAAGTTTTTCGTCGGCGGCGACGGGCTTTTGGGTGTGATCACAAAGGTAAGAATGAGGCTTCTTCCCGCGATGAAAAGGGCTTACGGCGTGGTTGTTTTTGAGGATGTCGTCGCGATGGCCCGGGGCGTGCAAAGGATGTATGTCGAAAAACGGCCGGCCCCGCTGCTGATGGAATTCCTCGATCGCAAGACCGCGAAGGTAGGTTATACGATTAAAGGGCTGGAGCCCCCGCCGGGGGCGGTGATCTTTTTTGTCGCCACGGGGAATACGCACCAGGAGGCGACGGGCAAGGTTGAGATGATCCTCCAGTCTTTTAAGGCCGAGGGTCCCCAGTCAGCCGACCTGATTGAAAGCATTGAGTTGTGGAACAAGCTGTGGTCGGCAAGGGAGGTCATAGGAACATTTCTGATGCAGGAAGGCAAACAGTGGTCGGCAGCCGAGGTTGTCTCGAACCTGAAGTCTCTGCCGGAATGCATGGCGGAGGTCTTGCGTTTCAATGAGGGACTCCCGCTTTTCGGCCAGCTCGAACTCTTTATATTCGGCCATATCGGGGCGCTGACATTTCATCCGGGGGTTTTGATCCCGAGAGAATGGGACAACGACAGGAAGCGGCAGGCGGTCAAGGAACGTTTCCAGAGGGAAGCGGAATTGAACCTGAAATACCGCACCTGCGGCGGGGAGTGGGGGCAGTTTTCGAAAAGGACGAATTTCTGGGTTCAAAGATACGGGCAGGTTAGCTACGAACTCGTTAAAAAGATGAAGGCCGTTTTTGACCCGAACAACATTTTAAATCCGGGGATTTTGGAAGGATATAGATGACCAAGGAACAAACGGATCTTAAGGAGAATCTATTGATGGAAACAAGTGAGAGCATGGATGAACCCCTGTACATGGATCAGGACAGATATATTGCGGAGCTGAAGGCGACGATACTCGATGCCGCGAGCCGGTGCCGAAATTGCAATTACTGCTCGATAGGCTGTCCGTTATCCGATTCGACGAGGGGATTTATAAGCCAGAGCCCGAGCGGTTTGATGCAGTCCGTCAAGTACGGCATACGCTGGGATATGCTCGAAAACGAAGACAGGGAGGACCTCAGGAACCTTCTGTATCTTTGCACGACTTGCAACAATTGCGTTCTTACCTGCAAGGCCAAGGCAACGGCTATACCGATCCTGGAAATTATTCAGGCGGGGAGGAATCTCCTTAGAGAGCTCATGATTGGTCCTCTGCCCGAGCAAAGAAAGGTTTTGAAGGATATCTATATAAACGGCAATCCGTACGGAGAAAATCCCGCGACGAGGATGGACTGGCTGGGCGATCTTGCCGTAAAGAGACTTCCCCAAGACCAGGCCGAGGTGTTGCTTTTTGTCGGTTGTACGACTTCTTATGACTCGAAGCTCTTTTCGCTGGGGAGGAAAATGGTTCAGTTGCTCGACGCCCTCAAGGTTGATTTCGGCGTTCTCAGTGAGGAGACATGCTGCGGCCACCCGGCCCGTGTCATCGGAGACGAGGCGCTATTTCAGGAAAAGGCGGCGCAGAATGTCGACAAGTTCTTGAAAAGCGGCGTGAAAACCATTGTGACGGTTTCTCCTCACTGTTACAATACATTCGTCAAGGAATACCCATCTATTGGCCAAAATATAAAGGTTCAACACTACACCCAGTTTTTGGCCGAGCGTATTCAGAAATATCCGGTCAAATGGCGAATCCCTCTACCCCGCATGGTTACCTACCATGATCCGTGCTATCTCGGCAAACACCACCGGATTTATGAAGAGCCCAGGGAACTCCTCCGCGCTGTGGAAGGCATCGAGCTTGTTGAAATGGCGCAAAGTCGTGAAAACAGCCTCTGTTGTGGTGGCGGGGGAGGCAGGATGTACACGGAGGTCGAGGATAACCCGCGCCTGGCTGAAACGAGGGTTGGACAGGCAATCGAGACAGGGGCGAATCTGATCGCGACGGCCTGCCCCTGGTGCCATACAATGCTGAGGAATGCGGTCGAAGATATGAATCTGCAAGAGAAAATCGAAGTCAAAGATATTGCGGAGATCTTATTTGAGGCGATGGGGATTCACTAGGGGCTTAAACTCTAATGGACCCCAAAATTCGAACAGTGTGTTAAGTTACACTTGAAAGCAAAAAAGAGGAGGACCAAGTGGAAAATTTCAGGAGAAAGCACCCACCTTCATTTAAAGCTAAAGTGGTTTCCGGATTGACAAAATCGTGTTCCTCCTGTAAATTACGTAATAAATGACCTGAGCAGTTATTATTGAGCAACAGGATATTGAACCTCACGATGGAGACCTCACAATATAGGAGGATTTTCAGTCGGCTTCCAGCCGACGTCAAAGCGACCGGCTTTAGCCGGCAAGTAGTTTACTCTTGATGTTTTAAAACCAGGAGGAAAGCCTTGATGGAAACAATTGACTATCCCCATTTCGTCACAGAGATCCCCGGTCCAAAGGCAAGAAAGATTCTTGCCCAGGACGAGAAATACATATCGCCATCCTATACCAGGAGTTACCCCCTGGTTATCGAAAAGGGCGAGGGGGTCGTCGTCACCGACGTGGACGGCAACCGGTTTCTCGATTTCACCTCCGGGATCGCCGTCTGCAGCACCGGTCACAGCCACCCGGCAGTCGTCGAGGCAATACGCCGTCAGGCCGGAAAATTCCTGCACATGTCCGGAACAGACTTTTACTATGAGGCGCAGTCCACCCTTGCCGAAAAGATTTGCCGGATTGCCGGGTTCAGGGAAGAGCTGCGGGTCTTTTACGGCAATTCCGGCGCCGAGGCCATTGAGGCGGCGCTGAAACTCGTGCGTTACCATTCCCGCAGACCGCTTGTTCTGTCGTTCATGGGGGCGTTTCATGGCCGTACCATGGGCGCCCTTTCGCTTTCCGCAAGCAAGATGGTGCATGAAAAGGGGTTCGCCCCCCTCGTCCCGGGGGTGACGCACGTGCCCTACGGTTACTGCTACCGGTGCCCCTACAATCTCACTTATCCGGAGTGCGACATCCACTGCGTGAAATGGATTAAAGACGACCTCTTCAAGAGGGTTATCCCCCCGGAAGAGGTGGCCGCCGTCTTTGTCGAACCGATCCAGGGCGAGGGCGGATATGTCGTACCGCCGCCTGAATTCCACAAAAGGCTCCAGAGTCTCTGTCAGGAATATGGAATCCTGTATGTAGCCGACGAAATCCAGTCCGGCATGGGAAGAACAGGAAAAATGTTTGCATTTCAGAACTTCGGCGTTGAGCCGGACCTCTTTACGCTGGCAAAGGGGATTGCCTCCGGCATGCCTCTGGGGGTCATGGTTGCCAAAAAGGAGATCATGAACTGGGGACCGGGTTCGCATGCCAGCACCTTCGGCGGCAACCCGGTGAGCTGCGAAGCGGCCATCGCCACGATTGATCTTATCGAAAACGGCCTGATGCAGAACGCCGCCGTGATGGGTGCTTATCTCATGGAGCAGTTACGGGAATTGCAGAAAAGTCACCGGCTGATCGGCGATGTCCGGGGCATGGGACTGATGGTGGGCATTGAACTCGTGACAGATCGAGAGAAAAAGACAAAGGCCATCGAGGAGAGAAACAGGGCAGTGCAGTTGGCATTTGATCGGGGGCTGCTGCTTCTGGGCTGCGGGGAAAATTCGCTTAGGCTTATCCCGGCGCTTCTCGTTTCCCGACCCGAAATCGACAAGGGGCTTTCCATCCTTGATGAGGTGCTGACGGAGCTGGAAAAATAGACTGGCACCGACAATCAGTGCTTCAGTATTTTGCTGATAAAAAGGGCGGCCCGATCAGAGTGGGGATTGTCAAAAAACTGGTCGGGCTTTCCCGTTTCTATAATTTTCCCCTCATCCATAAAGATCACCCGGTGGGCTACCTGGCGGGCAAATCCCATTTCATGGGTGACAACGCACATGGTCATCCCCTCCTCGGCCAGTTTGACCATGACCGACAGGACTTCGCCGATCATCTCCGGATCGAGGGCGCTTGTCGGCTCGTCGAAAAGAAGTATTTTCGGCGACATGGCAAGTCCCCGGGCAATGGCGACACGCTGCTGCTGACCGCCGGAAAGCTGCTCCGGATGGGCGGTTGCCTTGTCGGCCAGCCCTACCCGCTCCAGCTTTTCCATGGCAAGCTCCTCCGCTTCCTTCTTTTTCATCCCGCGGACATGAATCGGCGCCAGGGTTACGTTTTCCAGAACGTTCAAATGCGGGTAGAGATGAAACTGCTGGAAGACAAAACCGATCTCGGCGCGGAGCTTTGTCAGGTTGATCGTGCTGTCGTGCACTGGCATGCCGTCAACAAAAAGCTTGCCCTTCTGGATCCGTTCCAGACGGTTGATACACCGCAGAAGCGTTGATTTCCCGGAGCCGCTGGGACCGCAGACTACTACAACCTCCCCTGCGGAGACCTGCAAGTTGATATCATTGAGAACATGCAGAGAGCCGAACCATTTATTGACATTTTGGAATCTAATCATCTTGCTTTTTGTTCCTCACATAGGGTTCCCAAAAAGTCACCCGAAGTAACATACGGAATTTCAAAGACTTACCCGATTGACGGTCAATTTTCTCTCTAAAGAGTTGGATATGCGTATCAGCGGATACGAAATGGCAAAATAAAGTGCCGCTACCAGAGAAAATACCATCAACCCCTCGGGGATGCGCACGACGGTAAGCCACCCCACCCGCGTCAGCTCCACGACGCCGATGGCCGAGACAACCGACGAATCCTTGATCAAAAGCACATACTGCCCGACCAGCGGGGGAAGGATGGTTTTCATGGCCTGGGGCATGATAACAAGACGCAACTGCTGAAGGATGTTCAACCCGCTGCTGCTGCTTGCCTCCCACTGCCCTTTGGGGACGGCGAGGATTCCCGCCGTTACGATTTCGCAGATAAAGGCCGAGCCCATGATCGTCATGGCCAGCACCGCCGCGGTGAACGCCTCAAGCTCGACGCCGAATTCGGGGAGAATGAAAAAGACGATGAACACCTGAACAATAAAGGGCGTTCCGCGCATCACATCAACAAAGAATCCAATCAGGGGATTTACGAGCCTGTTTTTCCGCGAACGCACCATCCCCAGAAGAAAACCGAGAATCGTTCCAAGAAACAGACTGGCGCCGGAGATCAAAACGGTCATCCACAAACCCCTGAGAAAAAAGGGAAATATTTGGATTAACTGCTGAAAATAGTGAAGGATCACGCTGTTTTCATGTCTCCCTGAAGATGAGTTTTTTCTGCGACCAGCCGGACAGGTATTTCAGGAAAAAGTAGATCACCAGATAAAGAAGGGCAACCGTAAAAAATGCCTCGGCGGGCATGAATCGCTCCGAGGTTAGTATCTGCCCGGAACGCGTCAGTTCCACCACGGAAATCATCGACAGCAACGCGGAATCCTTGACCAGCGTAATGGCCTGTCCCAGAAGGGGCGGCACCGTAACCCCAACCGCCTGGGGAAGAATAATGAAACGCATGCGCTGGAAGTAACTGAGACCAGAAGAAATCCCCGCCTCGATCTGGCCGTTGGGAACGGACGTTATGCCGGCCCGGACTATTTCGGCAATGTAGGCGCCGCTGTTGAACATCAGCGCCAGGATCCCAGTTTGAATTTCGGGTATGCGGATCCCGAGTGTGGGTAGGCCGAAGTAGAGAAAGTAAATCTGGACGAGCAGCGGCGTGGAACGGATGGATTCGATATAGGCGATGGAGACGGCCCGCAGCCCCCTCCAGTTTGAAAGACGGGCCGCGCAGGCCAGAACGCCAACGATCAGGGCAAGAAACAGAGAAACGATTGAAATAAGGAAGGTATTTCTTAATCCTTCCTCAAACAGCGGCATGTACTCCCAGATGGTTCTGTAATTAAAAAATTCAAGCATTCCAACGCATTTTCCAAAATTCAGGCCGATACGGCAGACGGGATGAAAATGCCGTCCGCCGTATCGGATCTCCGATTTTTAGTGTTCCTTTTTCCATTCGGACGATTCGAGCCAGTACTTGACGTTTTTCTTGTACGACCCGTCTTCCCGTGCCGTTTTAAAGTAGAGATTTACCCACTGCCAGAGATCCTGGGCTTCGTAGCGCACCGCAAAGGAGAGCGGATCCTTGCCTTCTCCCAGCCTCTTGGGGAAAAGCCGCACGGAATTGGGCGGAAAATCGGGCAGCACCATCAAAACAGCAAGGTCGTCGTTGACCCCGACATCCACATGGCCGGCCAGCAGGGCCTGTACGACCATACGGCCGCTCCCTTTGTAGGATTTGATTTTCGCCTTGGGAAGGTATTTTTTGGCAATATTCTCGCCGGTGGAACCCAGAAGGACTCCGACAGTCACCTCCGGCTTGTTTACATCGGCCAGAGTCTGGTATTTGGCGGCCGTTTTTGTAAAGACGCAGGGCTGGACGTAGTACCAGGGATCGCAAAAGGAGACCTTCAGGGCCCGCTGGAGCGTAGGGGTCATATCCGCAGCCAGAATATCTGCCTTCCCCGACAAAAGCGCAGGAATCAGACCATCCCAGTCATAATCCAGAACCTTCAGCTTGACATTCATTCTGGCGGCCATATCGGCGGCGAACTCCACCATCGAACCGGTATGTTTCCCCGTTTTGTCAACAAAGGCAAAGGGCGGCACACCGGACTGAACCGCTACCCGAAGCTCTCCGCGCTTGACGATCTCATCGAGCGCGCCGGCAAACGCCCCGAGAGCCGGCAGCAAAACCAGTGCAGAAACAACCATTGCAACCCACATACGTTTCATCTTCATACCATCCTCCTTCGTTTGTGTGATTAAACCCACTCTTCTTTTATCGTAAACTCTATCCCCTGCGCGCCAAGCTCTGTGAAAAATGGTTCCCACGGCACATGGAGCGCCGGCGTGAGAACGCCTTTATCCCCGATCCTTCCATCCGCAATCATCCGGGCGGCAATGGCGGCGGGATAACCTACCCCCTTGCTCATGGCCATCAGGCCCGTCTCCAGATCCCTTTCAATCAGCATGCTCGCGGTCAGCCGTTTTTTCTTCCCGCCGCAGAGGCCCTCAAAAACATTGAACATAGCGACGAGGTCCTTTTCATTTTCACCATACTGCAGGCGCGGAGCCAAAAACTTGTCCATGAATTCATACGGAGTCACGGCGCATTTCAGCCCGGAAACAGGCTCTTTCTCCAGGAATCCAAGTTGTTTCAACGGATGCCAGAACGCGCTCCAGCCCGGCCAGCGCAATGCATAGCGCCCCGCTTCCCTTACTTTGTTCGTAATTCCCAACAAATCGGTAAAATAAACAACATCCCCGTTGGGGATGGACTCGAGCGTTCCCAATCCGGGAAATTCCAGGGCGGAGATGTTGTCGGGCCTGTGCTGATCGGCTGCCGGGATCACCCTTTCCCGCCCGTTGCTGATCACCCTGGCATCCCGCATCGATGAGCTGAGCACCCCTTCCCATGTCCATGATATTTTGTAGTTCAGGGGGTTGTCGCAGGCCGCCTTTTCGGGAAAACCGCCGCAATACGAATTAATCACGTGCACCTCGTCAAAGCTGTCGAGGGCCCGGCGGTAAAAAATGAGGTCAATCCCGGGGTCAAGACCGCACTCCCCCATAATGGCTATTCCGGCTTCTTTTGCCTGTTGATCATATTTCGCCGTCTCGTGGGTGTAATTGGCGTTGATGACGCTTTTACCTGTCTTCACGGCGGCCCGGCAGATGATGTCGGCAAATGTTCGGGGCAGCAAGTCAATCACCACATCCGCCTGCCGGTAAAGGCCTGTCAGTTGTTCAAAATCGGATGCGTCAAGGCGGACCGGACGCAGTATGTCCCGAACAGCAATCCGTCTGATTTTTTCATAATGATCCAGATTGCAGTCGGCGCAGATGATTTCAGAGACATCGGCCGAGGACGACAGGGCGTAAAGAGCCGCCCGCCCCTGAAGACCGAAGGCTCCCAGTACCAGCACCCGCATGGCAGCTTATTTCCTTTCTCCAAATAAACCCTGAAAAAAACATGTTGACGATTTTTCAATCCTGTTCACTCATCATCAAAACACGGGCTTTGATAGAGGAACGTTACAGTCAATCCTTAAGGACAGACCTCGTTATTGCATGCTCAAGATCGCCCTATTTTTGGGACACTCGCTTACTCGATTGGTGAAGCTCCGACTTCAATTTGGAAAAGCTTCCCGGCGGGTGTGGAGACACCCAATTCGGTCGGTTTCCGAAAAAGTTGTATTTGAGCAGCCCTCCGGCTCGGTATCTCAAGCGTTTCAAGCCGAACGGTGACTGTCTGAGAGTCTCTTTTAACCCAACCGTGACAGTGCATAAAAAATCAACTGTTCCGTTTTGATAAAACGGTAGCAACCATCGTGTCATTTGTTTAAACCTATGGCAGGCGCGGCTGGTGACAAAATCAAACAGGTTCTTGCTTCCATCGCATATCTTCTGAAACCAGTTGTAATCTTCGAGTGATGAAATATCAGTTCCATCCGGCGGCGCCTGGGATGTTTGTTTTAAATGCTCAATCTCATGTTCTATTCGTTGTTTCTGCGATACGTAATCGCTGATGCACACTATTTACCCGCATATTGCCATCTTTGTTTAAGGCATGCCCGTCCTTTAACAATTTCTTGATAGAGTTTTCAATAGGTGATCCTGAATAATGCGCACCCTCTCTGGGCATTAAGCGCCAGTTTTGCCACTCGTTTACATCATCTTTTCTATATGTCAAGAAAAAATTTGAGACTTTTGTTGATCTCCAATTTACCGGCGCCTGCTACAACGCTGCCAATTTTACGTCTGTCGGCAAAAGCGCCGGGCGTAGAGACGGCAACAGAAAAACATCTTTTTGCGTCCTCGGTGCAAGAAATGGAAGGATATTCTTTACGAGGAAACCGCAACGCCATGCCCCGTCCTGAAAACCCCAGACACTGGGCGGAGGAGAAGCTTGGAACAATGCGTCTGTACGATGAACGTCTCAAAGAAAGACTTTACACGATCGCTCAGGACTTCTATAGTAGCCCCGAAGCAGCTATCCCCGAGGCTTGCGCTTCGAAGGTGCGGACGATTGCCGCTTATAGATTTTTTTTGGACCCCAGGATAAACATGGACATGGTTCCTGTCCCGCAAGATACCAAACCCTCACATACTATAGGAGAAACCTGCCGTGAAAAAATACGATTTTGATACCGTCATGGATCGACGCAACACCTGCTCGATGAAATGGGACACCAATCCGGACACGAGCCTGCTGCCATTATGGGTTGCGGACATGGATTTTTCCGGCCCGCCCGAGGTTATCGAGGCTGTACGAAAAAGGGCCGAGGCCGGGGCTTACGGCTATACCGTTCCTTGCGACGGCTATTATGGCGCGATTATCGACTGGATGAAAAGGCGGCATCGCTTCGATGTGAAAAAGGACTGGATAAAATTCGGTCCGGGGGTCGTGCCGGCGCTGAATATGCTTATGCACGCCTACACACAACCGGGCGACAAGGTGATCATCCAGACGCCAGTTTATTATCCGTTTTTCGTGTCAATCAAAAACAACCATCGGGAAATACTGGATAATCCGCTGAAGCTTAGGAACGGTCGCTATGAGATGGACTTTGACGATCTCGAAATCAAGGCCCGGGATCCGCAGGCGAAGCTCATGATTCTCTGCAGCCCCCACAATCCGGTGGGAAGGGTCTGGACAAAGGAAGAGCTGACCCGGCTTGGAGAAATCTGCCTTAGAAACAACGTGATCGTCCTTTCCGACGAGATCCACAACGACCTGATATTGAGGGGGTACCGGCACACCGTTTTTGCATCGATCAACGATGATTTCTCCCGGAACTCTGTGGTCTGCGTCGCCCCGACCAAGACGTTCAACATGGCGGGCCTGCAGACCTCGGCGATCATCATTCCCGACGAAAAACTGCGGGCTCTTTACGGTGATGTGCTCGAGTGCAATTTCATGCGACGCCCCAACCTCTTCGGGATCGTCGCGCTGGAGGCCGCCTACCGTCACGGCGAGGCCTGGCTCGAAGAGCTGCTTGACTATCTGCAGGGGAACCTTGATTTCATGACGGATTTCATCGGCCGATATATCCCGCAGATCAAAATCATCAAGCCCGAGGGAACCTATCTGGTCTGGATGGATTGTCGCGCGCTGGGGATGAAGGGGCGGGAACTGGAAGATTTCATGCTTAACAAGGCGAAGCTGTGGTTGGACGAGGGGTACATCTTCGGAGACGCCGGCGACGGCTTTGAACGTATCA
Organism: Syntrophus aciditrophicus; assembly: GCA_020722315.1. GTDB lineage: Bacteria > Desulfobacterota > Syntrophia > Syntrophales > UBA5619 > DYLD01. The sequence goes on from DYLD01000035.1 coordinate 18,429, forward strand.
ACATTGCCTGCCCCCGGGCAACCCTGGCCGAAGCCCTGAACCGCCTCCATGCTGCCATAAAACCTTAGACGAAGTTTTATCAATCCCGTGCCGTCTGCGATTCCGTTAGACAGTGCAGTGCAGCGCCGACAGGGTCCACCTTATTGACGGAAACACAAGCATCTTTGTTTTGCTGTAAGGTGTTTTGAAGCGGCATGAAAAGGGCATGGAAAAATCTTATTAACTCAACCTAAGGAGAAGAAAATGTTCGGATGGAATGGAAGCCTTTTACGGGTAGATCTTACGACGAAAACGTACCATAAAGAACCTTTCACGGAGGATTTTGCCCATAGATGGGTAGGTGGACGCGGATTTGCCGTGAAGATACTCTGGGACGAGCTGAAACCCAACATTGATCCGCTTGGTCCGGAAAACAAGTTTATCGTTTCTCTGGGGCCTATATCCGGAATTCCAGCCCCCAATACCGGCAAGGCGGTGGTCGCGGCCAAGTCTCCGATGACGGGAGGCTATGGAGACGGGAACCTCGGGACGATGGTTGCCGAGCAGCTCAGGAAGGCGGGTTATGATCTATTGATTGTAGAAGGAAAATCTTCTTCCCCTGTTTATCTGTATATCAAGGACAACAATGTGGAGTTTTTGCCTGCGGAGGAGATCTGGGGCAAGGGAAGTTTCGACACGAATGCCTGGCTCTACGAAAAGTACGGCAAGAGGGTCGGGGTTCTCAATATCGGTCAAGCAGGGGAGAACATGGTTTTGTATGCGGTTGTTCGGAGCATGGAGGGACGCGCCGGCGGGAGGACGGGTATGGGAGCGGTCATGGGATCGAAGCTCCTGAAGGCCGTTGTGGTTGAAGGGACGGGGAAGATCCCTGTCGCCGAGCCGGAATTGATGAAGAAGATTGGCGTGGAAGACCTGAAAAAGGTGCACGACATCGATAAGAAAACCCGCTGGTCTGTACAGGGTACGGATGCTGTTTTTAGTTGGTTGAATGACGTTGCTGCTTTGCCGGTCCGGAATTTTCGGGAGACCCATCACCGGGATGCATGGAAACTTGATGGGGAAAGGCTTAACGAGGCCAGAGTCGCCACCTATGGTTGTCCGAACTGTACGATGCATTGTGGTATTGCCATACGGGATGATGAAGGACGGGAAACAGAAATGGACTACGAGAACATCGCGCTTCTCGGTTCCAATCTCGGTATTTTTGAATTGAAACAGGTCGGCTCGCTGAACTATCTTTGCGACGATTACGGGATGGATACGATGTCAGCGGGAGGAACGCTGGCCTTTTATGCTGATGCCGTTGCACACGGGATCATTGAGGGGGACTTCCGGTTCGGCGATGCGCAGGCTGCTAAGAGACTATTGGGTATGACGGCGAGACGTGAGGGCGAGCTCGGAAACATGCTTGCCGACGGGTCGCTGAGGATGGCAAAAAAATTCGGGCATGACTCCGAGGCCTATGCGATGCAGGTTAAGGGGTTGGAGCTCGCGGCATATAACTGCAAGTTTATTCCGGGGATGGCACTGGCATTTGGGACAAGCCCGATCGGCGCGCACCATAAAGAGGCGTGGATTATTTCCTATGAATTGAACCACACTGTTCGGGGGTCCTATGGCAGAGACAAGGCGGAGAAAGTGGTGGAACTACAGAGGATTCGAGGCGGGATGTTCGAATCTTTGGTTTCCTGTCGTTTCCCATGGATTGAATTGGGATGGGATCTTGAAAACTACCCGAAATATTTCAACGCTGCGACAGGTTTAAAATGGACGCTGGAAGATTTCTGGAATCTGGGCGATCGGATCTATGCGTTGATGAAATTTTTCTGGGTGCGTGAAATTCCCCAATGGGACAGGACGCGGGATTACCCTCCGATGGCCTGGTTTGACAAGGCAAATGCCGACAAGAAGGGCCCGATCGCGGGGAAGATTCTGGAGAGGAAGCAGTACGATGAGCTTCTCAGCCATTATTATGATATTCGTGGATGGGATGAACGGGGGATTCCAACCAGAAAGACGGCGGAACGCCTCCATCTTGACGATGAAATGAAGGAAGTGGAAAAATTCACCAGATTGGAATCGTAATGCATGATTCTCTTTGAGCTTCCGGAGGGTTTTGACGCCGACAGAATGGTGGAGACGGACGGTATGGATCTGGGCATTCTGCTGGTTCCGGGAAGTGGGTTTTCCACGACGGATGGACTTAAGAATTATATGCGGGCAAGTTTCAGCATGATTTCTGCGGAGCAGGCCGAAGAGAGCATGATCCGTTT